>DAINDC010000258.1:0-7848 GCA_036732085.1 Fibrobacterota bacterium | reverse complement strand
TGTCCATTGGTCTAGATCAAAAAAGCTCGTTGGGAAATCCGGATAGAGCCATTTTATTCCGTCCTCGATTTCCGGAAACTGTTCGGAATTCCACCGGCGGAAAGCAACGACCCGGACGGAGCCGTCATTTTCATCGGCAACGCGGAAATGGAATTCGGGATCGCCGCCGGTTCGGTTCTAGGCATCCGCTACGTAACACCTGAGGAACTGAAACCTCCGCCTCCCGTGGTATCGGGCTTGCAGGGCGGCTTCTTGCGGGGCGTCGGCAAGGACGGTTTGATTCTCCTGGATGGAGATCGGATTTTAATGGATAAATCCATTCTTGTGCATGAGGAAACGGCTTAAAGGGAGGCGACCCATGAAATGGTTTCTTGATTTTTCCACCAAGACGAAACTATCCCTGGGGCTTGGAGCGCTTGTCCTCCTGATTCTCGCCGTGATTACCATGGCCTTCGTGAACCTGCGCTCCATCCAGACTTTTCAGAATCGGATTATCCAAAAGGGTTTTGTGCAACAAAGCGGATTGTTGGAGCTGATAGCGAACTTGAACCAACGACGGGCCGACATTTTGGAATTGATTGCCGCGGCTCCCAGACAGGACGTCAAGGGTCTCGAAGCGGAAGTCCGGGAAGGCGACAAAAATTTCCTCAACCAGTTGCGGGAGATTTCGGAGCTTTTGAAGGGCGAGCCCCGTTATGCGGAGAAGGCCGTGGAAATGAATCGGTTGCTTTCCGCTTTCATGGAACAGCGCGTGAAGATATTCGCCTTGATTGACAGCGGGAAGAGCGACGAGGCCGGAAATCTGTCCCTGCGCACCCAAAAAAATCGCTTCGAGGGCGGCCGGGATTTGGCCCTGCAAATCAGCCGGGAAATCGACGGTGACATGAATAAAATGGAAGCCGAATCGGAACGAAAAATTGCCTTCAATCTGAAGCTCTTCACTTCGGCCGGCATCCTTGCAGTCGTACTGGGCATGCTCATCGTCCTGGTTATGCAATTAACCATTGCCAGGCCGCTTGATGAGGTCACCCAGGCCGCGCTCAAAATCTCCACCGGAGACCTGTCCTTCGTTTCCACCGGCGCCGATCGAAAAGATGAGGTGGGAAAACTGAAGCAGGCTTTCGAGCGCATGGCCCTCTCCTTAAAGCAAACCGCCGTCATCGCGGAAAAGATTTCCGCGGGAGATTTGACTCCTTCCGTCAAACCCCAATCGGAAAAAGACGTCCTGGCCGTCGCTTTCTCGGGAATGATCGACAACCTTAGGCGCATCACTTCGGAAATCCGAGGCGGCGTCAACGTCCTCGCCTCCGCCGCCACGGAAATTCTGGCGGGCGCGGCCCAAGTCGCCGCGGGAGCCGTGCAGTCCGCCACGGCCATCACTCAGACCACCACCACGGTCGAGGAGGTCAAGCAAACGGCGCAGGTGGCCAACCAGAAGGCCAGGGCCGTTTCCGAAGGCGCCCAGAAGGCGAGCCAGGTCGCCCAAACCGGAAGGAAATCGGTGAATGATTCCATGGAAGTCATGAACCAAATCCGCGATCAAATGGATTCCGTGGGCGAGACCACGGAGAAATTGAGCGAGCAAAGCCAGGCCATCGGGGAGATCATCGAATCGGTAAACGACTTGGCGGAACAATCCAACTTGCTCGCCGTGAATGCCGCCATCGAGGCCGCGAAGGCGGGTGAAACCGGCAAGGGCTTTACCGTGGTGGCGCAAGAGATAAAGAACCTCGCGGAACAATCCAAACATGCGACCTCGCAAGTGAGAAGCATTTTGAACGAGATCCAAAAAAGCATCAATGAAACCGTGACGGCCGCCAATCAGGTGGCGCATGCGGTGGAAATCGGGTTGAAGCAGTCGGCGGAGACGGGGCAGTCGGTGCGGAGCCTGGCCGATATCGTGGCGGATGCCGCCCAGGCGGCCATCCAGATAGCGGCCTCCAGCCAGCAGCAATTATTCGGATTGGATCAAGTGGGATCGGCCATGGACAATATCAAACAGGCGAGTTCGCAAAACGTGATCGGAACCCGGCAATCGGAAACGGCGGCTCAAAACATCCACGGCCTTGGGCAGAAATTGAAGGAGATGGTGGAGCAATATAAGGTCTAGGATGATGAACGAAAGCGACGACACCTTTCTGCGGCGGTTGATCAAGATCTTCAAGGTCGAATCCCAGGACCATGTCCAGGCTCTTTCCCAAGGCGTTCTCGATCTGGAAAAATCCTCGCCCGGGGCCGAAAGAAACGGCATTGCCGAAGCGCTCCTCCGAAGAGCCCATACCTTGAAAGGAGCGGCGCGCTCGGTGGGATCGCTGGAAATCCAAACGCTGTGTCAAAATCTGGAAGGCGTCCTTTCCGATGTTCAAAAAGGCCGCGCCGCTTTTTCTTCCGCATTGTTCGATCAATTCCATGAAACCATCCGTTTGCTGGAATCGCTATCCGTCGCATTGGGAGAACCCGGGGCCGACGCGAAGAGTCCGGATGCGGCGGCAAAAGGTTTCACTGGGGCGGCGGCGAATGAAACGATCCGGATTCCCAAGGCCAAGCTCGACGCCTTGCTCATGCAAGCCGAAGAACTCGTGCCTTTCCAGCATATGGAAAATCAAATCGCTTCCGACCTCGGAGGATTACAAGCGATGGTGTCGTCGTGGACGCGATCCTGGGGGCGGATCCGTCCTGACGCGCGGGCCGTCCGGAAAGCCGCGGCTATCAAGAGTGGGCGAGGAGAAAGCGAAAAGTCCCGGGGAAATTCATTCCGCTTGGTTGAATTCACGGAATGGAACCAAGGCCTGATGGGTTCCATGGAAGTCGCACTCGATTCGTTGCGGAAATCCGTGAACCGCAACCTGCGCTTCTTGCAAAAAACCACGGACATGCTGCTTAAGGACATGAAGCGGACCTTGATGTTCCCTTTCTCATCGGTGCTGGACATGCTGCCACGCATCGCGCGTGAGATCGCCCGGGATCAAGGCAAGGAAGTGGATTTATCGATCGAAGGCGGGGACATCGAAGTGGAGAAAAGGATCCTGGATGAGGCGAAGGATTGTTTCATCCATTTGCTCAGGAACAGCATCGGTCACGGCATCGAAAAACCGGAAGTCAGATTGAGCGCCGGGAAGCCGGCCCGCGGGCTGATTCGCATCTCGATATCCCCCTTGGAAGGCAATCGGGTTGCGGTGGAGTTTTCGGACAACGGCGTCGGGTTCGAACCCAAGCGCGTTCTGGCCGCGGCCATCAAGCAAGGCGTCGTCTCGCGGGAGGCTGCGGAAAAAATGACCGGGCCGGAAGCGCTCTCCCTGATTTTCCTTTCCGGAATTTCAACCACCCCTGACGTCACCGAGCTTACGGGAAGGGGCTTGGGGCTGGCCATCGTCAAGGAGAAAATCGAGAGGTTGGGCGGCGCCATTTCCCTGAAAATTTCTTCGGCTCCCGGAGCCGCTTTCCAGATGGTATTGCCGATGACGATGGCGACCCTTCGAGGGGTGCTGCTCCGCGTGCAGGATGGACTTTTTTTAGCCCCCATCGCCAATGTGCGGAAAGTCGCCAGGGTGCGAAGCGCGGACCTCATGCGTCTTGGAAACCAGGAAGCTCTCCTGATGGACGGCAGATTGGTTCCCTTGTTCCTGCTATCGGAAATATTTGCGCTTCCCGCGTCCATGCACGCTTCCGATTCCTCACGGGGTTTTCCAATCGCGGTGCTGGGGATTGGGGACGAAACCATCGCCATCCGCGTCGATGAAATCGAGGGAGAGTTGGAAATCCTTATAAAAAGCCTGGGGCGGCAGCTTTCCCGTGTCAGGAATATCGCCGGAGCGGCTCTCCTCGGAACCGGAAAAACCGTGCTGGTCCTGAACATAGCCGATCTCTTGAAATCCGCCCCGCTCTATCGTCGCGCGCAAAGGCCGGTTCCATTGAAATCGCCTGCCCAGGATGTCGAGCCCAAGGAAGAGCCGCATCAAGGGGGAAAATCCATTCTGGTCGTGGAAGATTCCCTGACCTCGCGCGTTCTGCTGAAGAGCATCCTGGAGAGCGCCGGATACCAGGTGGTAACGGCCGTGGATGGGATTGATGCGCTGGCCAAACTGAAATCCGGCGCGATCGACGCCGTCGTGAGCGACGTGGACATGCCCAAAATGAATGGGTTCGTTCTCACCGCCAGCATCCGATCCGACCTTAATCTGTCGAGCCTTCCCGTCCTCCTCATCACCGCTCTCGAATCCGAGGAAGACAGGGCGCGGGGAATGGAAGCCGGAGCCAATGCTTATCTTCTGAAGAGCCGTTTCGATCAAAGCGACTTCACGGATATCCTGGAGCGATTCCTATGACCGAAGAGCGGCGGAAAATCGGCGTGGTGGTGGTGGATGATTCGCCCACCGCCCGTGAGTTCCTGGTCTTGCTCCTCAACTCCGATCCGGAAATCCAGGTCGTGGGGATAGCCGGCAACGGCAAGCAAGCTCTCGAAATCGTGAACCGGAAAAAACCGGATATTATCATCATGGACGTGAACATGCCGGGCATGAATGGTTTCGAGGCCACGCAGGAGATCATGCAAACGCAGCCCACTCCCATCATCATGGTCAGTGGGACCCGCGACAGCCAGGAAGTCGCGGCCGTTTTCAAGGCGAGGGAAGCGGGTGCCTTGATCCTGATTGCGCGTCCCGGCAACTCGGACCGGCCCGAGGATCGCGTCGACGTGGAAAATCTGATCCGGATCGTCAAGGCCTTCGCCGAGGTCAAGGTTGTCAAAAGGTGGGCGCGACACGTCCCCGCCAGAGTAACAACCGTGTTACCTACGGGCGTGGGGCGGCCGCCCGAACCGATTCAAGTGGTTGCCATCGGGGCCTCCACCGGCGGGCCCATGGCCCTCCGGACCTTATTCTCGGGCCTTCGCAAGGCTTTGCCCGTTCCGGTTCTGATTGTCCAGCACATGGCAGATGGCTTCACAGAGGGATTTGCGGAATGGCTGTCGCGGGAAGCGGGCGTTCCCGTGCGTCTCGCTCGCTACGGAGAACGGATCCAGCCCGGACAAGTCTACGTTGCGCCCGACGGCTTCCATATGCTCATCGGACCGGGAGGCCATATCCGCCTCGACGGAAGCGGACCCGTCAACGGCCTGCGCCCTTCGGTGGCCCGTTTGTTCGGGTCGGTCACCGAAGTTTATGGTAATCGCGCGTTGGGCATCCTCCTAACCGGAATGGGAACCGACGGCGCCGAGGAGTTGAAGCGGATGAATTCGCTGGGCGCGATCACCATCGCCCAGGATGTGCAAAGCTCCATCGTGCACGGAATGCCCGGAGAGGCAATCCGGATCGGAGCCGCGTCCTACGTCCTTTCCTTGACGGAAATCCCGGCGGCCATGGAAAGATTGCTCGGGGGGAAGCCATGAGCGGGCCAAACGGCGAAGCCGGAAAAAGGAATGGCGATCCTGCGAAAACGGAAATCTTGATCGTCGAGGACAGCTGCACCCAGGCGGAACAGCTCAAACACATCCTTGAGTGCAATGGCTACGCGGTTTCCACCGCCCTCGACGGAGAGTCCGCTTTGGAATTCCTCCGGAGCCGTAAACCGAGGATTGTCATCAGCGACATCCTGATGCCCGGGATGGATGGCTATTCGCTTTGTAGGCGAATCCGCTCGGACGAATCTATGCAGGGCATCGCCATCATCCTGCTGACCTTCCTATCGGATCCGGAAGATGTCATCAAGGGGTTGGAATGCGGAGCGGATAATTTCATCATCAAGCCCTATGAACAAGGCCACCTGCTGTCCCAATTGGATTACACCCTGGCCAACGAGTCGACCCGGGACGAAACGCAATCCCTGCCGGGAGTCGAAGTGGTTTTCTCCAATCGCAGGCACCTCATCACTTCCGGCCGGATCCAAATCCTGAACCTCCTACTCTCCACTTATGAAACCGCCATCGCGAAGAACCGGGCGCTTGCCCGGACCCAGGATGAATTGAGGGATCTCAATAACCGTCTTGATGAACGCGTCCGGGAAAGGACCGAGGAGCTTATGGTGGAAATCGCCGAGCGCAAAAGGGCCGAGGAACGTTTTTCCAAAGCCTTCCATAACAGTCCAACTCCCATGTCCATCAGCCGCACCAAGGATGGCGTCTTCCTCGACATCAATGAAAGCAACCTCAGAATGCTGGGGTTTTCCCGGCAAGAGTTCATCGGAAGGAACTCCCAGGAGATTGGATTCATCGATCAAGAGCAGCGCGAAAAAATCCGCGGCCTTCTGTTCGCCCAGAAAAACGTGCGTGATGTGCCGGTTCGATTTCGCACCAAATCCGGCAATGACCGGGACATTCTCGCCTCCATGGTATCCATCGAGGTCGCGGGAGAGCCCTGTTTCCTTGCCACCTACAGCGACATCACGGAACATAAGCTGGTTGAGGAGCAATTGCGGCAAGCGCAGAAAATGGAAGCCATCGGACTTTTGGCCGGAGGCATCGCGCACGATTTCAACAATCTTCTCATGGTGGTGATGGGGCATACCCAATTACTGCTCCAAAAGCAGAAGCTGGATCGGGAATCGATGGAATCTCTGCGAGCCATCCATGGAGCCGCGGAAACGGCCGGCAACCTTACGCGCCAGCTTTTGACGTTCGGCCGGAAACAACGCATCCAACCCCGGATTCTGGATCTGAACAGAATCATCGCCGACATGGCCAAGTTGTTTATCCGGGTGATTGGGGAAAATATCTCCATCAAGACTTTTTACTCGCCCGGAATTTCGCCTATCCAGGCCGATCCGGGAATGCTCGAACAGGTGATTTTGAATTTGGTCGTGAACGCCAGGGATGCCATGCCCAAAGGCGGACAGCTTACCATTAGCTCCGAGCCTATGAAAGTGGACGAGATGCATGCAAAAAAGCATGCAGGCGCCCGCATTGGAAACTTCGTTTGCCTGGGAGTTTCGGATACCGGGACGGGAATGACGCCCGAAGTCCTGTCCCATCTGTTCGAACCCTTTTTTACCACCAAGGAAATCGGCAAAGGCACCGGCTTGGGGCTTGCGACGGTTTACGGAATCATCCAACAGCATCAAGGATGGATTGAAGTGCGAAGCCAGCCGGGGACGGGAACCCATTTCAGCGTGTTCCTTCCAGAATTCCGCGAAACGATTTCAGTGAAGGAAGAACTACCCGAGAAACCCGTGATGTACACCGGCCATGAGACCATTTTGATCGTGGAGGATGAGTCGCCTTTGAGGAAGCTGGTCCGTATCGTCCTGGAGCAATGCGGATACCGGGTCATGGAAGCGGCTACGGGAAAGGATGCCATGGCCATATGGGCCGAACATGGGGCCGAAATCGATCTTCTCTTTACCGATATGGTCATGCCCGAGGGGATGACCGGCTTGGAGCTGGCCGAAAACCTCGCCCAACAAAAACCGGGTCTGAATGTCATATTCACATCCGGTTACGGAATGGAAATGATGGATGAAATCCCAAAAACAAGCCGGAAGCCATACTTTCTTCAGAAACCCTATCCACTCGGGAGCCTTGCCCAAATCGTGCGATCCCGCCTGGATGCGGTTCCAAAGGCCAGTCCAGTGCCGTGAAAGGTCCTGAACTATTTTGACGGAATCCGCCAGCGTAATTGGTTCTGGGAAAAACGGCCTAAAGACTTCCGCCGCCCAGGAAACACCTTTCTTCGGAAATTCACGGAAGCTGCTACACCGGTTTGGTATCGGCTTGGAAAGACGTGCCCGGATGCTTATGTTCGCGGAGACGCAAAGGGGGTTCGCATGGGTGGTGTTGGACTAGGTGTACGATGGATACCGGGCCTGGTGTTGGCTCTGGCGGCATTGGCGCGGGGTGGGGAGGACTATTCGGCCTGG
>DAINDC010000257.1:1006-7860 GCA_036732085.1 Fibrobacterota bacterium | reverse complement strand
AACCTACAAGTGACTTTTTGGCCCAAAATCACCCACTCGATCGCCCGAAGAGCCATTCTTCAGGACCATGGAGACCGTGTCCCCCATTCGCTTCTTGAAGTCCTGGAAGTGATGGGAAAAGCCGTACATCACGATTTCGCCTTCCGGGGAGATCAGGAGGTTGGTGGGAAATTTCCGGATCGCGAATTGCCTTTCCACTTCCTCGGGCAGGGGAATCTGGGGCCAGGCCAGCTGATTTTTCCGAATGAGTTTCCGCGCCCGGTCCGGATCCTCGCTTTTGATCAGCCCCACTATCCTGAGCTTGTCCTTGCCGTATCGGTCGTTCAGCTTGATCAGGAACGGGATCTCCTCGATGCAGGTCCCGCACCATTCGCCCCAGAAATTAAGGAGTACGTATTTTCCCCGCAAGGATTTGAAATCGACCGTGTCCCCTAACAAGGTCGGCAGCTTCAGCTTCCAGAAACCAGGATAGACGCCGGAAGGATTATTTTTTTCCCGGCCCTGAATCTGCGTTTGAAATTGGGATAGAGATTGAGCTTGGGTTTGGATCGGGGTTTGATCCCGGGCTTCCCCTCCCAACGCTGGAAAGAGCATGCCCGTCAGCAGAAGGAGCCCGAGGGCTTTGGGTCGGTCGATCAATCGGCCAGTCAATCGGATATTCACTTGATCCAATTTACCTTCAATGACTCCAACCGACTCCCGTTCCTCTTCACTTTTCTCCACTTCACTTTTCCGTTCCACATCACTTTTTCTTCGGCTTCCCTTTTAGATACAATTTCGCCTGCTGAGTGGGGCTAAGGAACCCGGCCAAGCCGTCCCAATACGCATTCTCCGCGGTAGGAATCGCGGCCAAGGCATGGCGGGCATTGTCGAGCGAGCTTTTGACATCGGCGTCGGCGGCTTTCGCATCCACCTTCTGGCTCAATTGTTCCAGGGCCGTTTCCTTATCCGCTTGCAACTGCTTCATGGCCTGGCCCTTGGCCTTATTGGCCGCATCGAATTGCTTTTTCTGATCCGGCGCCAGGGCGAAGGATTGCTTCCAGGCCTCGGCCGCCAGCTTGTCCTCCGCCTTTTTCGCCACATTTAGCGCCGAGTCTTCCGGAGGCTTGGGAGGCTGGACCGCCGGAGGTTGGGCCGTGGCCGCATTCTTGGGAGGATGATTTTTCAAAAGCAGTTTCGCTTCCTGGGTCGGCGTCAGGAAGGCGGATACGGCGTCCAGGAATTGCTCTTCCGATTCCTGGATGGACTTGCCCGTGAGCCGCATATCGGAAAAGGCGGAACTGATTTGTCCATCCGAGGCCTTGGCATCCACCAACTGCCGCAGGTTCTCGATGGAAGGCTGTTCTTTATCCCGCTGCGGTTTCACCTTCGCGGCCTTGTCCTTATTGGCCTGATCGAACTTTTTCTGCTGGTCCGCGTTCAGCCCGAAATAGGTTTTCCAATCCGCATGCGCATCCGCCCAGCCGCCCGTCGCCCCGAATAAAAGTCCCGCCAGCAAGATTTTCCCGTACGATTTCAGCATACGCCCCTCCAGGTTGAATTCCAGATGGGATCAAAAGCAAATTCACGGCCTCTTTTTTTGACTTCCGATTTCCCGGAAAACGCAAGATGCCGACGGGATTCGAAAGGCAGCCAACCCAATTGGGATGGGGCATGAAGGATTTGGTGCAATGCCATGAACGATAGGATGCAAACCAAGTATGTTTATCGCGTGACCCGACTCGGCCGCGCCTGCGCATTTTTCCTTATCCTTTTCCTCATCCTTTGCGGCTGCATCCGCCAGGTTCCCGCACCCGGGTATAGGAACGCGCTGCCGCATGTGGCACGGACGGATGGCTCGGTCGCCAGCAATATCCTCCGTGACGATTATGCCGGTTCCCAAACCTGCGGAACCTGCCACCAGGCCATCTACAGCCAATTCATGCAATCGCCCATGCACAATATGACCCGCCTACCGGACACGGCCCGCATCCATGCCCCGTTCGACGGCCATGTGTTCCGCTTCAAGGAGGACCGGGTCATCCTGGAGACCCATGACGGAAAGAAATGGATGCGAGTGGAATCCCGAAAGTTCGGGAACCGAAACTTCCGCGTGACCAAGGTGATCGGCGGGAACCACCGCGAGGATTTCGCGGGCGTGGAGGCCGGCAAACGGGACACGCTCACCGAATTCATCCTCCCGGTTTCCTATATGATCGGAACGGGGACTTTCCGTTACAAAGGGTATTCCGTGATGGAGCCAGAACGTCCCGGCCTCAAGGTGGGCGCAGTCTGGAACGCCGCCTGCATCTTCTGCCACAATACCGAGCCTTATTTTTCCACCATGTTCGGAGAACTTTCCGGGTCCGAGGCGACGCCCTATCAGGGGAAATGGGTGGACCCGCTCCTGCCCGCGACCCGGAAATGGGTCCTGGAGATTACCGATACCGGCGCCTATCGGAATGCGCTCCAATCCGAGATCTCCTTTTTGCAGCACCGGCCGCCGGCGCATCCGGCCATCACCACCCGGCAACTCTCGCTCCTGGCGCTCCGGACCACGCGGGAACGCTTCCAGGCGAAAGACCTCCTCGAAATCGGCATCGGCTGCGAATCCTGCCACGGCGGCAGCCGCGAGCATGCGCAGGATCCCCGGATCAAAACCAGCCTGGAGCCGCGCAGCCCGTTCCTGCGCATCGCCATGCCCACCCTCGCACCGGAAGCCAGGCACAACCAGCTCGTCACCCGGACCTGCGCGCGCTGCCACCAAGTCCTCTTCACCGGATATCCCTGGACCTGGGAAGGCGCGGGACGCGAAGACTCGCTGCCCGGCGGCGCGCAAATCAATTCGGGCGAGGCCCGCGATCTGCTGCTCAGCGAATGCAAAGTCACCTGCACGGCCTGCCATGATCCCCATGCCCATGGGGACTCGGAAAGGAGAAAGTTGGCGCGTCTGGACGGCCCCGCCGGAAACAATGTCTGCCTCGCCTGCCACTCCCAATTCCGGACTCCGGAAGCTCTGCGATCCCATTCGCACCATTCGCCGGAAGGCGCGGGCGGCCTATGCCTCAACTGCCATATGCCCCGGAAGAACATGTCCCTGGATACGAAACTTGGGCGTTACCATCGCATCGGCTCGCCCACCGATCCCGTCCGCGTGGAACGCGATCGCCCGCTGGAATGCGCCCTCTGCCACGGGGACCGCACCGTGGGCGCCCTGGTGGATACCATGGAACGCTGGTGGCCGCATCATTATGCCCGTAACGCCCTGGATACCCTCTATGGGGACCTGGGGACCAATGCCCTGGAGGCGACGCTCCGCAGGGGCAAGCCCCATGAGCTGGCCGTGACCCTATTCCTGGCGGGTCGCAGCGGGAATAAAAACCTGCTGCCCTTGGTGCAAAAGGAGCTGGCCGATCCCTATCCCCTGGTCAGGTACTATGCGGACAATGCGCTGGCGGGCCTGCTGGGAAGCCCTTCGCCCTTGGATCTGCATCAGGAGGATGGGGCGATCGCCAAGGCCGCCGCGGCCTGGATCGAATCCGTGGCCGGGGAAAATCCGCCCGGGAAGTGAACGATAACCCTGGAAGGCCGGTCGGGCGCAAGCCGCTTGGGTCATTGGGATTTCGGCGCGGAGACCAGGACCGGGAGCTTTCCATACAACCCCAGGCAGACGTAATCCTCCTGATGGATATGCCGATAGCGCATCTGCGTGAAAAAGAAAATGGGCGACCATACCGAACCCTGGAATCCCAGCACATGGCCCGGTTCGTCCGACCGCTTTTCCACGACCGGCCCCATGGAGGCTCCTACGCCGTTCCACTCCAACTGCGCCTCCGAATAAATCCGCCGCTTCCCATTTCCCCAATCGAGGCCCAGATCCAACCCATATCCTCTTTTTTTGAAGTTGGGAATATTGGCGAAGAACAAGTCTTCTCCCGGATCCTTCGCGTAATTCCAATAAGAGATCTCGAATCCATAACTGAATTCCAAATCGTCATTCCGCGAATTCCAGTGCACCATGGGACCGAAGGAGATATATCCCAGGCGCGGCTCGGAATGCGCGCCGAGCGGGGCCAGAAAGAATAGGAGCGCGATCCGCTTTTTCATTTTTCGATCCGTTTTCCTTACAAGCATCAAAACCCAAAATGTAATTGCGTCACCGGAGGATTGGACGCCGGTGCGGCAGCTTACGGTAACGAAAGACCCGGGGAATCCCTCCTTGTGGCAGCTTCGTCCAATCCGTATTTTCAATTAGAGCCCGCAGCCCTGTATATGCGGTCATCCCAACCCCAAAAAGGACATGCCCCATGAAAAGCGTAAACTATTCGGCATTGGCACTCGCATTCCTGACGCTCACGTCCTGTTCGAAATTGATGAACCGGAATTCCCCCGCAGCCAACGCGGCGAAGAGCCAATCCGAGGCGGAGGCCAAACTTTGCGACAATATGACCCAGAAAGGCGGGGCGATCCGCCAATATCCCACGGTGACCCAGGAAACCTCCCTTTCCGCCGTCAAGGAGGCGAATATAAAGGTGGAGGACGCGGTCAATGAGTTGCAGAAATCTTCGGGGAAGATCAACAGCCCCGATCTGCTGGAGGTCACCACCAAGTATCAGGAATTGCAGAGCACGGTGAGTTCGGTCCCAGGAGGCCGGGAAACCGTGGGTTCGGCCGCGGATCAAATCAGCACGCAAGCGGGACAGTTGCAGACGGCCTGGAACCATCTGTATAAGAAAATGCAGTGCGGGGCCTGAAAATCGAATCGGGGGCGCCCATTCACCTTGAGCGCGCCCCGTGAAAGGCTTCGGTCAAACGGGCGGACGCCAAACGGGCCGGACTAATCCCCGGCGATCGCTGCGGCCAGCTTTTCCAGGGTCTGCCTCATCCCCATTTCGGCGAACGTGCCCATCTGGCTTACCGGCAACCCGAATTCGGTGACGGTCATTTCAGTCTTATCGCCCACGGACTTGAAAGCGAGTATGACCCGCGTGTCTTGCGGGAAATCCGAGGGCATCCCCACCCTAGCCGGATCAATCTTGTTGCCGTCCTTGTCGGCTAGGACCTGGATATATTCGATGCATTGCAAAGGCACGATTTTCCGGTCCAGACGCTGAAGAAATCCTGGCCGGAAGGCGCGCGCATGCAGACGAGGGTCCGTCCCCCCTCGCGGAAATCCATTACGCACGAAGGCGAAGTGAAGTGATCGGGCCCCCACCAACGCATCACGTATTCGGGATCGGTCCAAGCCTTCCATACGAGTTCAACCGACGCATCGAAGAGACGCGTGATTATGAGATCGCGTTTTTTCAGTCCAGTCGTATCCTCGGCCATGCTATTTCCTTCCGCTTTTGATTTGGGATTTATTTTTCAAACGAGCCCGCCGCTTTTGCTTGGCCTTGATCTCGACGAGCAGGGCATCCATCCGATGGAACCGGTTCAGCGATGTCTTTGCCCTCACGATTGCAGGCGGTCCAGGCCCAGGACCCGGGGAGCATTCCGGATGGCGTCCATGATTTTCCGGACCAAGGCCTTGCCCGCAAAGGCATAGACCAAGGTCTGGCCGGAAAACCGCAGCCGGATGTTCAGCGATGCGAAGACCACGGTGCATTCATTGGCATCGGGCGGATATTCCACGCCCACCTTGGGATTATTCATCCCCTCGATGGCGTCGATGATCTTTCCGATGTCGAAGGGCCGGGAATATTCGAGCACCACCTCGTCGAATTCCGAATCGAACACCGCGCCGAATCCCGGCGAAGCGACGATGGACGGGTTCCGGATTTCCGACAGGACCAGGCTTTCCACGTAACGCGTAGGGGACCCCGGGTCCAGGCCCAGGGAGATGGAAAAGGTGAAGTCCGGCGTGATGCAGGTGAAGGTCCCGGGGCTCGCCTCCGTGGTGACCGCGGATCGTTTGTAGTTCAGGTTTTTCCGGATCCGCTCATGGAAGGAATCGAACCGCGCCTTCAGATCCTCCGACCCGACGGACTGGATGAAGGACGTGGAGGCCAGCGAGGCCGTATCCGGCAAGCGGAAACCCTTCTTCCATCCGGATAGCCGCTTGACGCTGTCGGAATTCGCGCCCCGGAAGAAAGCCTGCTCCAGCGATTTCAGCTCGACCGCTTCGGCCGTGGAGCGCGCCTCGAAGATCCGCTTGAAGTCCAGGAGGACGATCGGCTTGGCCAGGTTTCCAAAGACCCGCGGCGTCTGCAGGGCCGTGCCGGTCATCAGGTTGCGGACGGATTTGGGAACGGCGATCTCTAAGTGGGCCTGCAGGGACTGGGCCGTAAGGATATGGCCTTTTTCCAGGGCGTCTTTTTCCGAGCCCTCGAGGACCCGGATCAAATGATGGCTCCAGATCCCGTGCTTAAGCCTGGCGCTGGCAAAACTTTTTTCATCCTGGCCGCAAGCGATAAAGGCCGGACCGATTTCAATATCAGCGAAGCCGGTGCCGGAGTTGGTTGTGCCCCCGCCGGAGTTGCGTATGCCGGCTCCGGAGCTGCTTGTAAAGAGCGCCTTCAATTCCACCTCGGCCAGACCTGCCCCAAAACCCTGCGGAGGATTTTTCGCGGTCCCAGGATCATGGGAAGGATCGAGAAAGAAGCGCAGGTTTGGGCAACCCGTCTTGCGAAGCGTTTCCACCAGGAAAGCCAGTCGAAATCCCGTGCCCGGCAAATCCTCCGACCGGCTATCCCGGCAGATGAGCACACTCTTGCCTTGGCGGTGGAATCCGTGACCCGAATAAAAAAACCACAAGGAGTCGCTCGGCTTGAGCCGCTTGCAAAAGCTTTGGAGGGCCGACTCTATGCCGGCCTTGGTGGCCCCATCGCCCAGCAAAATTTCCGATCGGTCCGGCGCAAATCCATGGGCTTCCA
>DAINDC010000257.1:0-996 GCA_036732085.1 Fibrobacterota bacterium | reverse complement strand
GCACGGAACCGAACGGCATCGTTCTCCGCATATTTCACCGCTGGAAATTCCGGATCCCGGTAGTCGGCGACGGCTATGGACAGGGAGTATTTTTTTCCCAAGGCTTTACTTGGGAACGGCATTATGGCCGGTCATGGGCCCGCTGCAGCTTTTTGATATCGATCTTGTCCATTTTCATCATCGTTTCCATGAGGCCCTTTTCGGTTTCTGCCCTTTCCGTCTTCAGGAAATATAGACAGGAACCGCGCCAGACTGTCCGTTGAAAGCCCGCCGACCTGTCCCTTGAAAGGCTTCAGTTGGAAAGCCTGAGAAAGCCTGAGAAAGCCTGATAAGGCCCTGGCTAATGCACGACCACGACCCAGAGCTCGGGTTTGGCCTTGGACCCGGAGAGGTCGGCCGCGTATAGACCGGACTGGATTGCTTCCGGTCGGTGAATGTATTTCAGCTTTTACCCCCCTCCCATCCTGCTTGGAGTCGCATGACCCAACCATCCTTGGATAAACCGCAAGTCCGTTCCAGACCCCGAAAAACCTGCCTGACCAGAGGGAAATGCAAGCGTACGCGAAGGAAATCCCGATTTGCGCCGGCTTCCTGTTTCCCCATTTTCCCTTGCGAGCACGGCCGCCAAGGCCCTTATCCCAATCGGCTTCCCCGCCTGCTTGGACTCGAATAGATATTCGACGGGGCGAAAATGATTCCGGTAGACGGCTATTTCCGCCGCCAAGGTGGCCGGCATCGCCACGGTCCTCACCCGCGCGCCCTTCCGCGCACGCACCGTCATAAGCCCCCGATCGGAATCCAGATCCTTCAATTTCAAGCCGGCCATTTCCGAGGGGCGCAACCCAAAGGCATAGGCAAGGGAAAGCACCAATCGTTCCTTCCCATCATCCATTTCATCCATCCGGGACTTGACCTTCCCCCACCCCACCACTGGCCGCCTGTTCCCGGACAATGGGTTAATCGGAATACCCATAATGCATTTCGGGGCCTTGAGCA
>DAINDC010000256.1:6698-7879 GCA_036732085.1 Fibrobacterota bacterium | reverse complement strand
CCCTGCGCGATCAAGGCGTACTGTGCATGTTACCCGAGGCCGAGATCCAGGCCGCGCTCGACAAGTTCAACCAGGATCATCTCCCGCTCAGCCTGCTGGTGGCCCGGGGCCGCGCGCCCACCGCGGGCGTGGATGGCTGTGTGCAGATGCTGGTCGATCCCGAACCCGAAGTGCCGATGCCGGGCTTGGACGGCAGCATCGATTTCAAGGACTTCTCTTTCTTCCGGACGGTCGCCAAGGGCCTGCGCCTGGCCGAAGTGCGTCCCCCCATTCCCGGCGAGCCCGGCCTGAACGTCCATGGTGAACCCGTCCCGCCGCCGGAGGCCAGGCCCTTCGCCGCCGAGCTCGGGCGCAATACCGAGTTAGAGGGCCTCGATCCGTTGTACCTGGTGGCCGCCGCCTCGGGGCGCTTGGCCGTGAAGCGCGGCATTCCGGAAGTGGTGGAAGTCCTGGACGTGAGCGGCGATGTCTCCCTCAAGACCGGCAATATCGATTTCCCCGGCGCCGTGAAGGTGGCCGGCGACGTCCACAACCGGATGCAGATCCATTCGGTGGGCGATGTGGAAGTGGTGGGGACGGTGGAAGACAGCATCATCCGTTCGGACGGCGCCATAGTCATCAAGGGCGGCGTGAACGGGCTCGGCACCGGCATCATCAAGTCCCGGCTCAGTTCCGTGACCATCGGCTATCCCCACAACCAACGCATCGAATCGCATTCCCATATCGTGGTCTTCAACGAGATCATCAATAGCCACCTCCTCGCCCGCAAAACCATCACCATGAGATACGGCAAGTACTCCGTGCTGGGCGGCCATCTCCTGGCCGGCGAAGGCATGGACCTCTTCAATGTCGGCTCCGAAGCCGGCGGCAAAACCATTCTGGAAGTGGGAAAGGACTTCGAGGTGGAAGCCGAGATCGCGGAGAAGAACGGACGGCTGAATGCCCATTCCCAGGATTTGGATTTCCTCCGCGACATGGACGACCAACTGGCGCGCATGCTGCGCCTGGGCCGCAACCACTCCGATGCGGACGTACTCCTGCAGAAGCGCACCGTGGGCGCGATGGAAAACCTGGAACGCTGGATTGGCGGACTCCGCAAGGAGCTGATCGAGCTTTCCAAGCGGCTTTACAATCCGGACGTTTGCGAAATCCTGATCCGCGGCCTGATCTTCCCGGGCACG
>DAINDC010000256.1:0-6661 GCA_036732085.1 Fibrobacterota bacterium | reverse complement strand
CATCAAGTACCGGGAGAACGTGCTGGTGGTGCCGCTGCAGATGACCCATCGCAAATGGCTGTTCCGCGCGCGCGGCCCCCTGCCGCCGCCGGAAGGCGCGCCCATGTGAGTCGACGTCTAGGCCATGGCCGTGAACGGGAAATCGTGGGAGACCGCGGCCAGGGATTCCTGGACCGTGAAGGCGAAGTAGACCAGGACGCCGGACAAACGGAAGGCCCCACGTAACGTGCGCGATCCGGCGCCCGACCGGGAAGAGCCGGAGCAGGGCACGCAGGGGATCAGGTACCCGAACTCGTCCGAGAAACCCGGATCCGCCAACAAGGCGCCGCAGATGCAATTGGCCATCTCGCAGAAGGCGTCCATCTTGAAATGCTCGGACTCCTTGGGGGCGAACAGCTTGTCCCATTCGGATCGTTCCACGCCCAGGTTGCACGTCATTTCGAATTTGTCGCCGATATTCCTCTGGGAGCAGTGGAGCGAGCCCAGGTCATTCAGGCGGGGGGCTTCCCAGGTGGCGCCGGGCGAGGTCTTGGCGCAGAAGAAGGCCCCTGCGGTTTCGGCGGCGGCCCGCGTCATGGACGGGGAAAGGCGGCGCAGCGCGGTTTCCAGCGACGCCTCGCTTTGATTGCGCAGCCGGTTCTCGACAAGGTCCGTGGTCTGGAGAGTAAACATTCGGCCTCCGGTAAAGGAACATCCGGCCCAACTCGCGGTGAGGTCGCCGGATCCGGTCCTAAGCTAGATTTCGGACCTGCCCGGGAAATCCTTGAGCGATTAATCGGCCCCAGGCCCATCCCATTTACGTCATCCCTATAGTTTGCCAAACTCCGATCGACTGTCCCAAAATTAAAGTCGAATATGAACTTCGCTTTGCTTCCCTCTCGGATACAAATCGACATCGGCATTACGGAGACGGACCGCAAAGAAATCACCGAAGGGCTGTCGCGCGTATTGGCGGACACCTATACCCTCTACCTCAAGACCCACAACTTCCATTGGAACGTCACAGGTCCCATGTTCCAGACCTTGCATCTCATGTTCGAGACGCAATACAACGAGTTGGCCCTCGCAGTCGATCTGATCGCCGAGCGCATTCGCGCCCTGGGAATGCCGGCTCCCGCGACCTATGCGGAATTCATCCGCCGGTCTTCCATCAAGGATGAGTCCGGCGTACCCGCCGCGCAGGACATGATCAAAAAGCTCCTGCAAGGGCATGAGGCCGTGGTGCGCACCGCCCGTTCCGTCTTCCCGATTTCGGAAAAGGTTTCCGACCAGCCCACCCTCGACTTGCTGACCCAGCGGATGCAAGTGCATGAGAAGACGGCCTGGATGCTCCGCAGCCTCCTCGCCTAGTCGAGGCGCGATCGGGAACTGTAACGGGCTGGGCGGACCCGGCTAGCTTTTGAACATCGGCGCCATCCGCCGCTTCATCTCTTCCTGCGTGACATCCTCGATATGCATCTACAGGGTCCAGACATGCCCGAAGGGATCCTGCACGGTCCCGCTGCGGTCCCCGTAGAATTGGTCCTGGATGGGCTTCAGCATTTTCGCGCCCGCATCGAGGGCGCGTTGGAATCTGGCATCCACATCCGTGGTATAGAGATACAGGCCCACGGCCGTTCCTTCGAGCGTTTGTGGGCTTGCCATCATGGCGTCCGGCATTTCCGGGAACTCATCGGAAAGCATGATGCGCGAGTCGCCGATTTGGAGTTCGGCATGGCCCACCTTGTTGTCCGGCATGGGCATCCGGTAGATCTCCACGGCTCCGAAGGCCTGCTTATAGAATTCGATGGCATCGCTGGCGCCGCGGATTCACAGATAGGGCCGCCAAGCCTAGTGGCAGGGCTGGGAGCGCTGCAGGACGGCGGCGAAAAGGCTGTCGTTGCGGAAATAGAAGTTCACGCCTTCGAAGACTTCGTAGGCATTGTAGTCCGTGGCGGGACCGGCGGAATCGGCCGCGCTTGGGGCATTGTCCGGCGCTTCCTCGCCTGAGTCCGAGGACAGGGCCGATGTCGCGGTGGTGCCGGGATGATGGGACAGATAGCGCAGCACGTCCGGCTGGCGATAGAGCGGCTTCCCCAGGGCCGCCGTGATTTGATCCATCTTGAGGCCGGTGCGCAACCAGCGGGCCGGATGCAGGAACTGGCCGGAGAGCACCGTGGTGGATGCGCAGGGATGTTCCTGGGTGAACAGCCCGTTGCCATAGGCATTGCGGAACAAAGTGTCGTCGCGGAAGGAATCGTCATAACCATAAGCCATGGTCGCTTCCGGATTCTGGGGGAAGGCGAAGCCGGTGTCGAAGACCTGATTGATGTGCACGGTGTCCACGGCATCGGGATCGGCCTGCCAATCCTTATGCTCGCCGCTCTGGCTGTCGATGGCGGCGATGTCCCGGAAGACCGCGAAGACGCTGTCCGGGGCGGGGGACACATAGCCATCCAGCCGCTTGGGGATGAAGTGCGTCGAGTCCCAGGGTGGGGTCATGCCGCCGTTACCGAGGGTTTTCCCGGAACGGTCCTTGGCCAAGCAGCCAAACAGCGCCAACGCAGCCATCGCAACCAAGGCAGCCAGGATTTTTGGGGACACGTGCTTTTGTAGCGGATGCATTTGCAATATAAAGATACCAGACTTGGGGTTTCTTGCAACCGGAAAATCCCGACCGTTGCGGGGCGAGGATGCCGGGCTTCAAAGAAGCCGGGCTTCCTTGAAGCCTTACCGGAAGGCCTTGGCGAAAGTGCCTCCTGCCCTTGGGGAATCGCCTAGAAGCCGTCCAGGATGTGGTGGGAAAAGGCCTGCCCGCTCAAGGCTTCCATGATTTTCTCCTCGGATTGGGCGAGGTCGATCTGGTGGATGGAGGCCCGCGGCAAGATGGCGCCGTTTTCCGCCGTCAGGACCGATACGATGGGCTTGGTGAACTCGGTGGAATTGGGCGCCACCACCTTGCCGATGCGCCCGTTGCTGAGGCGCACCAGGGAACCCAACGGGAAGATGGAGACGGCGCGGAGGAAATGCTTGATCTGATCCCCGTCCAGCAGGCCCTGGCCGCCCATGGAAAGCACGGCGACCATGGCCTGATAGGGTACCATTGATTCCCGGTAGCTGCGCTTGTTGATGAGCGCGGTGAAGACATCGGCGATGGCGACTATGCGCGAGAACTTGCTGACCGTATTTCCCGCGCGCTTGTCCGGATAGCCGGTGCCGGAGAGGCGTTCATGGTGCTGATAGGGGACTATCAAGGTGGCTTCCGAGAGACCGTGGACATGCTCCAGCAAGGTGAGGCTGTACATGGGATGTTTCCGGATCTCGAACAGTTCGCTCTCATTGAGCGTGCCCCGCTTGAGCCGGATCCGCTCGGGAACCAGCATCATGCCCACGTCGCTGAGCAGGGCCCCTTGCGCTATCTCTATCGACTGGGTGCGGGAATAACCGGCGGCGGAGGCCAGGGACAGGGAGAGCAGGCAGAGCTTGAGGGAATGATCGTAGAGATGGTCCAGGCCGTGATAGGGCGCGGAGGCCAGGTTCAGGATCAGGTTGCGATCCTTCATGAAGGTGTCCATGAAGGAGCCGACTATGGATCGGATGACGGCATTGCTGGCGATCTCGCCCCGCATGATCTTGCCGAACAGGATCCGCACCTGTCCCACCGCCTCGTCGAATTTCCGCTGGGTCTCGGTCTTGTAGGTCTCGGTCCTATCGCGTACGGCCAACTGGGACATGAACTGGGAGAGGGCCGGCACCACGGGATAGTCCAGGGGCTTGTAAAAGGAGACCCTGCGGACGAAAGGCGCGGCCCGGGCGACCTGGGCGGCGACCACGCTCTGGACCTTGAAATTATCGGGGATCGCGGCCAGTTCCGACAGCCCGTCGAAATAACCCATGTCCTCCAGGGCCCGGAGTTCATTCATGGTCAGGCGGATGTCCCGCTCGCGGCGGCTATCCCAGGAATTCGGCGTCGGTTTCTGCATCGGTCTGGGTTCAGCGGATTTGGATCACGCCGTCCTTGGCGTAAAAGGTTTTGGGCCCCGCGAGGGGCTCGTCGATCAGGAACATCTCCTTGCCGATTTTGATCACCACCCCGGGAAAGGCCTTCCGATGCACGGTGATGGTAGCCGGCCCGGGATCGGTTGCCTGCCTTTCCAGCACGGAGAAGCGTTCCCGCAGGGCCCGGATCTTGGCCTCCACCTTGCCGCGCCCGCCTTCCATCACGAACATGAGCTCGATGGCCCAGGGCTCCAGTCCCCGGTTCAACCTTTCCATGTCGTGAATTTGGCGCAAGGAGTCCTCCAGCTTCTTGGAGTACTTGCCCATCTTGTCCATCTGCAACCGGATATCCGACATCTCCTCGACCACGGTGAAATCGTACCCCGCCTCCAATTGGGTGGGCGTCCCGGTCTCGGTGCCCGCCACCTGGCATTCGATGGCATAACGCGCCTGCACCTTGCCGCCCGCCAGGAGTCCGCTGACGGTGACCGATTGGCACGCCTGCAGCCGGCTGTTCACGGCCTCCTTCACCACCACGATGGTCTTTTCTCCCTTGACATGCTGGTTGCGCACGTAACCCAAGGTGATGTCCCCGCGGGCCTTGATCAGGCCTTTGCCCTGGCCGGTGAATCCGCCCTTGACGTATATCTTGCCCCGGGAATGGATCTGGCAGTCCTCGACCAGGCCCGTAACTTCCAAGTCACCCCCGGAATCCACCGAGAACCCGGCCTTGACGTCGCCCATGATCAGGACCGATTTCCCGAAGGCGATATTGCCCGTCGCATAGTCGATGTCGCTGGGAACCAGATAGAACTCCTGGACTTCCAGCAGGCCTTCGAGGAGGCGGGCATGCCCGCCGGTCTGGGCCACGATCAGATTGGGATCGTTGGGCGACCGCTGGATGTTCGGTCCCAACTTCGGATCGCAGACCTTGCCGGGCGAAGAGGCCATGAGACGGCCGAGGACATCCACTCCCGGCAGTCCCGCCGTGGGGGAATGGATGAGGGCCAGGGGATCGCCGGGCTGCACATTGCGGATGAGCGAAGCGCGGAGATCGATGGTTCCGGTATCGGAGGTGGTGGGCGCCAGGCTGCCGCCGAAGTCGATCAGGTATTCGATGTACCCATCCTGGCCGGCCTGGGGCGGCTGCCCCCGGGCTGCGATGGCGTCGGCGGTGAGGCCTTCACCGGCCTTGAGCAAAGCGGAGCGGATGGCTTCGACTTCCAGATCGGCCTTCACGCCCTGCTCCCGGATCCAGACCTCGATTTCCGAATAGGAAGGAACCAGATGGCCGCCGGTTTCCTTGGACATGGGTACGAGAGTAAGATGGGCCTCCAGGCCCCCCTTCTCGATTCTCAATTCCTGTCGGTCCTGGGCAGGCACGGGCTACCTTTCCGATCAATTGCGCCGGTCGTTTTGGGCCCAGAGCCTAAGGCAAAGGGGCCGGATTCCATTATAAGGCTCCGGCGCGGAAAGGGTCAACGGAAGGTGAGGATTTGACCCATTTGTCACGGCTTACTTCAGCTATGGGGACTTCTGGTGGCCGGCTTTGGCGCTGGCCCGGATGTTTTTCCAGATGTCCACCATGGCCGTGTCCTTGC
The DNA here is from genome assembly GCA_036732085.1 of Fibrobacterota bacterium. Classification (GTDB taxonomy): domain Bacteria; phylum Fibrobacterota; class Fibrobacteria; order UBA11236; family UBA11236; genus Chersky-265. The sequence goes on along the minus strand of DAINDC010000256.1, from coordinate 1,082 downwards.
CGACCGGCGTTTCCTGGGGTCCCGCCTTGGTATACAGGACCCGGCTATGGGACTTGACGCACCGCAGCCAAGGCCCGCCTGAAGGGGCTTTTCTTCCGGAAGGGACATCGCAGGCCAAGGAGGAATCCAGGACTTCTTCCACCGCTTCGTCGGCATTGAGGCGATCCAGGATTTTCTGCAAGGGGATCTCGCTGCGGTTCAAACGATGATCCACTTCGATGGCGCTGCTTCCACCTCCAGCCGCTGGCAGACGCACGAAGCGATAGTCCTGCACATTGATGCCGGCATCGGAACCTTCGCCTTTGAGGACGAGCAGAAGGGAGCCATCCGGCATTACGGACTTGCCCTGGATGAAAAGCTCTCCGAGACCCAAGGAAAAATACCGGGGTTCCACTTTGACGAATTCCAGACTGTCCTTGACGGGCTTCCACTGAGTCAGGAAGCACCGGTTACCCTCGCCCACCGTCAGCTCATTGAGCACCACCCATTTCGACTTTGCCGATGGGAAGTCCACCGCATAGCGGCTCCAGGAGAAAGGCTTCCCTTCCAGAAATCCGATCACGGCCTTGTCTCCCTTGGCCAAGTTGGGCGAGGAAGCCTCCAGGAAATCGCCCACACCGGCCAAGCCCTGCTGGACAAATCCCTGGTCCGCGCCATCGCAAGCCGTTCCCGAGTCTTTGCACTCGATAACTCCGGCAAACCGTGGAAAATCCCCCTTGGCGACCCGAAAAGCGAGAGCCTGAGACATCCCCATTCCTAATACCAGCGCGCTTGCTAGGCTAGCGGCAGCCAAATCCACTTTTAATCGCATCAATTTCGCCTCCCGGACCAATTCCAGATTTTGGGACAACCCCAAGGGCAAAATTAAAAACAAAGGAGTATGCCTGGGCGAATGCTTTGTAGTCCGTTTTCTCCTGGAAAACCCGTTGCTAAGATGGGCTCCGCAGGGATATTTGCCGATAGGGTGAGAAATTCGTGTAGGTGGGGGCCCGCACGAATTTCTGAACAATCATTTCGAAGACATAAATGGGGCTTGCTGAATAGTATTTTCGCTCAATATTGACAGCGGTTTTGTTGTGTTT
>DAINDC010000255.1:6154-7899 GCA_036732085.1 Fibrobacterota bacterium | reverse complement strand
CCTCCTTGGCCGCGGCCCGCTCGCACGGCCTCGCTACGTTAAAATTGTGCATAACGCCCTCTAGTCGGAAGCCGGTCCCGCGTCGATGCAAGGCTCAGCGCGAATCCATCGCCTCAAGAACCCCAGGTTCTTTCCTGGCCCATCAGCCCAGAGTCCTATCGGAGATGGACGCTTCCGCCCCCAGGACGGTATTGGTCAGGAGCATGGCGATGGTCATCTTGCCCACGCCTCCCGGCACCGGCGTGATATAGCTGGCCTTCTTCTCCACGGATTCGAAATGGACATCGCCCACCAGCTTGAAGCCGGACTTGGTCTTGTCGCTCTTGATCCGGTTCATGCCCACGTCTACCACCACGGCGCCTTCCTTGACCATGTCCGCGGTGATGCATTCGGCCTTGCCCACGGCGGCGATCAGGAAGTCCGCCTGACGCGTATAGACGGAAATATCGGGCGTGCCCGTATGGCAGATGGTCACGGTCGCATTGGCGAACTCTTCCTTCTGGACCAGCATGTTCGCCAGCGGTTTGCCCACGATATTGGATCGTCCCACGATCACCACGTGCTTGCCGGAAGGCGACAGGCCATAGGTCTGCAACAGGACCTGGACGCCCCAAGGCGTGCATGGCCGGAAGCCTTTGCGTCCCAGCATCAGGTTGCCGAGGTTGATGGGATGGAATCCGTCCACGTCCTTGCGGGCCGAGATGAGATTGAGGAGTTTGTCCGCGGGCAAGTGCGGCGGCAAAGGCAGTTGGAGAAGGATGCCATGCACGGCCGGATCGCGGTTCTGCTTTTCCAGGTGCGCGGCCAAATCCTTTTCGGAGATATCGGCGGGAAGGCGATGGGTCCAGGCTTGGATGCCCACCTCGGTGGCATCCGCATCCTTCGAGGCGACATAGACCTTGGAAGCGGGATCATCCCCGACCAAGGTGACGCTCAGGCCCGGTCGGATGCCGAATTCGGCGAGCTTGCGGACGCGTTCCTTCAGGGAAGTGCGGATGTTTTCAGCGGTTTTTTTTCCATCGAGCAGTATGGCCATGGAAGGAAAAAATAGGAAAAAGAAACTCTGCCGACTTACCGCACATTATCCCGGGCCTTGTGATCAATAGGATTAATGGACCCTGGCCAGTTCGCATTTCCCACTGAAGGGCCTACGCTAGTTGATCAGAAATGCCATTTTAGTTGATCTAGGTTTGTAAAGCCGAGACGCATGATGCGTGCGACAGAGCTCCTTTTTGAACTGAAGCCTGGCCGAAGGTCGTGGCGCAAGGCCCATCGGCGGTTAGCCGACTGGGTCCAAGGCCCGATCGAGGCTGGCGTTCAGAGACCTCGCTTTCTCCTGAATCTGATCCGACTGCTTATCATATTCTTCAATCTTCGACTTTAGTTCGAAAAGTTCGCCGGCCAAGTTCATGGCTGCCAGCACCACGATGCGGAACTTGTCCACATTGATGCCGCCCTTGCCCATTTCCCTGATTTTAAAATCCAAATATCCGGCCACCCGTTCAATGGTCTGGGGGCTCTGATCGGACTTGACCTGGAAAGTCTCGCCGCAGATATTCACCTTGTAGGAATTTTCCATACTTCCCATGGGCTGATGCGGCCTCCAAAGTCCGCGCGTCGAATCGTCGAAGAAGACGCGGCGGAACCGTTTTTCTTAATATACCATCAGGCGGCGAAGCCTTGCCAGCCTCGCCGGGGCGCGCGTCGACCGGGCGCTCGAGATCCTCGCCGACGAGGTGCCCGAC
>DAINDC010000255.1:0-6144 GCA_036732085.1 Fibrobacterota bacterium | reverse complement strand
CCTCGCCGGGGCGGATTTCAGGCCAGGGCCGTGTCCAACCGGACCACCATGTCCCGGATTCTCTCGCCGACCATGTTGATATTGTCGGACTTGCTATTGAGCTCATTGCGGAGCTCGTTAAGCTCCTCATCCCGCTGGGCCACGAGTTTTTCGAGGTTGCCCGCCTTTTCCAGGGAATTGTGTAATTCCGCCTGGAGGGCTTCCTTCTCCCGCTTCAACCCGTCGATGATGCCCACGGCATGTTCCACTTTTGTTGCCAGCGCGTCGAATTGACTGAAGTCCATTTTCTCTCCTGTTTAACTTTTCCGGCTTCGGCCGGTTAATAAAACCGGCTTCGCCCGATGAACAAAAAACTAAACTCCTGCGAGGCCCCTGTCATGGAATGTTCGCATCCGCATGGGCCGGATGTTCGCATCCGCAAAGCCGGATGTTCGCATCCGCATGGGCTGGCCTCGTCCTCATTTGAACACTATCGACGTATCCTTGGCCAGTTCCTGGTTGAGCTTCTCCTGTGCCTTATTGACATCTTCATCGGTCAGGGTTTTTTCCGCATTCCGATAGATGAAACTGTAGTGGAGGGCTTTTTTTCCCTCCGGGACGCCCGCGCCCCTGTAGACGCTATTCAGCCGGACTTCCTGCAGGTTGGGGATGCGGCCGATGGGCATCTTTTCCAGGATTTCCCCATGCTTGCGGGAGTCGTCGACAACGAGATTCAGATCACGCGAGGAGGAGGAGAAATTGCCAAAGGCCGTAAACTTGCGGGCGCGCTTTTCGGCGGCGAGCAGTCCGGACAGGGAAATTTCCGCGACCAGGACCGGGCCTTTCAGATCGAACTTGCTCTGGGTTCGGGGATGCAGGACTCCGAAGTTGCCGATGCGGACGGACTTTTGCGAACCGGGGCCGCGACGCCAGCCTTGCAGGATTTCGGCGCCGGCTGGCGCAGGACCCAAGTTGGCCAGGATGGTGCCGGACTCGGAGGGATGCAGGTAGGTTTCAGCGCCGGGATATCCGAAGCGCGCGTTCACGCCCACGGCCCGCAGCAGGTTTTCCAGCAGACCCTTGAGATGATGGAACTCGACGGGCGCGGATTCCGTAGCCTTGGCGGCATCGGCGGTCCAGGGTCGGCGGTCCGGCCATTCTCCGCTAAGCGTTACGTAAAGCACATCCTCTTCCCAGATGCCCGGCGTCCGCTGCGAGCGCTCGTCGGGGCGATGGTAGAAGGCCTTGGCGATTTCGAAGAAGCGGCAATCGCGCTCCTGATTGTTCTGGTTGTAGGCCATGGCATGCAACAAGGACGGCAAGGTGGTGGTGGGCAGGCATTCCCACTCTTCGCTGATGGGATTGCGGAGCGGGACAAAGGCCTGGCGCGGATCCTTCACGTCGAGCCCCAGCTTGCCCAGGGCCTTGCGGGAGGAAAAGCGGAGGTTCAGGGTTTCGTTGAGTCCGGCGTCGCGGAGGAAATGCCGCAAGCTCTTCGCCAGGGACTCGGTGGGCGGCAGGGGCTTGAAGGCCAAGGGCAAGGAGGGCAGGATGGCGGGGATCTGGTTGTAATCCCCGAGGCGGGCGATTTCCTCGATGAGGTCGGCCTCGCGTTCCAGGTCGCCGCGGAATCCGGGGATGGCGAAGGCGATGGCTTCCTCGCCATGGACGTCGCCGGTCTCTTTGCGTTTCAGATCGATGGACTCCAAGCGGCTCACGGCCAGTTCCGTTGGGACCGGAATGCCCAAGAGCTTGGCGGCCCGCGTGGGGCGAAGGTAGACCGCGCGTTTCGCGGAGGGATGCTCGGGCGAAGCCTGGGTGATTCGGCCCTTGGCCACCAGAGGCGCTTGGCCCGACGCCGTGTCGCCGCCGCACCATTTGGCGATGAGGCCCGCGAGGTAATCGCTCACCCAAGCCGTGTTCAAAGGATCGATGCCGCGCTCGAAGCGGAAGGATGAATCGGAGGAAAGCCCGTGGCGGCGGCCCTGGCGGCGCACCGTGGCGGGATTGAAGTAGGCGACCTCCAGGAAGATATTGGTCGTGCCGGCATCGACTTCCGTGGCCTTGCCGCCCATCACGCCCGCCAGGACCATGGGTCCCTTGGCGTCGGCGATGACCATGTCTTCCGCGGTCAAGGTGCGCTCCACATCGTCCAAGGTCACCAGTTTCTCCCCGCCTTCCGCGCGGCGGATGATCACCTGACGTCCCGAGATCTTATCGAGATCGAAAGCATGGGAAGGCTGCCCCAGTTCGAGCAGGACGAAGTTGGTGAGATCGACCACGTTGTTGATGCTGCGTTTGCCCAAGGACTTCAAAGCCTTGACCAGCCATTCCGGGCTGGGTCCCACCTTGACGCCCTGGATGATGCGGCCCGTATACAAGGTGCAGCCGAGCATGTCGTCCAAGCGCACCTGAGCCAAGCTGTCGGCTTGGGGGCCGGCTTCCTTCAGCTCGGAAATGGGGTAACGCAGAGGTTTCCCGAACTTGGCGGCGAGTTCGCGGGCCACGCCCACATGGCACAAGGCATCGGGCCGGTTGGGGGTGACGTTGATTGCGTAGACCGTATCGCAAAGGCCGGGAATCCGGTCCAGGGGCAATCCCAGCGGCAAGGACGGATCGAGGACCAGGATGCCGTCATGGCTTTCCCCGAGTCCCAATTCATCTTCGGCGCAGATCATCCCGTGGGAATCCTGGCCGCGGAGCTTGGCCTTTTTGATTTTAAGGCCGGGCTCGCCCGGACCCTTGCCCGGCAATTCCGCGCCGACCTTGGCGAGCAGCACCTTCTGGCCCTTGGCCACATTGGGCGCGCCGCAGACGACCGGATAGGTCTCGGTCCCGTCGCTGACCTTGCAGACGCTCAGCTTATCCGCTTCCGGATGCCGCGCGCATTCCAGCACTTCCGCCACCACCACATTGGCGATGCCCGCGCCTTGGGTGCGGCAGGCTTCGACCTCGAAACCCAAGGAGGTGAGGGCTTTGGAAATCGTCTCGACCTGGTTTCCGGATTCGCTACCCACGGCGTCCAGATCGACGTACTTCTTGATCCAATTGAGGCTGATTTCCATGGATGCTTTCCTAGAACTGCTTCAGGAAACGGTTGTCGTTCCTGGTCAGATAGCTGATGTCCGGTATGCCGTACTTGAGCATGGTGATGCGATCGATGCCGAAGCCGAAGGCGAAACCCGTATACTTCTCCGGATCCCAGCCCACCTTGCCGAAAACGTTCGGGTCCACGCTGCCGCAGCCGCCGATTTCGATCCATCCGGAATGCTTGCAGACCCGGCAGCCCGCGCCCGGTTCGCCGGGACGGACCTGGCAGAATATGCACGATATATCCATCTCCGCGGACGGCTCCGTGAACGGGAAATAGCTGGGTCGGAAACGCATGGTGGCCTCTTCGCCGAACATATGCTTGGCCCAGAGGAAAAGCGTGCCCTTGAGATGGGCGAAGGAGATGTCCTTGTCCACCACCAGGCATTCCACCTGCTGGAACATGGGCGAATGGGTGGCGTCATTGTCGACGCGGTAGACGAAGCCGGGCGCGATGATGCGCAGGGGCGGCTCGCGGTGCGTCTCCATATAATGCACCTGGACATTGGAGGTATGCGTGCGCAGGACCACGGTATCGTCCACATAGAAGGTATCATGCATGTCACGGGAGGGATGGTCGGGCGGGATGTTCAGGGCCTCGAAGTTGTACCAGTCATTGTCGACTTCGGGCGCCAAGGCGACCTCGAAGCCAAGCCCCTGGAAGAAGGCGATGATATCCTCGCGCACCTGGCTCATGGGATGCAAGGTGCCGATGGGGATGCGCGTTCCAGGCAAGGTGGGATCGGCATTGCCGCCGGAGAGGCTGCTTTCGATCTCGGCCTCTTCGATGCGGGCCTGCAGGGCCGCGAATCGTCCCTCGGCATAGTCGCGGAGCTCATTGACAAGCTTGCCGAATTCCGGGCGCGCTTCCGGCGCCAGAGTACCCATGGAGCGCAGCAGGCCGGAGATATCGCCCTTCTTGCCCAGGTAACGGACCTTGAGTTCCTCGAATTTGCGGGAGGGTGTAACCGGGGGCGCCCCGGCTGTGACCGGCGTTGCCCCGGTCGGGACGGCGGCTTCCGCGGCCGGAGATTCCCCGGCACGCGCACCGGCGTCCAGCAAGGTTTCCAGGCCGTTCAGGTCCTGAACGAATCGGGTTCGGATGTCTTGGATGGCTTGCATGGGATACCGCGTCCGGATTGGTTTTTGACTTGTGCAAATATAGGAATGAGCAATAAACAAAGGCGCAGCAAAACGAAGGCGTAAAAAAGCAAAGGCGCCGTCCCTGGAGAGACGGCGCCTTCAACAAAATGGCTTGGCTGCTTAGGCGGCGGGCGGCTTAAGCGGCTTTGGCGGTCTTGAGCAGGCCGGCGGCCTCGACGACCTTGGCGAAAGCGGCGGAGTCGGAGAGGGCGAGGTCGGCCAGGATCTTGCGATCGAGGCTGATGGCGGCCTTCTTGAGTCCGGCGATCAGGCGGGAGTAGGTCGTTCCGAGCTCGCGGGCGGCGGCATTGATGCGCACGGTCCAGAGCGAACGGAAGGCGGCCTTCTTGTCGAGGCGGTGGATGGTCGCAAAGACGCGCGCCTTGTCGACGGCTTCCTTGGCCAGCTTGAGATTGGATTTCTTGCGGCCGTAGAATCCACGGGCCGCTTTCATTATTTTCTTACGACGCTGACGGGATGGAACCCGGTGTGTTGCTCTGGGCATTTCTCTATCTCCTGTAAACTATTCTAATGAAAGGTTAGCCGCCGACACCGAGCATGCGCTTGATGCGCTTCTCGTCCGACTTGGCTACGTATGCCGACTTGCCGAGGCGACGACGACGCTGCGGGCTCAACTTGGCGTTGATATGGTTCTTGTTCGCGCTCTTACGCTTCACTTTGCCTTTGGCGGTGAGCTTGAAGCGCTTCTTGGCTCCGCTGTGGGTCTTCATCTTCGGCACGATATACCTTCCTTCTAATTACTCGAAAACAAACCTAGGGTTGCACTTGGTCGGCCGTAGCCCCGGGCGCCTCGACGTCTTCTGGCGCCGCGACTTCCGGAGATTTCGGTGTCGACCCGGCCGCTGCAACGTCTGCCGCTCCCGCAGGCTTCGGCTCTCCAGGAGCTTTGGGCTTTGCGACCGCGGGCACATGATGCTTGACCGGTGCGAAGATGGTGGTCACGTTTCGGCCCTCTTGTATGGAGCCCGTTTCCGCCAACCCGATTCCGGCCAAATCCACGGCCATCTTCTTCAGCCACCTGGATCCGAACTCCATGTGGGCCATTTCGCGACCACGGAAAACCACCGTGGCCTTTACCTTGAAACCTTTGTCCAGGAATTCTTTTGCCTGAACGAGGCGGTAATTATAGTCATTTTCTCCCGTTTTGGGATGGAACTTGATCTCCTTGACCTTGATGATATGCTGCTTGGCCTTGGAGGCCTTGGCTTTTTTGGAGATTTCGTATTTATACTTGCCGAAATCCATGATGCGGCACACCGGTGGCTGGGCGGTAGGCGATACTTCTACCAGATCCAACTGTCTTTCCCGGGCCTTTTCCAAGGCGACGGGAACGGTGAGAACTCCCAATTGCTTTCCATCGGCGTCGATGACACGCACTTCGTACGTACGGATATGTTCGTTGATGCGGATGGTTTCTTTGGGGGCGCTAAAAAATGGTCTTCGCTGCAATCTCTGCCTTTCTTAAGTCGTTGAGTCTGGGCTTTTCGCCCACGTCGTCAGGATTCTACGCCCCGGGACGAAATCTCCAATTTAAATTTTTCCAGGGCTTCGTCTAAGGAAAAAGCACCCAGATCCCCGGTTTTGCGCTTTCTCAGCGAGATTTTCCCGGATTGTATCTCTTTATCGCCCAAAATAACCAGATAAGGAACCTTTTCGCGCTCGCCTTCGCGAATCTTGAACCCGATTTTATCGTTCCGGACATCAACTTCAGAATGGAATCCGGCATCCAGGAGTTTTTCGTTCAATTCCTGGCTGGCTTGGACGAACTTCTCCGAGACCGGCAAGATGCGGATTTGCTGGGGATTGATCCAGAGAGGCAAGTCCCCGGCGAAATTCTCGATCAGGATGCCGATAAAGCGTTCCAGCGATCCGAAGACGGCCCGATGCAACATGACCGGGGCATGCTTGGAC
>DAINDC010000254.1:0-7909 GCA_036732085.1 Fibrobacterota bacterium | reverse complement strand
GCAGAGCCCCCGGGCTCGGCAGAGTCCCCGGGCTCGGCAGAGCCCCCGGACCGGGGAGCGCCTCCCTGTACTCGGATACGCCCGTCTGGCGCAGGCTCCTGATCCGGGCCCTGATCTTCGCATGCAACGGCAGCCTGGCGGCACTACGCGCGAAGGCCCATGCCGTGGTCCGCGATGATGGCTGCGGATTCCGGCTCCGGACCTATTATGTCCGGCCTTCCGAACAGCTGCGCCGCCTGGCGGACCTGGGTATGACCGCGGTTACCATCCTGGGGTTGGACGGGAAGGAGATCGACGCGGGGAAATCCCCGGACGAAACCCATGATCAGTGGCTCTATTACCTCGCGGAAATCCCCGCTCCACCGCCTTAGGCCTCCCCAGCGCGCGAAAGGATGCCGTTTCCATACAATGAAGACGGCAATCCGCCGGTTTTTCCGTTTACCACGGTAAACAGTAATAAGCCAATTATTTTCCGCTTCGGGAGATTAAATTCGTTTCCGGGGGTATTCATGTTGTCGAGATGTTCCAGGCCTTGGCGTGCGACCTGCAGTCGCCCGTATGCCTTTCCGACCCCGTCCCCATCATCAATTCCCCTAATCGAAGGAAGAGGCTCATTTGCGTAACTCGAAAGTGACGGCAACGAACAAGGTACGGTGGATGACGGCCCTGATCGCGCTGGCCATGGGATCCGCCGGAGCGCAGGGTTTCACCAAGGCCGATTCCGGCTGGGTGCCCCTGTTCAACGGCAAGAACTACGACAGCCTCTACTCCCGTCTCTACAACCAGCCGGTCACCACCACCATCGATCCCGCCTTCAAGATCACCTATCCGGGAACGGACAGCGCCGAGATCCGGATCGCCAGCATCGGCGGAGAAATCGGCACCCAGAGGACCTCCTATTCCCATTACCGGATGCGCATCCAGTACCGGTTCGATGCGCCCGGCAACCTCAATGCGGGCTTCCTCTATGCGATGGACGAGACCTATCCGCGCATGGGCGGCGACGGAACCACGGCCAAGGGAAATTGGCCGCGCGCCATCGAATGCCAGATGCTCCAGGGCGACGGCGGGGACGCCTTTTCCATCCAGCAGGTGACGTTCGATACGCGGGTCACGGCGAATAGATGGGACCCGAACGGCAAGTCCATCAAGGTCTGCGAGCATGGCTGCGATGGCAGGAGTTTCGAGGCTACGCCGGATAAGGCCGACTATCCCGGTCCCAGATGGAATGACATGGAGGTGGTGGTTCGCGGGGCCGATACGGCCATCCACATCGTCAACGGCCTGGAGGTGTTCAAGATCTGGAACATCCGCATCACCGATAACAGCGGTGTGACCCAGAAGCCCTGGGGCAGCGGCGCCGTAGGCTTGGAAGCGGAAAACGCCGTCGTCCATTACCGCCGTTGGGAAATCATGGAGCTCCCGGCCACCGGCCCCAATTACCTACAAAAGCTGTTCTTGACTAGCCCGATCCAAGGCGTGAAACTGACGGCCGGATCCACGGCCACCCTCACCTGGAAGACCTTGGGCGACGTGAAAAAGGTCAGCCTCTTCTACGATCTGGGCGCGGGCGGTGGCTGGGTGAAGGCCGCCGATTCCATCGGCAATACCGGCACCTATGCCTGGACTGTTCCCACCACGGTTTCCGAAAAGCTGCGGATCAAGGTTAGCGCCTCCCCCTGGGTCGTCCCGGACTCCAGCCATGGCGACAATCGGATCGTTCCTGCGGACGGCATCCTGGTACGGAACGGGCGCCAATCCGGCCTCACCGGTTCCCCGGCTTCTCAGGGGGGCAAGCCCTCGGAGGTCCGCGATCCCCAAGGCCGCCGCCTCGGCTCCCGGCTAATGCGGGCATTCCGGTCCATCGGCTTCCTGGTTCCCTGAATAGTTCCTACATATCCGGGCAGACCATCCGAGGATCCTCATGTCCAATACTTCCATCGCCCGCTGGATCGCCTTAAGCGTTTTCGCGACCTTGGTGGGCCGCGCCCAATCCGAGGTCAGGCCCGCCAACCGATCCGTTTCCGGCGACTATTCGCTGCGGAACCTTTCACTGGGCGAACCGCGCTTCTCCAATCCGGACCTCTACAACCTTTACGATCAGGGCGGCTCTCCCATGGGACTGCTCGAGACCCATCGGGAACGGATGAGCCTGTCCGCGGGGCTGCTGAGCTCCGATCGTTCCAGCCCGGGCGATTCCCTGCGCATCAGCCACGGCGATTACAATATCCCGCAATTCGGATTCTTCCAGCCCGGGGTTTTCGGAGCCGTCCTCTATTTCAATCGCGAATCGGAATCCTACTACCGCAAAGGCGCGGACAGCGTGGACGTCGGCAAGACGCGCTTCGGCCTGGACCTGGCGGCAGGGCCTTCTTCGGGAATCTTCCGCATCGGTTTCGGCGTGCACGGGGCCCTGGGGAGCATGGAATATCCGGGAGACCCCAGCCGCGTCCTCCTGGAGCTCCCGTCCCTGCGCCTCGATATCGGCAGCCGCCCCATTTCGGGACTGGAGATCGGGATCTTCACCGGCATGTCCGCGCATTTCGACAGCCTGGAGACGCCCTTGGACCGGCACGAGCGCGTGGCCTATATGACACTTCCGCGTTACGGTATCCTGGCTGATATCGGCGGTGACAAGCAGTTTCCCTTCATGGGGAATGCGGCGCTGGAGCTGGGCACGGATCGCTTCCTGGGGGAGTTCCGGCAGGTGGGCCAGGCCGGGGTGGAATATCCCATCCTCTGGACCGGCTATTGGGATTTCCGGACCCAATGGCTTTACTCCCTCTCCGTGAACGACTTCACTCTCGAGCCCTCCTTCCTTTTCGCCAAACGCTCGGAAAACGCGCAGGGTTATGCGGGGATCAAGGCCAACCAGAATCCGTTCCGCAAGGGCGCCAAGCTTCCCGCCCTGGCCTGGACGGCCGGCACCACATCCTTCGGTCTGGGCGGGCATGTCCGTTATCGCGAGGGCGCGTCCCTGCTCCTGGAATGGGAAACCACCGGCCGCAGCTTCGACCTGGACAGCAATATCGAGAAACGCTACGACCGTTTCACGGCCGGAGCGGAATGCAACCTGGATCGCTGGGAAGCCCTGCCCCTGCCGAAGGTCATGACCTTGGCCCTCCGCATCGGGTGGACCTGGAGCGAAGAACCGAAGGATCAACCCGGCTATCGGGCCCTGCAATTCGATCCCTTCATTCGCGCGCCGCAAGTTCCCACGCGCCTGTCCATGGAAGACCCGGTCCCATCTAGCCCTGCGGCCTATACGGCCTTCCATCTTGGTTTCGGCCTGGGATTGTTGGAGAATCGGTTGACGCTCGACGGGCTGTTGAGCTTTCCGGAACAGTTGGAGGAATTCACCCTCACTCCCGCGCGGACCAAAGCCGTGGGCGGCACGGAGTTCGGGCTGACGGCGGCTTATCGGGTGTTCTGATCTCTAGATATTTTCCAAGCGCAAAAAAAAGTCCCAGGCTTGCACCCGGGACTCACTTCATTCCATCGCTCCAACCTTTAAGCCCGCGCACCGCTCCTTAAGCGGCGAACGGCCTCTTAGGCCGCGACCGTCTCTTAGACGGCGATTTCGGTCAGCGAACGATTCTTGGCATACAACATCGACGTATGTCCCTGTAGGAATTCATCGACATTGCGCGCGCATTCACGGCCTTCGGAGATTGCCCATACGACCAAGGACTGGCCGCGACGCATATCGCCGGCGGCATAGACGCCTTCCACTGAAGTGCGATACTTGGCATCGGCCTTCACATTGCCGCGCTCGTCCTTTTCGACGCCGAGCTGTTCCAGCATGCCCTTGGGCTCCGGGAACAGGAAGCCCATGGCCAGGAAAACGAGGTCCGCCTGCATGAAGAATTCGGAGCCTTGGATTTCCGACGGCTTGCCGCCCTTCCACTCCAGGCGCACGCAGTTGATGCCCTTGAGATTGCCCTTCTCGTCCTTGACGAATTCCTTGGACTGCACCGACCAGTCGCGGTTGCAGCCTTCGGCCTGCGAGGACGAGGTGCTGAGCATACGCGGACCGGGATGGTTGGGCCAGGCCGTTTCGACCGTGCGCGTGGGCGGAGGCTTGGGCAGCAATTCAATCTGGGTCACCGAAGCCGCGCCATGGCGGATGGAGGTGCCCACGCAGTCGGATCCGGTATCGCCGCCGCCGATGACGACGACATGCTTGCCCGTGGCCATCAGCACATCGGCCTCCGGGATCTTGTCCCCGGCAACGCGCTTGTTGTTCTGGGTGAGGAAGGTCATGGCGAAGTGTACGCCCTTGGCGTCGCGGCCCGTGATGGGCAGGTCGCGCGCGGCGGTAGACCCGCCCGCGATGACGATGGCGTCGAACTTCTGCTTGAGATCGGAGACGGGGATGTTCACGCCCACATTGGCATTGGTGACGAACTTGACCCCTTCCTTCTCCATGATGTCGACACGGCGCGCCACGTGCTTCTTGTCGAGCTTGAAGTCCGGGATGCCGTATCGCAGCAATCCGCCGATGCGATCCGCGCGTTCATAAACGGTGACATGATGGCCGGCCTTGTTCAATTGATCCGCCGCCGCCAGGCCCGCGGGCCCGGAACCGACCACGGCCACGCTCTTCTCGGAACGGGAGGCCGGGGGCTGGGGCTTCATCCAACCCTGCGCATAGGCATAGTCGATGATGGACACCTCGATGTTCTTGATGGTCACCGGGGGCTTGTTGATGCCGAGCACGCAAGCGGACTCGCAAGGCGCAGGGCAGATGCGTCCCGTGAACTCCGGGAAATTATTGGTGCTGAGCAAGGTCTTGAGGGCCGCCTGCCACTTGCTATTGTAGACCTGGTCGTTGAAGTCGGGAATGATATTGCCGAGCGGGCAGCCGGTATGGCAGAACGGCACGCCGCAATCCATGCAACGAGCGCCCTGGGATTCCAACTCCTCCTTGGCGAGAGGCACGCTGAATTCCTCGTAGTTCTTGATACGCTCGTCAACCGGCAGGTACTTGGGAGTCTTGCGATCTATTTCCTTGAAGCCCGTGATCTTACCCATCTTAATTCTTCCCCTTCGCCGCAGGCGAAATCAAATCGTCAGCCACCGCACCGGAAGCGCCCGGAGCGCCCACGCCTTCGGCCGGAGCCGATTTGCCGGCCGCATTCTCAAGGGCCAAATCCGCCAACGCGCGTTTGTAGTCGCGCGGCATGACCTTGATGAATTTGGGCAGGTTGGCTTTCCAATCCGCCAGGATTTCCTTGGCGGTGGCGCTGCCGGTATATTCGAAATGCTTCTCGATCAGGGACTTGAGTTCGATGGCATCCTCGGCCACCGCTACCTCTTCCAGATCGACCATGTCCTTGTTGATGCGCGTGGCGTTCTTGCCGCTCGGATCCCAGATGAAGGCCATGCCGCCGCTCATGCCGGCCGCAAAGTTTTTGCCGATCTCGCCGAGCACGATGCAACGCCCGCCGGTCATGTATTCCGCGCCATGATCGCCGCAGCTTTCCACCACCACGCGCGCGCCGGAGTTGCGCACGCAGAAGCGCTCGCCATGCCCAGCACATAGGCCTCGCCCGCGGTCGCGCCATAGAAGGACACATTGCCGATGATGACATTCTCACGTGGCACGAACTTGGACTTGCGCGGAGGATAGAGGATGAGCTTGGCGCCCGACAGTCCCTTGCCGAAATAATCGTTGGCCTCGCCCTCGAGTTCGAAGGTCACGCCGCGCGCGCCGAAAGCGCCGAAGCTCTGACCGGCCGAACCCTTGAACTTGAACTGGATGGTATCTTCCAGCAATCCATCCTCGCCGTATTTGCGGGAGATGTTCGAAGACAGGATGGTTCCCACCGTGCGGTTGACATTGCGGATGGCGAATTCGGCCTTGACCTTTTTGCCCTCTTCCAGGGCCGGCTTGGCGGCCTCCATGAGCTGCCAGTCCAGGGCCTTCTCGAGCCCATGATCCTGACTTTCGCAGCAGAAGGTGCCCATGCCCTTATGGGTCGCGGACATATTGTAGAGCAGCTTGTTGAGATCGAGCTGCTTGGCCTTCCAATGCTTGACCTCGCGGCGCGGGGCCAGCTTGTCCACGCGGCCCACCATCTCGTTGACGGTGCGGAAGCCGAGCATGGCCATGTATTCCCGCAGATCCTGCGCGAGGAACCGATAGTAATTGACCACATGATCGGCTTCGCCGTTGAACAGCTTCCGGAGATCCGGATCCTGGGTGGCGACCCCGACCGGGCAGGTATTCAAATGGCACTTGCGCATCATGATGCAACCGAGGACCACGAGACCGGCCGTGGCCACGCCCCATTCTTCCGCGCCCAAAAGTGCGGCGATTGCGATGTCCCGGCCCGTGCGCAACTGCCCGTCCGTCTGCAGGACCACGCGGCTGCGCAACCCGTTCTTGATGAGCACCTGATGGGCCTCGGACAGGCCGAGCTCCCAAGGCAGGCCGGCATGTTTGATGGAGGTCAAGGGCGATGCGCCCGTGCCGCCGTCATAGCCGGAAATCAGGATGACGTCGGAATGGGCCTTGGCCACGCCCGCGGCCACGGTTCCCACGCCCACTTCGGCCACGAGCTTCACGCTGATGCGGGCCTTGTCATTGCTGTTCTTCAGATCGTAGATCAGCTGGGCCAGATCCTCGATGGAATAGATGTCGTGGTGCGGCGGCGGCGAGATGAGACCCACGCCCGCGGTGGAATGGCGCGTCTTGGCGATGAACTTGTCGACCTTCCAACCGGGCAACTGTCCGCCCTCGCCGGGTTTGGCGCCTTGGGCCATCTTGATCTGCAGCTCGTCGGCATTCACCAGGTAGTTCGAGGTCACGCCGAATCGACCGGAGGCCACCTGCTTGATGGATGAACGCATGCTGTCCCCGTTCGGCAGCGGCCGGAAACGCGACGGGTCTTCCCCGCCCTCGCCGGTATTGCTCTTGCCGCCGATGCGGTTCATGGCGATGGCCAAGGTGGTATGGGCTTCCCAGCTGATCGAACCGAAGGACATGGCCCCGCTCGCGAAGCGCTTCAGGATGCTTTCCACGGACTCGACATAATCGATGGGAATCGGGGTGACGCCCTGGAATTCCAGCAGGCCGCGGATGGTATACAGGTTCTTGGACTGATCGTCCACCAGCTTGGCGAATTCCTTATAGGCCTGGTAGCTATTGGTCCGGGCGCTGTGCTGAAGCTTATGAATGGTGTCCGGATTGAACAGATGCCGTTCGCCGCGTTGGCGCCATTGGTACTGGCCGCCCACTTCGAGTTCGCCGTCCTCCTGTTCGGTTTCCGGATAGGCGAAGCGGTGGCGAAGCAAGGTCTCTTCTTCCAAGGTGGCGAGATCGATGCCGCCCAGGCGCGAGACCGTGCCCGTGAAATACTCGTCGATGACATCCATGCTCAGGCCCACGGCCTCGAAGATCTGGGCGCCGATATAGGACTGGATGGTGGAGATGCCCATCTTGGAGATGACCTTGAGCAGGCCCTTGTTGATGGATTTGATCAGCAACTGCTGGGCCTTCTCGGAAGTGATGCCTTCCTTGAGCAGGCGGCGGCGGCGCATATCCTCGATGGTCTCGAAGGCGAGATAGGGATTGATGGCGCTGGCGCCGTAGCCGAGCAGGAGCGCGAAGTGATGGACCTCGCGGGCCTCGCCGGTCTCGATGATGATGCCGCACTGGGAGCGCGTGCCCTCGCGGATGAGGTGATGGTGCACGGCCGCGACCGCGAGCAAGGACGGGATGGCGGCATGATCGGAATCAATGGGCTTGTCCGAGAGGACGATGACGTTATAGCCTTCCTGCACGGCTTCCGAGGCCTGGCGGCGGATGCGCTCCAGGGCGCTCTGCAGGCGGTTCTCGCCGGAGGAGGCTTTGAAGACGATGGGTATGGTGCGGGCCTGGAAATGGTTCTTGTCCACCCAGCGC
>DAINDC010000253.1:0-7935 GCA_036732085.1 Fibrobacterota bacterium | reverse complement strand
CGTTACGAGGATGTGAAAGCCAGCGACGGCCGCGTGCTCTATACCCAGAAGAAGACCACCATCGATTGGTTCCCCTGGGTGTTCGGGCGCAAGCAATGGAAGGCGCACCTCCGCAAATACTACGAGGTGCAGAAGATGATGCAGAACTCGGCGCATGACGACGTGGCGCTGGAGCGGGATTATTGGAGGCTGCGAGGGGAATGGCGGCATATCGCGCAGGAGATGGGCTGGTGGCGCTTCCACTGGGCTTGGTTCCGGAATATATTCTCCATCCATAGGGCAACGATGGCGCGTTTGATCCATTGGGAGATCCCCAAGGACGCGGGGCACTGATGGAAGGCGCGAATCGGGATGCGATGGAAGAACGCCTTCGCAATGTGGCCGTATTGGGAGCCGGCGGCAAGATGGGCAGCGGCATCGCCTGGGTGGCCCTGCAGGCCATGGCCAGACTGGATGCGAAGTCGGCGGGCGTTCCCGGATCCGGACGTTTCGAACTCGTGCTGATCGATTCCAATCGCGAAGCCTTCAAGAGGCTGCAGGCCTACCTGAAATCCCAACTCCTAAAGGACGCGGAGAAAAGCATCGGGGAGTTGCGGAGCTGGGCGAGGGACCGCAACGATCTCGTCGAGAACGGCGAGATTATCCAGGCCTATGTGGAAGGGGCCATGTCCATGGTCCATTGCGATACCGAGCTGACGGCCGCGAAAGAGGCCGGGCTGGTATTCGAAGCCGTCTTCGAGAACCTGGAATTGAAAACCGGAATCTATGCGCGTCTCAAGGCTGTGGGGCGCTCGGATGCGTATTACCTGAGCAATACCTCTTCGATTCCCATTTCGATCCTGGATCAGAGCGCCGGTTTGGACGGGCGGATACTGGGGTTCCATTTTTACAATCCTCCCGCCGTGCAGAAACTCGTGGAGATGATCGCGGGCCCGGCCACGCGTCCGGAGCTGGTGGCTTTGGGGCATGCCTTGGGCAAGGCCTTCGGGAAGATCGTGGTGCCGTCCCGGGACGTGGCTGGGTTCATCGGCAATGGGCATTTCATCCGGGAAGGATTGTTCGCGTTGAAGAAATTCCGGGAGTTGCGCGGCTCCTTCGGCGAAGCGGGAGCTTTGCTCCTCATTAATCGGGTGACCCAGGATTTCCTGATCCGGCCCATGGGTATTTTCCAACTGATGGATTACGTGGGGCTCGATGTGTTCCGGATGATCATGGGGGTGATGGGCGAGCATCTCGGCGCGGCCGAATTCCGGGACGAGACGGTCGATCAGTGGCTGGCCGCCGGAGTGAAGGGCGGCCAACTCGGCTCGGGCGAGCAGAAGGACGGGCTTTTCAAATACGAGCGGAACAAGATTTCCGGAGTATGGGACGGACAGGGTAACGGGTATGTTTCCGTAGCGGATAAGGAACGTTTTGCCAGTGTCAAGCAATGGTTGGGCCCGTTCCCTGAAAACCATCAACCCTGGAGCAGCCTTTCCCGGGACCCGGCCAGGATCGCAAAAATCGAAGCCTATTTTGCCTCCTTGGCCAAGTCGATGTCGCCCGGGGCTGCACTGGCCCGGGAGTTCCTGGACCATTCCCGCAAGGTGGCCGCGGTTTTGGAGAAAGACGGCGTGGCCGAATCGCAAGCCGACATCACCCGGGTCCTGATGAACGGGTTCTACCATCTTTATGGCCCGGCCGACTGGACGCGTGGGGTCCGAACATGAGCGGAATCCGGATCGGATCGGAGCCCTGAGATGACCAGGAAGCTGAGGAAGAAAGTCTTTTTCGCCGCGGGCCATACCACGGTCTTCATGGGGTCGGGACGCCCGGAATTCAGACCCAAGCAGCCCATGCCCACCTTCGAGACCTACCTCCGGGAAACGGCCCAGGGCACCTTGGCGCAAATCCCCAATCCTGAATTCGACGAGGGCGTGATCGCGAACTTCATGGCCGGCCGATTCCTCAAGCAGGGCAACCTTCCCGGTTTCCTCCCCTTCGCCGTGCCCGGCCTCAAGGGCAAGCCCTGCCTACGCGTGGAAGGGGCCTGCGGGTCCGGAGGCCTGGGGCTGGTTGCGGCGGCCAAGAGCATTCTGGCGGATATGGCGGATAGCGTCTTCGTGGCGGGCTTCGAGATCCAGAACGTGCTGAAAGCCGTCTATGGCGCCGATGTGCTGGCCGGGGCGGGGTATATCCACGGGGATCGCAAGCATGGGCATGCGTATTTCTTTCCCGGCCTCTTTTCCGATC
This sequence comes from Fibrobacterota bacterium, assembly GCA_036732085.1. Classification (GTDB taxonomy): domain Bacteria; phylum Fibrobacterota; class Fibrobacteria; order UBA11236; family UBA11236; genus Chersky-265. The sequence goes on along the minus strand of DAINDC010000253.1, from coordinate 5,703 downwards.
GCGCGGGGGCGTATGGCGAACGTTACGGGCGCGAGTTGGCTCGCCGGGGTATGGCCAAATGGTTCGAGCACTCGATCGAGAATGCGCGCAGACACCCCAAGGCCCAGGAATATCACAATCAGGTCCCGGATCTTTTCGCCCAGGGCATGACGCCGCCCGATGGCCGGAAATTCGTTTCCCATCTCAACCTGTTCGATTGCTCCAAGGTTTCCGACGGCGCGGCCTCGGTGGTGGCGGCCAGCGAGGAGGGTCTGAAAAAGCTCGGCATCCGCAAGGAAGACGCGGTGGAATTGGCCGGCTTTCAGGGCAGCGAAGGGGATATCACCGAGCATCCGCAGGACCTTACCTTGCTTGAGAACACGGGCTTAGCCGCACGCGGGGCTATGGAAATGGCGGGCATCGCCAAGGGAGCGCTGGGCATGTTGGAACTCCATGATTGCTTTTCCATCACCGGGTTATTGGCCCTGGAGAGCATCGGATTCGCCCCTCCGGGCGGGGCCCCGGGTTTTGTCCTGGAAGGTCGAACGGCCCCGGATGCGCAGCTCCCGACCAATCTTTCCGGGGGTCTGGGAGGTTTCGGGCATCCCGTAGGGGCTACCGGCATCCGGCAGATGGTGGACCTGCTCCAACAGATGACGGGCAAGTCGCCCAATCCTGTCGTATTGCATCGGGATCATGGTATGATGGTGAGTATGGGCGGAAATGACAAGACCGTGACCGCATTGGTGGTTCGGCGAGCGGTTTGAGGGGACGATGGAATCCGAAAGCCAGAGCTTGCAGGATCGCTACGCGCCGCGCAGCAGTTGTTTCGGCTGCGGGCCAGCGAATGAATTGGGTCTCCGCATCAAAAGTTTTCCGGATCACGAGTCGGTGTCCTTGGAAACGGGATCCGAATACGTGGTGGCCGATTGGCATCCGGGCCTGCACCATGAGGCTTTCCCGGGCATGCTGAACGGCGGCATCATCGGTTCCCTTCTGGATTGCCATTGCAATTGGACCGCCGCCTGGCATCTGATGAACAAGAACGGCTGGGACAAACCGCAATGCACGGTCACAGCCAAATACAGCGTCGAATTATTGGCGCCCACGCCCTCGGCCGAGCCCGTGCGGCTGAAGGCCAAGGTCATCGAATCCACCGCCCGTCGCGCCACCGTGGAAGCCGAGCTGAGCTCGGGAGGCAAGGTGACCGCCAAGTGCATCGGAACTTTCGTTGTCGTGAAACCAGGGCATCCCGCTTACCACCGTTGGGAATGAGGAGTTGATATGATCCGGACTACCGGCGATTTGAAGGACATCCAGGGCCTCTCCGAGCGCGACCGCAAGATGATCGAAGAGGCGGAGGCCATGCTCGGGCCCGAGCCGGACAAGATGGGATCGGTCAAGAACATGTTCTGGGGGAATCTGAGGCAGGATCTGCTTTTCCCCTATCCGGAGCCGGGCAAGGAGGAGAAGGAACGCTGCGATGTCATCCTCCGCAACCTCAAGGAGTACCTGGAGAAGGAGCATCCGCGCATGCAGATCGACCGGGATGAGGAGATCCCGGAATGGGCGATGAAGAGGCTCTTCGAGCTCAAGATCATGGGCCTCAATATCCCCCTGGAATACGGCGGGCAGGGCTTGGGGGTGACGAGTTACAATCGCGCGTTGGAGATGATCGGTTCCTACTGCGCGTCCACCGCGGTGGTGGTCTCGGCGCATCAGAGCATCGGCTGCAAGGCCTTGGTGCTGTTCGGGACCGAAGAACAAAAGAAGAAATGGTTGCCCAAGCTCGCCAACGAAACGCTCTCCGCCTTTTGCCTCTCTGAACCCAACGTAGGCTGCGATGCCGGCGGGCAGGAGACCAAGTGCCAGCTCAGCGAGGACGGGGAATATTATATCCTGAACGGCGAAAAGAAATGGTCGACCTCAGGCGCCTTGTCGGGCATGTTCACGGTGATGTCCAAGCAGATCTTCACCGATGCCAAGACGGGCAAGACCCGCGAGGCGGTGACGGCCCTGATCTGCACGCCCGATATCCCCGGCGTGGAAATCTACCAGAAGAACCGCAGCAAGTGCGGCATCCGCGGCACCTGGCAGGCGCGCATCCGTTTCAAGAACGCCCGGATCCCCAAGGCGAACATGCTCCATAAGGAAGGCAAGGGGCTGCAAGTGGCCTTGACCTGCCTCAACTACGGACGCTGTACCTTGTCCGCGGGCATGCTCGGTTCCGCGCGCACCTGCATGGACGCGAGTATCAAATGGGCCCAGACGCGCTACCAGTTCAAGCGGCCCCTGGCCGATTTCGAATTGGTGCAGATGAAGATCGCGCGCATGGCCGCTTATACCTACGCCATCGACGCCATCCTCTACATGACCACGGGCATACTGGACAGGCATGACAGCGACATCATGGTCGAGACCGCGGTCTGCAAGGTCTTCTCGTCCGAGATGGGGTGGCGCGTCATCAACGACGCCCTGCAGATCATGGGCGGCGAGGGCTATATGACCGAGACCGAGGTGGAGCGGGCCTTCCGTGACGCCCGCATCTACCTGATCGTGGAAGGCGCCAACGAGGTGATGCAGTCCTTCATCTTCAGCTACGGCGGCAAGCAGCTGGCCGAATCCATGGTGGGCATCCAGGCCGCCCTGTTATGGAACGGCAAGGAAAGCTTCGGCGAGAACGTCTCGCGCATCGTCCGTCACGGCCTTAACTTCCCGATCCTGCAAAGGGCCCTGGCCCTGGGCGCGGAAGTGTTCCTGGGCATCAAGAAGGGCGCTCCGCGCCTGAGCGGCCTCCATGCGGATCTGGCCCCTTGGGCCTCGCGGTTCGAGTCCCTGGTGCAGGACCATAGCTACAACTTCAAGAAGATCAGCTACAAGATCAAGGAGCAGATCGTGACCCGCGGCGCCTTCCATGCGCGCCTGTCCGACATGGCCATGTGGCTGCATGCCATGGCCTGCGTCCTTTCCAAGCTGGACCGGCAATTGCGCCAGGGGGCCAAGGGCCCGGCCGGTCTCAAGGGACCGGAATGGGAGCGGGACCGCGCGGCCGCCCTGCACTTCCTGGACATGGGCGAGAACGAATACCGCCTGGCCGTGCAAAGCCTCTACCGTAACACGGACGATACTATGCTGGCGGCCAACAAGGCCGCGCTGGCCTATTCGGAGACCTTGCCCAATTCCGGTTTCATCCTGCCGGAGCGCTCCCCGAATGCGATGGGACAGGGCAAGGCGGCCAGGCAGGAGTTCACCAAGCTCTTTCCGGGTGTCGTTACAGGAGCGGCCGCGGCCTCGGGAATGGCATCCGGTCAGGCTCCCGCTCAGATCTCGGCTCAGGCCTCCGGTCAAGCCTCCGGTAAACCTGCAGGAAAAGCCGCATGAGCACCCAGCCCAGGATCCGCCATGCCCGGGACAGGTAGGGATCGGATCCGCATCGGCAATGGGGCGGGCTTCTGGGGCGACAACCTGGACGCGCCGATCCGCCTCGTGGAAAAAGGCGGCCTTGATTACCTGACCTTGGAATACCTGGCCGAACTGACCTTGTCCATCCTCGCGCACCAGCGGAAGAAGGATCCACAGGCCGGCTATGTGGGCGATTTCACTCTGACTTTGGCGCGGTTGATCCCCTTCCTCAAATCCCAACCCAACCTCCGCATCGTCACCAATGCCGGCGGCCTCAATTCGGAGGCATGCGCCAGGGAAACCTCCCGGTTACTGGCCGCCGCGGGCCTGGGCGCAGTGAAGGTGGCCTGGGTGGACGGCGACGATCTCATGTCCCGATTGCCCGGGCTGATGGAAGCGGGGGAAACCTTCTCCCACTTCGATACCCGGGAAAGCTCCGATGCCATCCGTCCCAGGCTGGTCAGCGCCAATGCCTACCTGGGCGCGGCTCCCATCGGCCAGGCCCTCGACAAAGGCGCCCGCATCGTGATTACGGGCCGGGTCGCGGATGCGTCCCTGACCGTGGGGCCGGCCATGCATGAATTCGGTTGGGACTGGCAGGATTGGGACAAGCTGGCGATCGCCACGGCGGCGGGACACCTGATCGAATGCGGCGCGCAGGTGACGGGCGGGCTGCTTTCGCGCTGGGAAACGGTCCAGGGCTATGCCGGCATCGGCTATCCGATCGCGGAACTCACGGCGGCGGGAGGCTGCCTCATCACCAAGCCCGCGGGCTCGGGCGGCAAGGTCGATTGCGATACCGTGGTTGAGCAGCTCCTGTACGAGATAGGGAATCCCGCAGGTTACCTTACCCCGGACGTTACCTTGGATATCACCGATGTGGAATTGGAACAGGCGGGCAAGGACGTGGTTCTGGTCAGGGGAGCGAAGGGACATGCGCCGCCCGCGACCTTGAAGGTCTCCTGCGCCTATGAGAATGGGTTCGCCGCCAAGGGGGATCTGGTGGTTTGCGGCCGGGATGCCGTACTGAAGGCGGAGGCCTGCGGAAAAATAATTTTGGATCGAGTGCGTTTGGCGGGCCATGCCTTGCAGAGGCAGGCCGTGGAAGTGTTGGGAACCGGAGCCTGCCTGCCGGGAATCGCGATTCCGCAGACGGGCCTGATGGAGGTGATGCTGCGGGTCTCGGTCTGGGATCCGGACAAGCGGGCGGTGGAACGGTTCTGCCGCGAGATCTCGCCCCTGATCACCTCGGGGCCGCCGGGGATTACGGGCTATGCGGGTTCACGCCCGCGTTCGCGACCCGTACTTTCCTATTGGCCCACCACCGTGGCCCGGGAAAAAGTGCGCGGGGCCGTGCACCTTGGCCTCGCCGAGGAGCTTTCCGCAGTCAAGGCCGGAACCAAGCCATGAAGATCCGTTTGGGCGATATCGCGCATGCCCGCAGCGGCGACAAGGGCAATCATGCCAATATCGGCGTCATCGCCTATACCGCGGGCGGCTATGCCTACCTGGAAAAAGAATTGACCGGGGACCGCGTCCGGGAATATTTCCAATCGCTGGGTCCGGACAAGGTGGAACGATTCCCTTTGCCCAAGCTGCGGGCCTTCAACTTCCTGCTGTGGAACGTGCTCGGCGGCGGCGCCTCGGATTCCCTGCGCACCGATACCCAGGGCAAGGTCCTGGCCACCGCCCTTCTGGAAATGGAATTGCCGGAACCTGCCAATCGGGATAGTTTATTTCCACCCAAACCCAGGGATCGGATCTCCGGGGACGTCAAGGACAAGGACTGAGAATGGGCCAGCTCGATTCCAAGGTGGATGCGACCGACGAGAAGTTCCGCGCGAACGTCGTCCATAACGCTTCCCTCCTCGATGGATACCGGGAACGCCTGCGGGCCGCCCAGGCCGGGGGCGGGCAGGAGCTGATCACCAAGCATACGGCACGGGGCAAACTGCTGGCTCGGGATCGCATCTCCATGCTCATGGATTCCGATTGCGAATTCCTGGAGCTCTCGCCCATGGCGGCCGTGGACATGTACGATAACCAGGCGCCGGGCGCCGGCATTGTCACCGGTATCGCCAAGGTATCCGGGATCGCCTGCATGATCGTCGCCAACGACGCCACGGTCAAGGGCGGGAGTTACTTCCCGATGACGGTCAAGAAGCACCTGCGCGCCCAGGAGATCGCGGAGCAGAACCATCTGCCTTGCATCTACCTCGTGGACAGCGGCGGCGCCTTCCTGCCCTTGCAAGCGGAAGTCTATCCGGACAAAAACCATTTCGGCCGCATCTTTTTCAACCAGGCGCGCATGAGCGCCAAGGG
>DAINDC010000252.1:0-7965 GCA_036732085.1 Fibrobacterota bacterium | reverse complement strand
ACCATGGCCACGCGCGATAAGAACGCGGCCTACTTCGCCCAGGAGGACGGCGCGCGCATCCTCATCTCCTCCGAGATCGGCAGCGAGGGCCGCAACTTCCAGTTCTCGCACCACCTGGTTCTTTTCGATTTGCCCCTGGATCCCAGCGTGCTGGAGCAGCGCATCGGCCGGCTCGATCGCATCGGCCAAAAGCATGACATCCACATCCACGTCCCGTATATCCAAGGCACGGCCCACGAGGTCCTCTACCGCTGGTACGACGAGGGCATGGACGCCTTCCGCCAACCGGTCCTGGGCTCCGATTATTTCCATGCCGAGCAGATTAATGAAGTGATGGAAGCCTGCCGCCTGGCCGCCGCCGCCGAATCCGATCCCGCCTCCCCGGAAGCGGCCCGCCTGCCAAAAGCCATCGCCGCCTTGGTCGCCAATACCCGGCTGCTGACCGCCCGCGTGCGCGAGACTTTGGAGAAGGGACGCGACCGCCTTCTCGAGATCAATTCCAACCGGCCCGAACTCGCGAGGGCTCTCATCGCCGAGATCCGGGCCGAGGATGACGACCTGGGACTCGAGGATTACCTGGAGGAGGTCTTCGATCATTTCGGAGTGGACACCACGGAAACCGAAGCCAAGCGGGGCTCTTTCCTGTTCCCCGGCGACCACCTGGAAGTGGACTTCTTTCCGGGCCTGCCGCCCGCGGGCCTGGCGGTGACCTACGATCGCACCGAGGCCTTGGCCCGCGAGGATCTCGCCTTCCTATCCCTGGATCATCCCATGGTGCGCGGCGCCGTGGATCTCATCCTGGGCGGCACCGAGGGCACGGTGGGATTCGTGGAATGGCACGACGCGCCGCGGACCGGCAACGCTCCGGCGCGCGGGTTCGCCATGGACGCCGTATTCATCCTCGAAGCCACCGCGCCCGGCCACCTGCATATCGATCGCTTCCTGGCTCCCTGTCCCATCCGCGTCTTGGTCGATCAAGCCGGCGAGGACGTATCTCACCTGTTACCCAGGCTGGACGCTTCCGATCTGGAACAGGCTCCCACCGGCCTCTTGGAGGACAACCATGAGCAGTTCGATCGGCTGGTGCCCAAGCTCATGGAGGCGGCGGCGCAGAAGGCTTCCTTCAAGCAGTCGCTCCTGAAGCAGGAGGCGCATAAGGAGGCGGAGAAGCGGCTGGGCGCGGAGCGGGATCGGCTCTGGGCCTTGATGGGCATCAATCCATCCGTCACCCAGGCGGAGGTGGACGAGGCGGAGCGATTGCTGCAAGAGGTCCTGCAGCATATCTCCTCGGCGGAGCTGCGGCTGGATGCGGTCCGGATGGTGATCCAGGGGAAGATGAAGGTTTAAAGCCCGCCCGGAAGCGAGCTCCTAAGGGCACCCCGGAGTCGGGGCGCGGTTTTTTCAGCCCCGGAAAAATTCCAGGTGTTTCGCCCTGGAAGGATGCCGCAGCTTTTGCAGGGCCTTCTCCTTGATTTGCCGGATCCGTTCGCGGGTCAAATCAAAGCGCTCCGCGATTTCTCCCATGGTCATCGTGTTCTGCGTGCCGATGCCGTAATAGAGCCGGATGACCTGCTCTTCGCGTCCATCCAAGGTTCCCACCAAGCTGGCCATATTATTCGCGAGCAGCATTTTCAGCGCGGCCCCATCGGAAGACTCCGCATTGGAATCCGGAATGCAATCCTCCATATTCCCGTCATCGCCGTCGTTCGCGGGCCGGTTCAGGGAAATCGGATGGCTGGCCAGATGCAGGCATTCGGCGAGTTCCGTTTCCGTGATCTCCATTTTTTCCGCGACCTCGCTCATGGTCGGCTGCCGGCCCAAGGTTTGTTCCAGCTTCTGGTTGGCCTTGCCGATCTTATGGATGACGCCGACCTTATTCGGGGAAATGTTCAGCACGCGCGATTGTTCCGCGAGCGCCGTCAGGATGCCCTGGCGGATCCACCATACGGCGTAGGAAATGAATTTGAAGTTCATGGTGCCGTCGTATCGGCGGGCGGCCCGGATCAGGCCGAGGTTTCCCTCGTTGATCAAATCGCCCATGGGCACGCCCTGGTATTGGTAATTGCGGCATACCGCGACCACGAACTTCAGATTGGCCTCCACCAAGGTATGGATGGCGGAGTTGTCCCCGCTTTGGATCCGCACCGCCAAAGCCTGCTCTTCCATCAAGGTCAGGTTCTTCGCCTTCTTGATGCCATTCACATATGCGGACACCGCATTGTCGTCCTTTACGAACTCCAACTTCCTTGGCCTGGAAGGTCGGGGGGAAGGCGCGCCCGCGACTGAAGTGGAAGTCGTACTAGCACCGGTCATTTCGATTTGCTTGTTCAAGGAAAACCCGCTTTCAAAGCCCGGTATCAGGCCATGACTTCTAAAACAATTTAATGGGAAAGGACTCCTAGAAATATTGACAGTAATCTTTACAGGGGATTGTGGTATTTGAGTTTAAGCTGGGAATTCTGCCCGAAAAGGCCATTTTTAGAGGGTCAAATTAAGATAAAATCCTTTGCCATTAGCAGATTCAAATTCGATGGAGAGCCGATTTGATCGGATGGACCAAGCTACGATTACTGCCTCGGATGCGATTAATCGGCGCATGAAATTCCAACCACCACTTTGATTGGTGACTTTGAATGGAACGCAAAAAAGTAAATTTCAGCTCGATCGAGGACCTTGCGCCCACCTTGCCGTCGCGGGTCCGATCAAAAAGGAGTTTCGGATGGATTGCCCCAAGTGCAAATCGGAAATGGAATTCGCCGACCTCAATGGAATGAGGGTGGAGAGATGCCTGCAATGCCGCGGAATCTGGTTCAACCAAACCGATCATCAACTCCTCAGGAAGGTGAAAGGGTCCGAAGCGATCGATATCGGCCCGGTGGAACTTGGCAAGGAATTCGATACTGCCGAGAATGTGCCCTGTCCTCATTGCGGCGATATCATGGATCGCCTATCCGATGCGTCCCAACCGCATATCCATTATGAGGCCTGCGGGGCGGGCCATGGCGTGTTTTTCGACGCGGGAGAATATAAGGATTTCAAGGAGAAGACCTTGGGGGATTTGGTCAAGCGGCTTTATTCGTGAGGCGCCCGCCTTTCCGATTTGGGAAAGCGGCGTCCGGATATTCACTTGCCGGATGGAGGCATCGCCGGGATCGGAAAACCCTGCGGCCTGCGGGATTAATCCGGGGAGCTATAGGTCAAAGGTCAGGCCCAACATGAAGGTCCCCTCCGTGTAGAATTCCGAGCTGGGGAAAAGTTGATAATGCGAAAAAGGATGAGCGGTCCCCTGGTCCCCATGCGTATTCCGGATCCCGAAATCATAACTGAGATCGATATGATCGGGTAGCAAGGGGCTGTCGCGCCAATCCTCAAAGAGCGGCGCCGATACCTTGGCGCCGAACGTCAAGGATTTGAATTTGGAGTATCGGATATCAGCGGATCGATACAATTCGTTCCCGTCATAGCGGTCCTTGTAAAAAGCGGTCGCGCCCTGCGAGTATCCGCGCGCGCGGAGCCGCAAATAGGTGGCTTCGCCGAAATATTGGTACCACTGCAATTCCGCATCATCCGATGCCAGAGCCCACGTGTCCACATAATGCCGCGCCTCCAGGTGGAAGGAGCCCATCATGCCGCCGATATGATATCCCTGGATAAGTTGTCCGGAAAGGGCCCAACTGGTCTTATCGCCCGGAACATGTTCTTCGAGAATATATCCCGAATCCAAAATCACCGGATTGTAGGGATGCCCGAGATAGCCATTGCTATAGATGCCGTTGGCCGTGAGGGAGACCATGGTCAGCGGAGTCAGAACCTGGGTCGCGGATAGCGTCAACGAACGGATCTGCTTGCTCCCGCCCTGATCCGAAAAGACTCCCTGGGGATGGAAATCATCGAAGAACCAGGCGCCCGATGCGCTCAAGGTGGTATTGCGTTCATTGAAATCATGGGCGATGGAAAGGGACGGCGAGTATGAACGATAATCCGGCTCGTCGCTGAAATAAAATCCGCCGGTATAGACCTGGCCCTGTTTGGAATAGGTGAAGCTGGGGTTTTCCGAATGGCGCAATTCCCGCTTGGAGGCCCCCGTCACCACGTCGAAGGCCGTATCCTTCCACGGGTTCGCGAAGGGCTGCCCGGTGGTGGTCCGATGCGAGGCGCTGGAGGTCACGTCGACGCCATGGTCGCCCAGTTTCCCGGTATTATCGTTACCGATAAGCCTGGAGGCCCCGGATACGACGTCGAATTCCTGGCTCCATTGGAAGCTCCACGATCGGGAAAGGAAGGTGATCCAATCGAAAGCGGGAGTATGATTCCAGACATCGTTGCGATCGGTGTAATACATGTATTTAAAATCGATCCGATCCTGGGAATCCTCGGCATGGATCTTCCGCGTGAAGAGCGAGGTCGCCTGCGAAAGGCAAACCACGCCTACCAGGAATCGGAATACCTTGGCCTTCTTCCTCAACATCCGCAACCGCCGCCCGACCCGCTGCTGCCTCCCGCCGCGCCTTCCCGACGGGGACGGTTATGGCTTTCCAAGCCGCTGGCCATGGGGTCCGGAATCCGCTGCATGATGGGATCGCTCAGGTATTCCCGATCCCTTTGGTGGACCCGTGCGCATCCTGAAAAAAAAGTCGCGGATCCGATCAAGCCTCCGATTAGGATCGCCCGACCGAATCGGAATAATATCGGCGCCATCATTGGGTGGTATTGTCCGCGTTCAGGCCGGTCAGGCCCTTGGAAGGCGCAGGCCAGCGATAGGGCGTATTGTGGGTATGGCAGGCTACGGAGGAACAGGTTTCCAATTTCGGATCGTAAACGGCGGCATTGCCCCTGAACCGGGCCGCATCGCTGTTTCGATTATCGAATTTCACATCGACGATTCCATTGAGGTGATCGATGCCGGTCATCCATTCCTGCAAAAAGGTGATGCGTTGCGGAGGACCGGGTAGGGGCACGGGCCGGTGATGGACAAGGGTGTCCACCTTCGCAAGCACATAGCGTCCGGCGCCGATGGAATCGCGGAAGGCGAGGTTCGCACCCAGATCATAGGTCGAAAAGGTTTTCCCCTTGCGGTCCAAGTAAAGGCTGTCGAAGAGGACCACGTCCCGTTCCACCAAGCTTCGGTTGTGGCAGTCGAGGCAGGTAATGGGTCCATTCCCATTCTTGAGGCTGTCGGCATGCAAGAGATGGAATTGGTGATTGACGCCGCCCACCGGATATTGATGGCAACTGGCGCAATTGGAGCCGACCTGGGTCCCGCTCGTGAGCGTCTTCAATCCAGGCTCTACCGGCGCCCACGAGTCGCAGGACCAAAGGCAAAGGCAAAGGACCGATAGGACCAGCCGGCTTATTCCAAAACCTTGGAAGAGGCGAGGAGTCACGCGAGCATTATACAAAGGATCGGAAGGGGAGTCGGAGCGGAAGGATATCGAAGTGAACGACTTTAAGTTCAGGTCCCGCTTGCCTTATTGCCGCTTGCCTTATCCTTACCAGCCTCATCTTTGCCTGGCGCATCCGCCGCATCGGCCGCGACGTCCCCGCGATACTTGAGCTGCAGGCCCCGCAAGAAATTCCGCAAGATCTGGGATTGGCATTTGCGATAATTCTTATGATCGGGTTTGCGGAAGAAGGCGCTCAACTCATGCTTGCCGATGGGGAAGCCCGCGGCCTTCATCACTTCCAGGATATCCTCATCCTTGAAGTCCAAGGCGATCTTCAGCTTCCGGAAGATCATATTGTTGTTCAGTACGGTCTCGGCCTCCGGCATCGGCCCTTCTTTCCGGCCCCGGTTCTTGATGATCAGGCCGTTGAGAAAGGCGGCCAATTGGCTGTCGCTGATCTCTTTATAATCGGGCTTGTCATCCTGCTTCAACCAGTCGCTGACTTGCTCCCGCGTGACGGTGCTGCCCGCCAAACCGAAGATGGCGATCATGGTCGCATCGTTGAAATTGAAAATGAAGCGAATACGGCGGAAAATATCGTTTTGGGTCACTGGGATTCCTGAGTAAAGGGATTAAAGGTACTTAGGCCGCCGCCAAGTTGGGCCCCCATTCCGGGTTGCGGGAGGGATTTTTTATATTCACAGCACTTTCAACCGTAGTGAGTGGAAATGACCGTAAAATTGGAAACCGACCTCTGTTCCTGCGACACGCAAAAACCGTTCACCCTATGCTGCGAGCCCGTGCTGAAGGGCATGAAAATCGCCGCCTCCCCGGTCGAGCTGATGCGCGCCCGCTATACGGCCTTTGTCCGGCATGATATCGATTTCATTTTGAACTCGGTTTCACCTGCGCGTAAGAAAGAATTCGATCGGAAGAGCATCGAGGAATGGTCGCGGGATACGGACTGGGCCGGGCTTGAAATCATGGCCACGGAAAAAGGCGGCCCCGAGGACGATAAGGGCCAAGTGGAATTCATCGCGAAGTTCCACGAGAAGGAAGAGCTGCAAAAGCATCATGAGCTGGCGACCTTCGTGAAGTTGAACGGCTCCTGGTACTTTGACGATGGACGCACGCCTCCCATCAAGCCCGTGAAATCGGTAGGCCCCAAGGTGGGCCGGAATGATCCTTGTCCCTGTGGGAGCGGGAAGAAGTACAAGAAATGCCACGGTGTGGGTCAGGTGGCGGTTTAACCGCGTAAGAGCCCGAAGGGGACGCCCACGAAGAATCCCGTGGAAGGATTCTCGTCATTGACATTCAAGATGAGGGAAAGCCCCAAGCCGATGTTCTTGGCCGCCATGGTGAAGTTGAATTCGATTGGCGTTCCATAACCGTCAAACTCCTCATTGCCCACCACCTGGGCGCCCATCATCATATTCCTATAACCCACGTTCAAACCCAAGGTGCCCCCGAAACCGGTTTCGCTGGAACCCAGCATGGGCTGGAACCAGATCCGGAAATCCCCGGAGGGCGAGTCGTCATGGTTCTGCGCGGGTTATTGCGCAGTTCATGCAATGAGCCGCGTGGGGGGATGGCCGGTTCCTTGATCAGATGACGATTGAGGATTAACTGATTCTCGACTCAATCGTTCGCCGGCGAAGTAACCGTTATAAATGAAGTCTCCGTGCACAGGGACGGAGTGAGATTGGAAAAATGCTACAATTTACCCAAAATCTTCCCCGGTTCTGAAAGCAATCATGGCTCGAACGCCTGAACAAAAAGCTCGTATCGCCATCGACTCCAAATTGGAGGCTTCGGGCTGGGTCGTTCAGGACCGAGATGATCTCGATCTGACGGTTGCGCACGGCATCGCGGTCCGCGAGTTCCCCATGAAATCAGTCTTCTGATTCGCGGATTACCTCCTTTATCTCGATCGGAAAGCGCTTGGCGCCATCGAAGCCAAGGCCGCGGGAGCTCTTGCGGGCGTGGAGGCCCAGTCTGCGAAATACGCTGCCGGACTCCCGGACAACCTCCCGGCGCACAAACGTCCGCTTCCATTTCTTTTTGAATCCAATGGCTCGGTCACCTTTTTCACCAACGGCCTCGACCCCAAGCCCCGTAGCCGTCCCGTATTCAGTTTCCCTCGTCCCGAAACCCTCACGGATTGGCTGACGCAGCCTAAGCCTCTGCGGGCAAGGCTGGAATGCTTGCCGCAATTGGAGGCGGCGGGTCTATGGAAAGTGCAGTCTCAGGCCATCACCAACCTGGAAGCCTCGCTGGCCAAGGGCAGGACCCGGGCATTGATCCAAATGGCTACAGGATCCGGCAAAACCTTTACCGCAGTCAATACCGCCTACCGGTTGCTCAAATTCGGCGGGGCCAAACGCATCCTTTTTCTGGTGGACCGGGGAAACCTCGGGAAACAGACTGAGGACGAATTCGCCAACTTTACGCCGCCCGATGACTCGCGCAAGTTTCCTGCCCTGTACACCGTCCAGCGGCTGAAATCCAATTCCATTAATCCTGCCGCCAAGGTTGTCATCACCACCATCCAACGCCTCTATTCGATGCTAAAGGGTGAGGC
>DAINDC010000251.1:0-7967 GCA_036732085.1 Fibrobacterota bacterium | reverse complement strand
CCCCTGACCCCTTTCCCAGGGGCGAATCGGCGCTACTCCGGGCCAACGGGTTTTTATCGGGCGTATTTACTAAATTAATGCCGATTTCGAGCCTATTCTTGATTTCCCTGTTTTAGAGACTCTTCCTTATTGGGAGCAGCAAAGGATTTTTATGAAGCGCATTTTGTGTCTCCTTCCCTTGTTGACCTTGGTGGCCTGCGAAGGCAAACGGGAGGATCATAGCCGGGTTTTGGCTAAGATCTCCGGGACCAGTTATACCCAGAGCGACTTTGACTTCATGCTCAAGACCCTGTCCGACGACAGGCAAACCGAGATCACGAAGGATTCGGAAGCGCGCCGCAAGCAGTTCAACTTCATGTTGAAGCAGAAGCTGCAGTCAATGGCCGCGCAGAAATCCAGCCTCGGTAAGAGCGCCAACCTGAACGGCCGCCAGGGCCTCATCGACAAGCGCATCGTGACGCAATTCATCTATCAAACCCATTTGGGCGAGAATGATGGCATCGCGGCTGCGGATCTGAAAGCGTATTACCAGGCCAATGCCGTCAAGTTCACGGACGATTCCGGAAAGGTGAAGCCTTTCGAAACGGTTCGCGCCAAGGTGGCGGACTCCCTGGTCGTGTCCAAGGCCCCGCTGGATTCCTTCTACACCGCCAACTCCCGCCGCTATGTCCAGAAAGCCTTTTGCGATCTGTCCCTGATCCAGGCGGCCAATAAGAAATCCGCCGACGAGGCGTCCAAAGCCCTGGCCGGCGGGCTTGCCTTCGGCGAAGCGGCCGCCAAGTTCTCCATCAATGCCGCGACCAAGGCGAACCAGGGCAAGGTGGGAAGGCTAGTCAAGGGCGAGTCCATGTGGGAACTGGGAACCAACCTCAATGTCGACAGCGTCTTCTTCAATGAGGCGAGCAAGGTCAAGGTCGGCGTGCCCACCAAGCCCATCAAGCGCGACAGCACCTGGATCATCGTCCGGGCCGACAGCTGCATGGAGCAGATCATCCCTCCCCTGGCCCAGGTCCGCAAGCAGGTCAGCGACGAATACCTCAGCCAATACAAGACCAAGCTTTCCGACAATGCCTTGGCGAACTTCAAGGCCAAGTACGGCGTCAAGCTCAAGAGCGATGAGGCGACCGTTTCCGCCGCCGATTTGCAGAAGTATTACGACGCGCATAAGGACAATTACATGTCGCCGGAAACCTATGATGTTTATGATGTCGAATCCAAGAACAAGGATCAATTGGTCAAGCGGATGAAGGACATCAAGGACCTTGAAGGCTTCAAGAAGCTGGCCGCGCAATTCACCGAGAACACCTGGACCAAGGCCGATCAGGGCCATGTCGGCGTCATCAAGCGGGATTTCTGCCTACCCGACGGCATCGGCATGATGCCCTCCTTGTTCTCGACCCTGGACACCATGACCGCCGGGCTGGTCAAAGAGCCTTTCCAGAATCCCGATACCAAGAAATGGCATGCCTTCTGGCTCGTCCAGAAATTCCCCAAGCAGGCCAAGCCCTTTGACCGCGTGAGCGTCCTCCTCAAGCAGGATTACAAATCCGAGAAGATCAATACGGTCAAGCCGGAAGACACCCTCGCAACCTATGCGAAGAACAAGGTCATCCGCGAGAAGGATGTCGACTTCCTACGCCAGGAGATCCCCCCCAATATGCAGGATCGCTATACGCGCGAAAGCCTGGTCGACTACCTGCTCACCTGGGATTTGGCTACGGCGGAAGCGAAGGCGCTGGGCCTCACCGACGATATCAAATTGCAGGCCCAACGGGAAGAGAACCGGATGAACTACTGGGCACAGGTCTATCAGGATTCCATCGTCGCCAAGAACGCGGGCCTGGACTCCGCCACCCTGAAGCATACCTTCGAGACCAATCGGGCCTACTTCACCAAGGATACCACCGACAAGGACTATCATAAGTACGTGCGCGATATCGCCGCCTTCCTGGCCTTGGATCCCAAGGAGATGGATATCGAATACAAGACCAATCCGGAGCGCTACCGCAAGGATACCACAGCCCTTTCCTTCGAGGACTCCCGATACGACGTCTTCCAGAACGTGAAGGGCGCGGCTTATGCCAAGGCCGAAGAGAAGCTGATGGACAAGCTGGAGCGCGAGTTCCAGGTGGTGGTGCTCGATCCCACCTTGCTGCCTTCCAAGATCAAGAATCCGCAGGAATCCTATAAGCAGGCTCAGAACATGCATTACGATCGGAAGCTGGATCTCGCACTGGAGCTTTACCAAAGGCTGCGCGACGAGTTCCCGAAAAACGAAT
Organism: Fibrobacterota bacterium; assembly: GCA_036732085.1. Taxonomy (GTDB): domain Bacteria; phylum Fibrobacterota; class Fibrobacteria; order UBA11236; family UBA11236; genus Chersky-265. The sequence continues at coordinate 5,688 of DAINDC010000251.1, read as the reverse complement.
CGCTGCAGGACTCCATCTGCTTCGGCATGGCGCAGATCTATATCGAACAGGAAAAATACCAGCAGGCCCTCTCCGAATACCGCCGGCTATCCTACCTGTATCCCAAGAGCGCCAATAATTACAAGGCCATGTTCATGGTCGGGTTCATCCATGCGGAGCACCTCAAGAATGATTCGGCCGCAGTCCGGGCCTTCGAGAAGATGCTGGCCCAATATCCTTCCAGCGATTTGTCCGACGATGCCGATTGGATGATCCGGAATATCCGGAGCGGCGGCAAACTGATGCCGGTTCTCGAAGGCGATACGGCCGCGGTGGCAACCGATTCGACGGCCACCAAAACGGCCGCAGCTAAAGGCCCGGTGGCCAGGGGCCAGGCGGCCAAAGGACCGGCAACGGATGCGGCCAAGGTGAAATCAGACTCGACCAAGGCTCCCCCTAAGGAACCCGCCAAGGCCAAGGTGGATACCTCCAAGACGCCAGCGGCCGCTAAGCCCAAGTCGAACTAGCGACCCGACTCGATACATCTTTCCGGCTTCCAAGGCCTCCGTCCCGACGGAGGCCTTTTTCGTTCCCAAATTGGAATGGCCTTGGCAAAACCCTATTTTAGAAGAATGACGGTTAGAGGGTGAAACCCATGTGCCGTCTTCCCTGGCAAAAATGGAAGTCGGGAAAACTGAAGGAGGCAGACCATGAAATTCATCAATCCAAAAATCCACGGTTATCTGGACTGTGCTGTCATTCTCGTACTCTTTATCCTACCCTCGCTCCTCGGTTTTTCGAGGGAAGCGGCGAGGACATCCTACATTCTGGGCGCCATATATGTGGTCTTGGTATTGGCGACGGCCTATCCGCTGGGAGCGTTAAAGCTCATACCCTTTACGGTGCACGGAGCCATAGAATTGGTGCTCAGTCCCGTATTGATTGCGCTGCCCTGGCTGGCCGGATTCAGCTACGATTCTCCCGCCCGCGTCTTTTATATCGTGGCCGGCGTGGCACTCTTCGCAGTCTGGCTCTTCACCGATTACAAGGCCGCCGACATCGCCTATCAGAAGAGAGGCATCGATCTCGGCAAGCCGCGCAGCCCGCGCGGAGTGACGGTTTGACTGGGCCGATCCCGGTTGGCGAAAGCGACCGCATGACCGGGGTCAGCCAATTGGGATCAAGATTGCGGAGCGGAAGGAATCCTGAAGATCAGGGATTGGGTCGATCAGAATTTAGGTCGGCGCGGGCAACCACACCCCTGAAGGCCAGGACGCGGCACCAGCACTGGACCCGGCCTCGGCAAGCCAGGGGTTCACCTCAACAAGCCCGGGGTTCAAATACGGCTGCTACGTCCCAGGAAGAACGTGACAACCCAAAGCACCAGGAATACGAAGAAGCAAATCTTCGCAATCCAAGCCGCCAGTCCCGCGATGCCGGCGATCCCCAGGAAAGCGGCCACGAGAGCAAGAACCAGGAATACCAGGGAATAATGCAGCATGCGTACCTCCGGAGCCTGGAATTGGGATGATTGGAGTATCCCGGCGGCTACCTTGTTCCCATAATAAAAGAAGAAGACTGGTGCTCCGCAAATATGCCCCAATCTCTTTGAATAGCCGCCCGGCTTGAAAAAACATTAGTGTAAAAAGATGTAAGGATCGGCTTTTAATCCGTGCCCATTCGTATCCTGATGATAGGATCAGAACATCGCTACTCCATGTCGGGTGCGGGCAAGGAGTGGCATCATGCCCTCGTCAATCATCAATTCCCTGAAAAACCAGCTCACCGCCATCTACAAGTGGATCGATAACGACGCTCCCCAAGGCATCACCTTCGGACCCGAAGATCGGAAGGTCAGCTGGCTCCGGCTCGCGCCCTTCTGGGCCCTGCATCTGATGTGTTTCGGAGTCTTCTTCGTGGGCTACAGCCATATCGCCCTGGGTGTCGCCGTATTCCTGTATATCGTGCGCATGCATGCCATCACCGGCTGGTATCACCGCTATTTCTCGCATCGGACCTTCAAGACCGGCCGCGCCATGCAGTTTGCAATGGCCTTCATAGGCAATGCCTCCGCCCAACGCGGCGCCTTGCATTGGGCCGCCCACCACCGCGATCACCACCGCTTTTCCGATCAGCCGGAAGACCCGCATTCGCCCAAGCAACATGGCTTCTGGGTCAGCCATATGCTCTGGTTCTCCAAGCGCGAAAACTCGACGGCACGGAGCCGCAAGCTCAAGGACTTCGCCCGTTTCCCCGAACTCCTGTTCATCGATCGCTTCGACTTCGTCGCTCCCGCCATCCTCGCCTTCCTGCTGCTCGGACTGGGCAAGCTCTTGCATCACTATGCGCCCGGCCTCCATACCAATGGCGCCCAGATGGTGATCTGGGGATTCTTCGTCTCCACGGTCACCCTCTATCACGGGACCTTCTCCATCAACTCGTTCGGACATATCCTGGGTCGCAAGCGCTTCGAGACCGGCGATGACAGCAAGAACAGCTTCATCCTCGCCCTGATCACCTTGGGTGAAGGCTGGCATAACAACCACCATCACTATGCGAATTCGGTCCGCCAGGGATTCCGCTGGTGGGAAATCGACGTGTCCTATTACATCCTTTGGGGCTTCTCCAAGCTGGGCCTGGTCTGGAACCTCAAACCGGTGCCGACGCAATACCTGAGCGACCCGCCCGCTTCGCAAGCGAACGCGGTAAACATCGAAATGATTTCGGCCCCCTCACTGCAACCCGTCCCAACGCCCAAACGGCCCGCCGGCGTTGAGGTTGCGGACGAAACGCACTTTTCCAAAGCCGCCTAGCCAGGCCTTTGTTCTCATTTGAGAACAAGCCCCGCGGAATCCGCGCTCCCGCTAGAGGGTGTTATGCACAATTTTCGCGTAACGAGGCCAAGCGAGCGGGCCGCGGCCAAGGAAGGCGAAGGAGCGATACTTGGAGAGTATCGTGACTGAGCCTGACGTAGGCCCCAGCCCGCGCAGCCAGCCGCAGTAGCGAAAATTGTGCATAACACCCGCTAGTATCGTAACGGTTGGTATTGGGTCTTGGGATTTTTTGCCAGTACGATTTGCCAGAGTTGGTTCTTGCGGGCCCGGAATCCCCCGGCGCATTGCAGCAGATAATATCTCCACATGCGGTGGAAGGTCTCGCCGTATTGCTGGGAAAGCTCGGACCAATGGGACTCGAAATTTTCGTTCCAGGCCATCAGGGTCCGTTCATAATCGGTGCTGAGATTATGCCAGTCTTCCATGACGAAAATGTTTTCGATGGCCGCGCCTATCTGGGCGATGGAAGGAATATTGGCATTGGGGAAAATGTATTTGTCGATCCATGCGTCGATTTCCGTTTCCGACCGATTCTCCCCACAGGTATGCAGCAGAAACATCCCCTGATCCCGGAGGCAGCGGTGAGCCACCAACATGTACTCCCGGAAGTTCTTATGCCCCACGTGCTCGAACATTCCCAGCGAGACGATATGATCGAATTGCTCGTTCACATTCCGATAGTCCTGCAACCGGATTTCCACGGGAAGGCCGCGGCACAACTCAATGCCCAGATCCACTTGGCTCTGCGATACCGTTATGCCCACCACCTGGACCCCGTATCTTTCCGCCGCGAATTTGGCGAAGCTTCCCCAGCCGCAGCCGATGTCCAGGATGCGCATGCCGGGCCTTAGCCCCAGCTTCCGGCACGTCAGGTCCAGCTTGGCCTCCTGGGCCTCATCGAGATTGCGAGCGCCTTTCCAGAAGGCGCAGGTATAGACCATCCGTTTGTCCAGCATGGCGCGATACAAATCATTGCCGATGTCATAATGCTTCCGGCCCTCGCCCATGGACAGGACCTTGGTCTGGCGGTTCTGGAGCTTGGCCTTAACGGCGAACAGGATCAATTCCAGGTTGGGTTTGGGACGGAAGCCTTTGCGCGCGTAAAGGATCCGTTCAAAGAATTCGTCCACGGCTCCGCAATCCCACCAGCCTTCCATATAACCTTCGCCCAGCCCCACCGTCCCCTTGGACATGACCCTTTCGAAGAGCCTTTCATCATGGATCTGGATGTCCCATGGACGGGACCCGCCGATGCGGATATCGCCCCGCTCCAAAATCTGTAATACGGTTTTCCGCACCGAGGACACCTTGAGCTCGGCATGGCCCGTGTCTGGAAGAGAAGATTTCGTATCGGTCATCGCATTCATGGGAAACCTTTCCTGGATATGAAAAGCCGGCCGGAATTCCAGGATGGAAATTCCGGGTCAAATCCCGATGAAATTAATATTCGATTAATAGGGGTGGGGGAATTTTATTCGGTCTTGAGTTTCACATTGGTTACGATGGAAAGCTTGGATGAGGCCACGTTCCTCTCCGCGAAGAAGAAATCGAGCAGGTAGTCTCCCTGGTCGGTCAGGCCCAAGGCGTCTTTCATTTCATCGAGCTTGATCGTGTCCTTTTCCGCGGAATGGATCCCCCCCAGATCGACCACCCGCCGGCCGTTGGCGAATGCCCACAGATCGTCATCACCCTCGAAGGCGAAGAATTGGCCCTGACCCTGCTTGTAGATGAAGCCGGTATGGAATTCCATGGTGAACCCGTAGTTGTGCAAGGTGAGATCCACGCTGTCCTTGATTCCCGTCTGCAGGTTGCCGAAAGGATCCGGTCCTCCGTCAACATCCTTGACATAATCCGCCCCTTTGTCGATCGGGAAGAACGCATTATTCCGATAGGCATAATACCCCGTCCGCGCGTCCTGGGTGAATGCCAGATTGACGAGGAAAGGACGGTTGGTATCGGGGCCGCGGTCCTGAAACCAATCGCTGAACCGTTCCGGAGGGTCGAAACATTTGGCGAGGGCCGGCGCGACGGGCAGGAGCAAGGTGGGACCGCGGTTGTCTCCGGGGAATTTCGGATCCGTCCCGCTGGAGGTGTCGATAATTTCCGCAACCGTATTCAAGCCCAATGCCTGGGCGTCGCAGGAGCCCTTGTTCTGGTTGAAGTGGGGATGGGTTCCCTGGCTGCTGGTGGCATTCCCTTCGTGGAAATCCCGGACTTTTGCGACCAATATCACAGGGGGTTCTTCCTGCTTGGTTCCGCTGTCGAAGGGGTTGAGGTTTTTCCCGCAGCCGGACAGTCCGATAAATAAAAGGGCAAAGGAAATCCAGTGGCGATAAATTTCGCATTTAGGCATAAGGTTGCTTTCGAATGAGGCGAATTAAAAAATCCGGATCGGCGCCCGCCAAACACTCTTACTGGAGAAATGTTCGACAGTACTCTTCCTGATGGTGAAAGTAAATTCCTGGCCGGTGGGTGGGATTAATTCCTACCATGCAAAACGGGCGAAACACCTTCCCTATCCGCGCCGGACCGCTAAATGCTATAACTGGTGCCGTGGTTTCCGCGTCCCAGGCGTCCGGGGCGTGCTGCATGTGGACGCTTCCACCCTGGGAAGTTTGCGGGCGGCGCCTGCGGTAGGCTGGGCCGTAACGTCTGCGTTACACTGGAACATCGGCCCTTGCGCAGGCAGGCCGGGGGCCTGGATGTAAACCGGCAAGGTTAGGTTTCGGACCAATATGATTGCGATGGTACCCCCCGCTGCAGCCTGCAAGTCCGTTGAGCAGGGGAATGAAAAAGCCCCTCCGGTATTGACCCATTCCTCGTGAAATCAGGCAACCCGAAGGGGCTTATGGAGCGGATTATCGGACTCGAACCG
>DAINDC010000250.1:7191-8041 GCA_036732085.1 Fibrobacterota bacterium | reverse complement strand
CAAAATCACCCACTCGATCGCCCGAAGAGCCGAAAAAGTATTCATAGCCCGCGATGGCGCTGCCCACCTTGGTTTCCATGGCATTGGAAAGGATGCAGAACATATTGTATTGGAAGAGGACGGGGATGTCGCGCTTGTAGTGGGTCAGATTATCTTCATACGCGTTCCGGACTTTGACATTGGAATTCTTGAGTTCGATGAAGACCAACGGCAAGCCATTCACGTAAATCAAAATATCCGGCCGCCGGGGGTAGAGTTCGCCCTTGATCCAAAGCTGGGTGACGGCGCAAAAGTCATTGGCTTCAGGATGCTCGAAGTCGATGAGCCTTACGATTTCCTTTTCCGCTTTCCCTTGCGCGTTTTCGAATTCCACCTGGATGCCGTCCCGGATAAAACCGTAAACGGTTTTATTTGCCAGAAGCGGAGACATGGCCGCTCGGCTGGAAGTCAATTGCTCCAAAGCTTGTTCAATGGTTTCGGCGGGGATGGAAGGGTTTAAGGCGATGGCCGAGGCTTTAAGGATATCCAGAAATGCCACTTGCTGTTTATCGGCGCGGTTGGATTTGTCGTTCAGGTTTTCCAGATCGGCGGTGTAGCAATTTAGAGTGCGGTAGCCGTGCTTTTCCGCGAGCAACCGAATCGCGGCTTTTTCAATATCGTCTTCGGAGATGAAGTTGGGCATAGCGAGGTCAGCCCAAAAGGCTACGCAGTGCGTAGCCTTTTCCATAAGAGGGGATAACCGAGGATTCAAGCATGGTCGTTGTCCTTGTCACCCGCTTCCGGCGATTCATTTAGTCGCAAAGCCAGTTCATCTTCCAATTCCTCTATCGTGGGCAGTTTGGACTGCATG
>DAINDC010000250.1:3984-7122 GCA_036732085.1 Fibrobacterota bacterium | reverse complement strand
CTGGGTATCCACTGCCGACAGATAGAAGTTGAGCTTGCCTGCGTACTCGGGTTTGAATTTACCCGCCTTCAATTCTACGACCACGTAACACCTCAGTTCTAGGTGGTAGAACAGCATGTCCAGAAAGTATTCAGTCCCGCTGATGGCCAGCTTATATTGCCTACCCACAAAGGCGAAGCCCTTGCCCAGCTCCAACAGGAAGTCCGTGATTCTGCCGGTGAGAGCGGTTTCGATTTCCCGCTCTTGGGCCTCATCGCCCAGCCCGAGGAAATCAAAGTTGTACGGGTCCTTCAAGGTCTCCTGTGCCAACCCCGACTGCAAGGCCGGCAAGGTTTGCCCAAAATTGGTCACCGATTTACCCGCGCGCCGGTACTCGCCTTTGTCGATTTTCAGTTCCAGAGTATCCCGCGACCACCCCTGGGCCAAGGTGGTGGAGGCATACCATAGCGCCTCGTCCAGATCCTTGATTTTGTCCAAAATAAGCCGATTCTGACCCCAGGGTATTTGTGCCACGGGCTGTGGCACAATTGGGTACCGGGCCGAATAAAAGAGGAACCATTGCCGAATCGCGTATAGGTTGCGCCGGGAAAATCCCTTCATGTCCGGAAAGGCATGGGTGAGATCCCGGGACATCCGGTCGATGAATCCGCTGCCCCACTCCGCAGCCTTTTCCTTCTCGGCCAACGATTTACCGATATGCCAGTAGAGTTCGATGAGGGCGGTATTGAGGGACAACGCGGCGCGCTGGCGGGCCTGGGCGATTTGCCGCTTGAGGTCTGCGATCCAGGAGGCATAGGAAGCCGGGAGAGTGGAATCAGGCATGAACCAGTTCCTCCTCGCGCATGCTGGGGGGGAAGTGGATGTCGAGGTGTTCGAGGTGTTCGAGGTCGATTTTTCCGGACATGAGGCGGGAGAGAAGGCTGTTTCGAGCTTCAGATAAAAGTTCACTTTGTTTGCGCTGATAGTGCGCTTTCAGGTAAATGGAATCGCATACTCTCGCAAAATGATCGAGCAACGTCTGTGGAGGCAGCCATACCTTTGCTTTTCCAAAATCTTCTGAGCTTGTAGCTGGATACGCGGCACCTTTTGCGACCGAAACCATTTGGTCGACGAATTCATTTGTTGTTGTAATCCGATGCAAAAACGAAAATGGAATATTTCCCCGCGGAGTAAGGACTACAAATCCCGTCGAAACCACCAAGTTGTTTTGAGGATGTAAAACCACGGCGAACGCACGGTTGGCCGGTCTTACCGTGGACCAAATGATGTCACCATGTTTTACCAAGCGTCGTGCCCTACTGGGTGCTTCTGAAAACTTCATTCGATCCGGCTTCGAAATGGTGTTTGTAGAAACAGCGCTGATATCAAGGTAGTCAATCCATTCGTGAGGAAATCCCTTTCCGATATTTTGCTGATTGATAAAGGCAATTTCAATAAGCTCGACGTGCTTCCACCCCTCCGGCACCCCTTTGACAATCTTCGTCTTCTCATGCCCCGGGAAACGCAGGCGCACAAACCATTCGCGGTAAAGCTCTTCGGCCATCTTTTCCAGAATGGCGATGCGGCGGGTGTTGTTTTCGATCAGGTCATCGTAGGCGGAAAGGACGGCGGCGATTTTGCGTTGGATGGGGAGAGGGGGAAGTGGGAATTTTAAGTTACCTAATTGGGTAAGATTTAAATTTGGTTGAGCCGATTGCGGGCAAAGCGCGTTCAAATATTTCGTAGTAGAATCAACAAGTAAGAAATATTTCAAAAATGCTGGGACCATTTTTTTCGAATCGGGTCGAACAATTGCAACAGCTTGATTCGTATTAGCGGGCAAGTGCTCTTTTTGAACTAGCCCTATTTTTCCAAGGTAAATTCCGGCAATCGTAACTAAAACGTCGGATTCTTCAATGATGGAGCGCTTTAGAGCATTGTGGGTCTTTTCATCAATGTGCGAAAATGTGTCCGGAGCGATTGTTCCATTTCTTAAAATGGACTCAGCCTTAATAAAATTAATTCCAACTTCTTGGAAAGCATACCCCATTGTTGTCGGGGTAGTGCCCTTAGTGATTTTAGTAGAAACATCCCTTAGTTGGACGCTCTTCCAGTCGCTCACAAGTCACCCGCAATCATCCGAATATTATCCCCAATCACATCCTCCAACTCCCGCGCCTCCGCATTCAGCCGCGACAACTCCTCATTCATCCCCAGCATCTCGGCGATGAACTCTTCTTCCGTCTTCCCATCCTCCTCAATCACCACCCCCACATACCGCCCCGGGTTCAGCGAGTACTCCTGGTCCTCCACATCCTTTCGGCTGGCCAGCTTGCATAGCCCCGTCACGTCCTCGTACTTCGCATCCGGAAACCGTTCCTGCAACCAACCGATATGCCCGAAGAAATACTCCGTCTCCTTGGCCTCTTTATGCAGATCTTCCAATTCCGCCTTCAGCAGCTTGATATCCTTGCTGCCGCCCGAATCCTTCTCCACCTGCCGCACATGCTTATCCAGCTCCTTCATCACCTCATGCAAGGCCGTGAAGAACGGGTGAATGATCCCGTACAGCTTGCGTTGCTTTTTATTCGCAGCCGCCACGTCGGAAACATCGCCATCCTTACGATAACTTTGATACGACTTTTCCAACCCCTCCGCCCCCGCCAAGGATTTGGCGATATCCGGCGGGTTCTTCACCTTGTTGGCCTTGAGAAATGCGCTCACCCTGCCGGCCACCTCGGCCAGCTTGGGCCGATGATCGGCCAGGCGGGTAAACCCTTCCGTGAAATAGCGATGCACCAAGGCCGTAAAGGCTTCCCGGTCTCCCCGGTGCAGGCGGCTGATCACGGCGATGTTCTGGATTTGCTCTTCGGTGAATTCGCGGTGGGCGCGATCGATTTGCGTGAAGATGTTCCGCGCGTCGATGAAGAGGATTTTATCGTCCTGCTTGCCCTTGTCGAAAAACCACAGGGTGGCGGGCAAGGTCACGGTGTAGAACATGTTCGACGGCAAGGTGAGCATGGCGTAGATCAGGTTCTTCTCGATCAAAGTCTTGCGGATGTCGGCCTCGCTGTTGCGGGCGTCGGTAGCGGAATTGGCCATGTACAGAGCGGCGCGGCCCTTGGGATCGCACGCGCCCAGGGCGTGAAAGACGTGGCT
>DAINDC010000250.1:0-3974 GCA_036732085.1 Fibrobacterota bacterium | reverse complement strand
GCGGATATCCGCTTCGCTGTTACGGGCATCGGAAGCGGAGTTGGCCATGACCAGAGCGGCTCGTCCCTTGGGCTTGAGCGAGGTGGCGAACAGATTGATCCAGAGGTAATTGCCGTTGGGGACGGATTCGGAGCCGTCCTTGGATTTGAGTTTGGTTTTGTTGCGCGGGATACCGTAGGTGTTGAAGCGGCGGTCGCCTTCCACTTTGGCGAGATTCACATCGTCCACGTTGAAGGGCGGATTGGCCAGCACGTAGTCGAATTTCCCGAAACTGCCGTGGGGATCTTCGTAATAGGTATTCGCTTGCTTGACCTCGCCGCGCAGGCCATTCACGGCGATATTCATCTTGGCCAGCTTCACGGTTTCCAGGGTCTTTTCCTGGCCATAAACGTACAGGCTGGTGTCTTTGGCCTTTTGCTTGGAATCGGACTTGCGCGCTTCCACGAAGGCCGAGGACTGGACGAACATGCCACCCGAACCGCAAGCGGGATCGAAAACCGTACCTTGATGGGGCTCGATGATTTCCACCATCACGCGCACCACGGAACGGGGCGTAAAAAACTCGCCGCCGCCCTGACCATCGGCCAAGGCGAATTTGCCCAGGAAGTATTCGTAGATCTGCCCGAACATGTCGCCGGTGGCGTTGCGGGGAATGTCCGCGAAGTTCTTGAGCAATTGTTTGGGGATGATTTTGTATTCCGGTTTGCGGACCAGGCGGAAGTACTCGTCAACGGGCAAAGTGTCTTTCAGTTCCGGCTTGTATTGCTCGATGAGCTGCATGGCCTTCTTCAAGGCCTTGGCGATGTCGTCCTTTTCGGGCAGGTTGAGAAGGTATTCGTAGCGGGCTTCCTTGGGCAGAAAGAAGCCGCACTTTTCGATGGCGATTTCGTGGATGGGGCGTTCGTTGCGTTTGCCTTTCAGCTTTTCGAACTCGGCTTTGATCGCAGCTTCGCGGGCGCTGTATTTGTTGTCGGCGAAACGGAGAAAGATGAGGCCCAGGACCGGGGTGGAGTATTCGGAGGATTTGAGGTCGGAGTTGGCGCGCAGGGTGTCGGCGGTTTGCCATAGGGTGGCTTCCAGCTTTTTCATTTCTTCAGGGGTCATGAATTCCTTGGATGGAACGAAGGGTTTTGGTTTACCGGCAATTGTGTAAACCGCTGGAAAAAAATAGCATGTCCGGGGCTGCAAATGAGCCGGAAACCCGAATTATTGGGGTCCGGAGGGGGTAGCGGAGGCTTCCCCCCACTTTATTTTTCTGGCCTCTGCTTGCCAACCACATTCTGTTTCAGCCGCTTCACGGTGGTGAAACAGTCCAAGATCATTTTTCCGGTTCGAAGGCAGATTTCATTTTCTTTGGAGGATTTGCTGAAGCCGTTCTCCTTCATGTAACTGATGAAGTAGGCCAGCGCCTCCACTTCCGGGTAGGACTCAATTCCCTTCCCCAATATCCGCAGCCCCTCTTCCGGACCCTCCTTGTCCATGAGCTTGAGCATCGATTGGGTATTCGCGCTCGCTTTATCCATCAATTGTTCGGTGACTTGGGGGAGATTTACCGTTCCCCGCTCGTGGAAATAGTCGAAGAAAATGAACAGGAGATTGAGCAGGTGCTCAATGCGGTCCATGGGAATACCCAGTTTGGAGAGGCCGATCACCTCGAAGAGCAGTTCCGGTTGCTTCCGGAAAATCTCATCCGAAAGCGCTTCCTTTCGTTTCAAATCCAGGGAGTTGAAATAGATTACGGACTTCGCGAACCGGGAGATTTGATCTGGGTTGATGGGTAGAGTCATTTTTATGGTTTGCTGCTTGGGCTTGGTTAGCGGTTCGTAGTCACAAACCACTTTTTAGACGGAACCGAATATCGTGAGTGGAACCCGAGCCTGTTTTCAAATTACGGCTCCCCGGGACGCCTACCGAGACAGCGGAGCCCGCGTCGATCCGCGCCGATTATTATCCGGTATAAAAATACTTTCCAAGACACCGAAATACCTCTTGCATGCCTGGGCGGATTTGAAACGATTGATCCTGCGCAGTTGACTCCCTGTGCCGTTGCCAAAGCGACGCAAATCACAAGCCTAGCGAACAAGCTTTCACCCGGTTGGTACCTATCCGCAGAGGTCTTTCATAACCCCAGGATGCTTTGGAAATCCCCCTGGAATCGCCCATTGCACATTTTCTTGACTTTTCATGAATTTTCTGGCATCTTAATTTCATGAAGCAAACCAAGTTTTCCACCTTGGTGGACGAGAAAATCCTTCAAGAGCTTAAGCTGCACGCTGCGGAATCGGGTAAGAGCATTTCTTGGCTGGTTTCGGAAGCTGTCGCGGAATACCTGAAACGCACCCGGACGCGTCCCACCTTCGTCTCCGCGCTGGGTGAAGTGCTCGATCGGCACGCTGATTTGCTTACGCGCCTCGCCAAATGAGCGAGACCCTTTATCTAACCCTTGAGGAAGGCCTGGCCCTGCATGCCGAACTGGTTCGCCGCTTCGGCGGGTCGCCGGGTATCCGCGATCCCGGCCTCTTGGAAAGCGCGCTGGCCAGGCCGCGTTCGGGATATTATCGCTCGCTCTCTGAACAGGCTGCCGCATTGATGCAAAGCCTGGCGTCGAACCCTTGTTTCATCGATGGGAACAAGCGCGTGGCTTTCGCGGCGGCCGCAATCTTCCTCAGGATGAACGGGTATCATATCCAAGTGGATGGCGTGACAGGCGAATCGTTCTTGATAGACCGCGTGATCGTGGCCAAGGCCGACCTCGCGGAAATCACGGCCTGGATCGAAACCAGGCTCACACCGGCGGGGGCTTAGGGCCTGTTAAAACCCCGGAGCGAGGTTTCCCTCGCCTTCTGCATGCCCGTGATGAGTATGGACTTTGGGGGCATTTCCGGAATATTGGGCCAAGGTGGAACAGGAAAATGATTTGGATGAGCTTCGGGGTCAATTGGGCATGACTCCCGGAGCCCGAAAATTCGCCAGTATGATTTCCTACGATGGCGTGGTCACCACGAATATTCTTGGAGTGGGCGTTTCGATATTCAATGCCTGGAAGGCCAATGAAGCGCGCCTTGCCAAAGAGCGGGGGTTCCAGCTGAAGGTTTTTGGCCTTATAGGGCTTGCGCAGCAAATGGAAAAAGAGCATGGGAGCTCACCGGGCATTTCCATCGTCGTGGCAAAATTGGATTTCATGGGAAAGAAAGTAAAAGGCCGCCTTCCGCAACGTCCCGATCGCAAGTACTTCACGGAGAACTTGAAAGCTTGGGCCGTGAATCCGGTTTTTGATACCACCCAATTGGGACCGGGCTTGATTGAGGTGTGTAGGCTTTACGAAGAATTCGAAAAATAAATTGTCCACCTACCAGAAGCTGGAGACCTCCAAGGCCGCAAGTTAGGAGTGGACGAACTTGTCCGATTGAACCCGATGTCGCATCATCCCGTCCTACGGGGACTGGTAGGCCGCGTCCAGCCAGTTCACATTGAAGCCCGCCGTGGCCATGGAGAGGCGCACGGTATGGTTGCCCGACGCGAGCCGCACCCCCGAGACCGTCACGCTCGTCCAGTTTTGCCAGCCGGACGCGTACGTCGTGGAGAAGGTGGCGACCTTCGTCCCGTCCACGCTCAGCGTGGCGGTCTTGGTCCCCGAAACCGCCGAGGCCATGCGCAAGGTGAGGGCGTAGCTTCCCGCCTGGGACACGGTGACATCGTAGGCAAGCCATTCCCCTGCGCCGATCCAACCTACGTTATAGCCTCCTCCGGCATCGGTGGTGGACTCGAGGTCGACGTTGTCGGTGCGGTATTTGCCGCCCGAATTGCCCGCGGTCAGGTCATGGTAGCCCACGCCTTCGCCGCCGGCATTATAGTCCTCGGCCTGGATGCGGCCGGGGAGATTGATAAAGACGATACCGGAATTGACCGTCACCTGCATGGTATCCTGGGAGGAAGCCGCGCCATCGCTGACCTTCAGGAGGAAAGCGTAGATG
>DAINDC010000249.1:0-8085 GCA_036732085.1 Fibrobacterota bacterium | reverse complement strand
CCCGCATAGAGCAGCGCGAGCACGATTATCCCCGTGCCATGGACCTGCTCGGGAAGGAACGGCAGAGGGGGCGCCTGGCGCATGAGGGCCCATACGGTCAGATCATCCGGCGCCTTGGCGATATAATCCCGATACCGCTGCAGCACCGTCTTCGCCTCGGATTGCGCATAGACGATCAAGCCGCTCAGAACGTTCGGACCCACGGCATGGAGCTTGAACACGAACCGGGTTACCACGCCGAAATTGCCGCCCCCGCCGCGAATCGCCCAGAAGAGGTCCGGGTGCTCGACAGCGCTGGCATGTAAAACGGTACCGGAGGCGGTTACCACCTCGACGGACTCAAGATTGTCGATGGTCATTCCATATTTGCGGCTGAGCCATCCGAAGCCGCCGCCGAGCGTCAGGCCCGCGAGCCCGTAGGCTTGCGCGGCCGCATCGAAATCGGCGAGCGTGGCGCCGCCTTCGACCGTGGCCAGGCGCGCGGCGGGGTCGACGGTTACCGCCTTCATTTGCGAGAGGTCGATAACCAACCCGTCATCGCAGAGGGCGCTGCCCGCTATATTGTGTCCTCCGCCGCGAACGGCCAGAGGCAGGCTACGCTCCCTCGCGAAGTCCACCGAACGGGCCACGTCGGAGGCATCGGCACAACGGACGATCAGGGCCGGGTGCTTTTCGATCATCGCATTCCAGATCGTGCGCGCCTCATCGTAGCCGTGGTTATCAGGAAGAAGGATATACCCCTTGAGGCCCTCCTTCAGCTCATTGATTTCCCCGGTTTGGATTTTCTTCACCTTCCACCTCCTGGTCCTGCAAATGGAACCGCTGAATTCCAAGGCAGGGTCGCCGTCCCAGGCCTCTCCTTGTAAAATAGGTTTCATAAGGTTGGGTTTGAATTAATCACGGATACCCCCGGTAACATTACGGATACCCATGGATAGGCTAAATCCGAATTGATCCGAAATGGACGGGTAAAAATGGCCGACGGTTTTTTATGAATCGAAAACGGATATTCCATCCATTGTGCTTGACTCCCGTGGTGGAACCAATTTCTTTATAAGCTCTTCCACGTTCCACTTCACCACTCGGGAAGGTGCCGGCATGACGTCCCCTGGTAAACCCTCCTTGGAAAGGCTGTATCGGTCAGTTGCATTCGCCTTTGCCCTCCTTTCCGTTTTCGCCTGCTATTCCGTGCGTCCCGGCTTGGGCGGAGGCAACCTGGCCGATCAAGGGAAGAACCCTCCGGACGGCATCCGCAAAATCGACGCGAGGGACATCGCCTTGCCCAGAGGCTATCGTATCGAGGCCGTGGCTTCCGGCCTCAACTTCCCCACCGGCGTGACCTTCGACAATAAAGGCGACATCTTCGTGGTGGAAGGCGGTTATGCATACGGGGAACGCTGGGATACCGCGCGACTCCTGCAGGTCCTGCCGGACAACCTGCTCGAAACCGTGGCCGTCGGCGACAGCAACGGGCCCTGGACCGGCGTGACCTACGGTCCGGATCCGGCCAACCCTGACGGCAAGCCCGGCGCCTTCTATATCGCCGAAGGGGGGCAACTCCGCGGTGGTCGTATCCTCAAGGTTACCCCGGGCGGAAGAAAGACGATCCTCGCGGAAGGGATGCCCAGCTACGGGGATCATCATACCAACGGTCCCGCCTTGGGTCCGGACAGCATGCTTTATTTCGGCCAGGGCACGGCCACCAATTCCGGCGTGGTGGGCCTGGACGATCGCGATTTCGGATGGCTGGCGCGCTTCCCTTCCTTCCATGACGTCCCTTGCCAGGACATCACCCTGTCCGGGGTCGACTACAAGACCGAGGACCCGTTCCACAAAAAGCAGGGCAAGGTCGAGACCGGGGCCTACAGTCCCTTCGGAACGCCCTCGGTGGCGGGCCAGGTGGTGAAGGGAGAAATCCCCTGCAATGGCGCGGTGATGCGCATCCCGCTGATGGGAGGTAAGCCGGAACTGGTGGCCTGGGGCTTCCGCAATCCCTTCGCGCTCGGATTCTCCCAAGACGGCCGCCTGTTCGTTCTGGACAATGGCTACGATGAGCGCGGCTCCCGGCCCATCTGGGGCGCGGGGGAATTGCTATGGGAGGTGAAACGGGGCGTCTGGTACGGCTGGCCGGATTATTCCGGATCCAAGACCCTGTCCCGATCCGAGTTCACTCCCCCACATGGCGTACGACCCGCGCCCGTGCTCCAATCCCCTCCCGGCCCGCCGCCCGCCGGCACAGCCGCAGCCTCGGTCTCAGGTTCGCTGGAGGCGAACAACCTGCCGCCGGAACCCTCGGCCTATCTCCCCGTGCACTCCTCCGCAGATGGCCTGGACTTTTCGCGCTCCCCGGCTTTCGGTCATGTAGGCCAAGCCTTCGTGGCGCTATTCGGAGACATGGCCCCCAAGGTGGGCAAGATCCTGGAACCGGTCGGATTCAAAATCGTCCGCGTCGATGCCGCCCGCGGAGTCTACGAGGACTTCGCCGTCAACCGCGATGGCAATGGTCCCGCCTCCAAGCTCAAATCCGGCGGCCTCGAACGTCCGGTATCGCTCCGCTTCGCTCCGGACGGGAAATCCCTTTACGTGGTCGACTTCGGAGTGATGTCGGTTACCAAGTTCGGCCCCATGGCCCGCAAAAGGACCGGCGTCCTCTGGCGCATCTGGAAGGAAGGCAATCCATGAACCGGTACGCCTTATTCCTGCTTTTATCTTGGTTCCTGCTTTTACTTTGCGCCTGCTCCGGGCGGCGCAGCGAACCCTTGCGGGGCGCCTTGGACACGCACGATCCCAAGGTGGCCCATGGACAGGTCGTCTTCATGAACAAATGCGACAAATGCCATCCGGGGGGCGATGCCGGATTGGGCCCGGCCCTGAACAATAAACCGTTACCAGGATTCCTGGTGGGATTCCAGGCGCGTCACGGACTGGGCGCCATGCCGGCCTTCAAGTCAGACGAAGTCCCGCCTTCCGATTTGAAGGATGTGGAAGCCTACCTGAAGGCTTTGCGACGTAACGGCTAGGGTACCCCGCCTTGGGTCCCAAGGGCGAAAATACGCATGAACGATCGGGCCAGGAGATATCCTCCGAAGGCCAACCCAATGCCGAGCACATTGCTGGATACGATATAGAGGACGGCCAGTCGCCCCTGCCCCGCACGGATCAGGTTCAGGTTCTCCAGGTTGAAAGAGGAAAAAGTTGTGAACCCGCCCAAGATGCCCACCACGAGGAATAACCGCAAGTTGGCGGATACGGGAGCGGATTCGAACAGGCCCGCCAGGAAACCGATGAGGGCGGATCCCGCCAGGTTAACCGCCAAGGTACCCACCGGGAAGACTCCGGGATAGGCGGTCTGCACGAAGCCCTGGAGGAAATACCGCAATACGGATCCCAATGCTCCCCCGATACCGATCCAGATCCATTGCATGCTGAGGCCCTTCCCCCTGAAAATATAGGAAGGGAAACCCATCCTTTCCGCCCGAGTTTACCAAAAAGCGCCCAATCGCCGCATCCTATTACTCCTAATTTCCGGCTTCTGTCTCCCTGTATTTCCGCCCCAGGTGGGTATATTATGGAGGACAAAAGAGGCTCCCTTGCGCAAAATAAAATTCGCTTTGTTATTTCCCCTGGCATGCTTGGGGCTTTTCCATTGGGTGGCCGGACAACCGATTGGACCGGCCTCCGGAACCGCGCCGGCGCAAAGCCAGCATCTGGAAGCCTCCTTGGTGGCCGAACCCCTGGCCATCGCCGCCGGAAAACCCTTCTGGGTGGGGCTGCATCTCAAACTGGAGCCGCATTGGCATGTCTACTGGATCAATCCCGGCGATGCCGGTTTGCCCGTTTCCCTGACCTGGCAACTTCCCGAAGGTTTTTCCGCGGGCACGATCCAATGGCCTTACCCGCAGAAGCTCGCCGTCCCGCCGCTCATGAATTTCGGCTATGAAGGCGAAGTCCTCCTGCCGGTCCAAATCACGCCGCCCGCCAAACTCCCCGCCGCCGGTAAATTCGACCTCAAGGCCAAGGCCAAGTGGATCGTCTGCAAGGATATCTGCCTGCCCGGAAGCATGGAATTGGCCCTATCCCTGCCCACTGCCTCCGCAGCTCAGGTAGCTGGCGGGTTACTCCCTGTCGATCCGGCCCAAGCCGCCCTTTTCAAATCCGCCCGGTCCGCCTTGCCGATGACCGCCTCCAATTGGAAATTTTCCGCCCGACTCTTCGATTCGTCCGTAGTCCTGATCGCCACCGCGCCCGTTGGCGGCTTCCTGGCCTCCATGTCCTTCTTCCCCCGGGAAGCGGACTTCCTCGAGAATGCGCAGCCGCAAAGATTCTACCCGGTCGAGGGCGGATTCGCGCTGGAGATGAACCGGGTTCCGCCCGATCCGGAAGAGGTTGCGGCGAAGGCCAAGACAAAGGACAACGCAAAAAGCAACGGCGCCCAAGGCGGTCCGGATAGCCTGGTGGGCGTGGCCGTCTCCGAGACCGGCTGGAACACGGCCGGGGGCGAGAAGGCAATGGAAATCCGCGTCCCCCTGGAGCGCGGCAAACCCATGCCCAAGGCCCTGGCGGCGCCCATCCTGGTGACCGGGTTATCGGAACCGAAACCACCTCCGCCGGTTCCCAGCCTCACCCTCCCGAACACCCTCGGCCTGGCCGGCAGCGCCGATGCCGTCAAGATGGGCGGGGCGGCCAAGCTCCTGTTGATGCTGGCACTGGCCTTCGCGGGCGGCCTCATCCTCAATCTCATGCCCTGCGTGCTGCCGGTCCTGTCGCTCAAGATCTTCGACTTCGTGAAGCGCGCGGGCGAATCGCGCTGGAAGATCTTTTCCCATGGGCTCACCTTCACCGCGGGCGTGCTCGTCTCCTTCTGGATCCTGGCGGGCCTGCTCCTCATACTTCGGAGCGGCGGGCAGCAACTCGGTTGGGGCTTCCAACTGCAATCGCCGGCGTTCCTGATCGTGCTTTGCGCCCTGTTCTTCTTCTTCAGCCTCAACCTCTTCGGCGTCTTCGAGCTGGGCTATATGTTCACGCGCATCGGCGGCACCGGCACGCAAAGCGGCCATGCGGGCTCCTTCCTCGCGGGCGTCACCGCCACCGTGGTCGCGACCCCGTGCACGGCCCCGTTCATGGGCTCGGCCATGGGCTATGCCTTTTCCCAACCCGCCTATTATGCCATGCTTGTCTTCACCTTCCTGGGCCTGGGCATGGCGGCCCCCTACCTTCTGCTCTCGGGCTTTCCCGGTCTCATGCGTTTCCTGCCCAAGCCCGGCGAATGGATGGAACACCTCAAACAATTCATGGGCTTCCCACTCCTGGCCACGGCCCTCTGGCTCGCCTGGGTGCTGGGACATCAGGCGGGCGTCGATGCCTTGGTGGCCTTGCTGTTCATCCTCCTGCTGGCCGGCATCAGCGCCTGGATCCTGGGCAAGTGGACGGCCCTGCATCGCACCACGCCGGTCCGGGTGGTGGCTGGACTGATGGCCTTGGTCGTCTTCTTCCCGGCCTTCATCCTGGTCCTGGTTTACCTGGATCAGATCCGCAGCGTGCATCCCGCTTCCGCCATGGGTGGCGGGACCACGGGTGGTGGGACCACCTTGGCCGTTCCCGAAGGCGGCATTGCCTGGGAACCGTTTTCGGAAGAGCGTCTGGCGGCCCTGACCACCAATGGCAAACCCGTCTTCGTCGACTTCACGGCGGACTGGTGCCTCAGTTGCAAGGTGAACGAGCGCGTCGCCTTCGGATCCACCGAGGTAACCCAGAAGTTTCGGGAGCTGGGACTAGCAGTCTTGAAGGCCGATTGGACTTCGCGGGACGAAGCCATCTCCAGGGCGCTTTCCAGGTACGGTCGCAACAGCATTCCGCTGTATGTCCTGTATTTCGGCAGCGGCCCGAACGATTTCCTATTGTTGCCCGAGGTGCTTTCACCGGGCATCCTGCTGGACGCGTTGAAACGCGTGCCTCCTCCGCTCACGACCATGCGCGGTAAGTGAGTGTTCCCGCTCGCAGCCTTTCTATTAGCGCTCCTGGCCCTCACTCCCGCCATCCTCCAGGCCCAGGATGCGGGCGGTCCGGAATCCGAAGGCCAGATCGTGACTAAGGCCGATGCCTCCCACCTCTCCCATCCCTGGATCTTCTCCACCGCGCATGGACTGGCCGTGGGGCGCGGCCAGCCATCCTATAACGGACTCCATCTCCAGGATTCCCTTTCCGTGACCGCTCGCCAGAACGGAGCGGGTGGCCGCCTCTCGGAAGATTTCTCGGCCTCAACCAATGAGGGGCTGGTGTCAAGCGCGCAACCGGGCAGCCTGCAGGATTGGGATGCCGGCCTGGCGCTCAAATACAAGCGGGCAGGCTCTGCCGTCGGGGCGGAAGGCGGCGTCACCTATGCGGCCATCCTGTATAACAAACTCACCCGCAAGGTAAAGCAAAAGACCAAGGCCGAAGCGACCACACGCTATGGCCTGAGCGCAAGCCAGGCCTTCTCACTCGATGCCGACAGCACTTGGGAAGCGGATCTCGCGGTGGGATTTGATGAACTGACCGGCACCTTCCGCACCTTGGATTTCTCCACCGGCCTCACGAAAACCCTCGGCGACTTCGAGCTGAATGGGTTGGTGACCGGATTCCATCAGGATCAAAATCTGTCCACCGTGGTCTGCACCGGAAAGGGATCCAAATCCTGTTCCGATTCGACTTCGCAATCGTCGAGTCGCGGCTTCGGGATCTCGGCGGATGGCGGCTGGGACAACGATACGCATGCGATCACGATCAAAACCGGGATGGACTGGCAATTCGCGGCCGATGTGGAGAGGACCGTCCTAATGGGGCTGGGATATATCTACTCGCCGGCGCAGTGGATTGACATCGGGGCCGATGTTCAGCGGGAGAACAATTTGGATGTGAAGAAGAACGCGAAGGTTTGGCTGGCGGCGGTGTCGGTCAGGCTGACTTTTTAAAAAATCCGAATTCCGATTCCACGTCAAAATCCCCCTCCCCTCGGGACAATCCCTGTCCCCACTCCCAAGCTATCCTATACATGTCGACGGCAAGATCGAACCAAGGAGAAGGACATGGCTGGGAATCTGGAACGTTGGAAGGTGGTGAGCGTAGTGGAAACCGTGCTGATCGTGGACAATGACCATTCCACGCGTGATGCCTTGAAGCTCGTGCTGGAGCTGAACGGCTATCGCGTGATCGAGGCCTTGCACGGCATCGAAGCCCTGCAAATCCTGGGCGAATGGGGCGAGGATATCCAGGTGGCGATTTGCGCCGACGAGTTGCCGGATATGACGGCCGGCCAGTGGCGGGGACAGATGCGTTTCCTGGGACCGGATATCCCCTCCTTGATCCTGTCGGAAAGGGATCGGGCGGAAATCGCGGATATGCCGGTGGGTATCTGGTGCGGCGGCCTGCCGTCCAAGCCGCCCATGCCTACCCGACTGTTGGAAAGGATCCGGGCCGTACTTGACGAGCGGTTTTTCGCGGAGAGAGCAAGGGCTTCGGCCGCCTGAAGGACCGAGGGCCGTGTAGATAAACCCTCAGGTTTTCGGGGCTTCTTGGCCCCAGAGCTCTCGTTCCGCCTTGAGGGATACGATGGCTTCGGCGAGCACGTTGTCCAATATGTCCAAGGCTTCGGCGATATGTTCGCGGAGACCGATGCTGGCCATCTCCTCCAGTCGCTCGGCCACTTCCAGGACCTTGACGGCTCCGATATTGGCGGAGCTGGCCTTGAGGGAATGGGCGATGAGATGGATGGCCTTGAGGTCGGCGGCCTCCAGGCTTTTGCGAGCCGATTGCAATCGCACCGGGCCTTGAGCCATGAAGTTGTCAATCATCTTCAAAAGGAAGTCCTTGCCTCCGATATTGTAGAGGTTTACCAGGGCGGACTTGTCGATCGATTTCGCTGATTTCATATCAGGACCTTTTTGGAGGCGCTTCTCTCCGGACATATTCTAACATATTCGTTCAAGCGAATCATGGGAATGATCGGGGCGATATCCGATCACCATTTTGAAAAATCGGCGAAATTCCAGGATTTCTGCCTGGAGGATTGGGTCGCGTAGGCCCTGAATGTACTATTCGGGGTAACCT
>DAINDC010000248.1:7885-8129 GCA_036732085.1 Fibrobacterota bacterium | reverse complement strand
CTCCTGGTCACCGATCGGATTTCCCATTCGCTGCAGGACATTGCCGAACCGGGCCTGGACTTGCTCGTTTATGAACCGGGCGATGCGGATGACCTGCATGCCAAGGTGCGATGGGCGCTGGAACATCCGACCGAGGCGGAGGCCATGGCCCGGCGCGCCCAAGCGAAGATCCTGGCGAACCATCGGATCACTCACCGGATCCGCAGTATCATAAAGGCGCTTTCAGGAATGGATGCCCGTCGCG
>DAINDC010000248.1:0-7871 GCA_036732085.1 Fibrobacterota bacterium | reverse complement strand
ACCGTCGTCTCCGATCCAGGCCGGGTCTTGGGCCATTTGGCCACTGCCCATGAGCATCTTTCGCGTCTCTCCCTGCCGGATCCGTTGGTGCGCTTCCTGGCCGGTGAGGCCCGGCGCCTGGCCATGGCGGCCTTGCAGGCCTCGCCGCATGAACCTTGGTCCTTATTGGTCCTGTCCCAGCTTGAACTCGAGAAGGGCGCTTTCGCGGAAGCCTTCCGGTGGTTGGAGCAGGTGGCCGCGCCGGAAACGGATGAAGGGTATCGCCGGAGTTACCTCTGCCTCAAGGCCCTGCTCCTGGCGCATGCCGGCCGGATTCTGGAGGCCCATCAGGCGGCCCTGTCCGGGCTCCGGGACTTCCCCGGCGATCCGAACCTGGCCAAGCTGTCCGACTATCTGGGTCAGGCCCGCGGGGCGTAAGCGGAATCCGATTTCACTTTTGGGCCCTGGTTGCCGTTCACGTTTCCGGCGCCGGAGGTGGCTGAGGTTGCGGCGCCGGAGGTGCCTGAGCTTTTCTTTTCGGCCGCGGATTTCTTGGGCAGCCCGCGATGCTCGACCACCTTGCCCTGGCCGGTCAGGTTATAGTGGAGTTGTTCGGGCGCGCCCCACCATTCCACCCGTCCCGATCCCGGGAGATCCAGGTTCAAGGTCGATTGATAGTCGAGATCCAGGTAGACATTGCCGGCTCCGCTGAGGTTCACATCGGCATCCTCGACGAGCAGGTTCTCGCCGAAGACATCGCCTTCGCCGCGCAGGTCCGTTTGCAGGCTGGCCGCGAAGCCTTCCAAGGTGATCCTGCCGGCGCCGTTCAACTCGATCCGCAAATTGGAGGCGGTCCCGGAGAAATGGATTTCCCCATTGCCATTGAGCTGCAGCTTCAAGTCGGGAAAGTCCCCGCTCCCCTGTTCACCGCCTTCCACGATATCGACCAGGCCGCTGCCGTCATGGATGACCTCCCGCAAATCCGGCACGACCACGACGACTTCCGGCACCACCACGGGATCTATCGTTCCGGTCAGGCCGATGGTCAGCACCCCCGCGAAAGCATCGGTCTGGATGAAGGCGGAGAGGTTGCCGTCCGAAGTCACATAGGCGGCATATTGGGAACCGGTCTTGATGGTCACGTGGATGGGGCATTCCAAATCCACGCGGGAGAAAGCAGACAGGGAACGGGTCTCGGTGACGGCATAGCCATCGCCGCGCGACTGGTAGCCGAAGTCCTCGACCATGCAGTTGGTAAGCAGCAGGGCCAATGGGGCCAAGGCGAGCGGCTTGCGGAAGATGGCCTTCAGAGGTTTCGCGGCAGTCATGGGAAGGACCTTTCTGGATTCCCACCCGACCGACTCCGGCCATGGTGGGTCCCCTGTCATCCCTACTCCAAATCAAAATCCAGGCCAGTTCCCGAGTCCTTTACAGAGGGGCGCTCACGGGCGAAATTCTCCGGGAATGGCAGGAAAGTCTAGGCCATCGCCTGCAAGCCCAGGTATTTCCCCAGCGGGTGTCCAAGCCGTGGACATCGCCGGTCCAGAAATTGGAAGATAAAGCAACCCTGATGCAGAAACGCGACCATGCCGCGCCCTGGGGCGAACCCCTCAAGCTTCTGCCCCTGCTGGCGCTCTATGCCGCCTATGCGGTGACCCATAATAAAGGCTTCCTGCGCGGCGACGAGAGCCGTTACCTCATCAATGCCCACAATATCCTCAAGGGCTATTTCGCCTCCGAAGAATCCCTGATGTTCTGGAACGGTCCCGGTTACCCCTTGTATCTGGTTCCCTTCGTGGCCTTGAAAGCGCCGCTGCTGCTGCCGCGGCTCGGCAACACCCTGTTCCTCTTTTTCGGCATGGTTTATTTCCAGGGGACCCTGAGGCTGGCCGGCGTGGAAAAGCGGAGCCTGCTGCATGCCTATATCATGGGGGTGCTGCTTCTGTTCCACGGGGCCGTGGTCGACATGCTGATGACCGAGTCCCTGTGCGTTTTCCTCATCTGCGGAGCCGCCTACCATTTCTTCCGCCTCCTGGAAGGGGACGGCCGGAATCCCTTGCACCTGGCCGCGGCTGGGTCACTTCTGGGTTACCTGGCCTGGACCAAGATATTCTTCGGATATGCCATTGAGATTTCCCTCCTGGCCGCCGCGGGGGCTTGGGCCTGGCAAGCATGGCGGCACACAGGTTCCGCCGGAGCGTCCTCCCATGGCGCCGGGAAGGCCGCGGCGAAGGCCGTAGCGGTCTGCGCCGTGGCCCTGGCTGTCTGCATACCCTACCTGGCCTATACCCGGGCCGTGACGGGCAAACTCCATTTCTGGGGCAACTCCGGCGGAGTGCAGATCTATTGCATGACCGTGCCGGAAAAGGAGCTTACCGGCGATTGGCTGAACTTCGATATGGTGCGGGACTATCCGGAATTCTTCGGGCATGAGACGGAGGTTTTCAAGGACATGGCCCGCCTGGATTATATCCCCAGGGATGAAGCCTTCAAGCAGGCCGCTATCGCCAATCTCAAGTCCAATCTGAAGAAATGCTTCTGGAACTGGCGCGCCAATGTGAACCGGATGGTTTTCGGTTTTCCGGTTTCCCCTTATCCCGGTTCCGATTTGGAGTTGACGACCGGAAACCGCAGCTTCTTCTACGCTCTGCCTTTCCTGCTTTTCCTTTTCGCCCTGGTGCCCGGATGGCTGGGACGCCGCTTGCTGCCGGTCGCTGCGCATATTGCTTTGGCCTTCGCGCTTCTGTGCTTGGGTGGACTGACCTTGCTCAGTTGCATTCCGCGCCAGGCCTTTCCGCTCTTGCCCTTGCTGGGATTATGGACCGTGCTGGTAGTGGAAAAAACGGTAGTCTTTGAGGCGCCGTGGAGGCGCGGCTGAGCCTGGACTTCGGCTAAGCGTGAATGTCGCTAGGCTTGAATGTCACTATGCCTGAATGTCAAGATGGCCGCCTACGCCCGCAGGGCTGGGAGCGCGGGGCGGGGGAGGCAAGGTCGCCAGGAGTTCGGCCGCATTCTCCTTCATCATATCATGGGACTTTTTGAGCATGGTCATGTCGACGGAAACATCGGACTGCGACTGCGTCGCGGGGGATTGGCCGGTGCCGGAAATCTCATCCATGTCCCTAAGCGTAAGGGCTGGCGGCCACCGAGGCAAGTCCGAATGCGGTCCCATCCAGGTTGATTCCGCCCCCTAGTTTGTACATTTCCAAAATGGCCAAAAAGTTCATCATCGAAGGCGGACGTTACCTCAAGGGGGAAATCCGCATCCGCGGGGCGAAGAATGCCGTGACCAAACAGATGGTCGCGGCCCTGCTCGCGCCGGGAAAATCGGTCCTGAAAAACGTTCCCGAAATCGGGGACGTGGAGATCACGAAGCAGATCTTAACATCATTGGGTTGCGTCATCACCCACCAGAACGATGAAGGCATATTGGAAATCGAAGCCAAGGATTTGGCCACCCCTACCGTGCCGCAACAGTACTCGGGCCTGAACCGGATTCCCATCCTCCTGGCCGGCGTGCTTCTGCACCGCTTCGGCCGCGCGGAAATCCCCATGATGGGCGGCTGCGAAATCGGGCCCCGGCCGCTCGACTTCCATCTGGAAGGCTTCCGCCAGTTGGGCGCCGACATCTCCTATAAGAACGGCGTCTACAGCTTCAAGGCCAAGCGCCTCATCGGCACGCGCATCACCTTGCCCTTCCCGAGCGTCGGCGCCACCGAGAACCTGATGATGGCTGCGGTCACGGCCAAGGGCACCACCGAAATCAGGAATGCAGCCATCGAACCCGAGATCGTGGACCTGGCTTTGTTCCTGCAATCCATGGGCGCAATCATCACCCAGGAAACCGATCGCACCTGGATCATCCAGGGCGTGGAGGAATTGCATCCGGCCCAGCATCGGGTCATCAACGATCGCATCGAGGCGGCCTCCTTCGCGGTCTCCGCCATCGCCACGCATGGGGACGTGCTCATCCGCGGCGCGGATCAATTGCATATGCTGACCTTCCTGAACTGGCTGCGCAAGGCCGGCGGGGAGTTCGAGACCGTCGAGGACGGCATCCGCTTCTACGGCATCCATTCCAAGCTCAAGCCCATCGCCGTCGAGACCGGGGTGCATCCGGGGCTCATGACCGATTGGCAGCAGCCGCTGGTCATCCTCCTGACCCAGGCGGAAGGCATGTCCGTCATCCATGAGACCGTTTACGAAAACCGTTTCGGCTATGCGGAAACCTTGAACCGCATGGGCGCGCGCATCCAGCTCTACAGCGAATGCCTGGGCGGAAAGGATTGCCGCTTCCGCCACCTGGGGCATAAGCACTCCGCCGTGATCATGGGACCCACGCCGCTGAAAGGCGCCAGCATCGAAATCCCCGACTTGCGGGCAGGCTTCTCCTACCTGGTAGCCGCCGTTTTGGCCAAGGGCAAGACCGAGCTCTCCGGTGTCAACTATATCGAACGCGGTTACGATCGCGTCGTCGAGAAATTCCGCCTACTGGGCGTGCCCATTTCCGTTGTCGACGGATGATGGAAAGAGGAAAATAAATCCATGGCCAAAACTTTTTGCTTCCTTTCCAAGAAGGGCGGAGTGGGGAAGACCACCTTCACCCTGAACTGCGCCCATGCGCTTGCCTTCTCCAAGTTCCGCACCTTGCTCGTGGACATCGATGGCCAGGCCAACCTGACCAAGCATCTGCTCGCGGGCTCCGGCACCGCCGGGGATGCCGCCATAGCGGGATTGCCGGATGTCTCCCAGGTGCTGCTGCGGCGCTGTCCGCCCCAGGAAGCCATCCTCACCACGGGCTATGAGAATCTTGATCTCCTGGCGGGCAGCACCACCTTGGACGATTTGCCCATCTTGGACGCGCGCCTTATCCGCGAGCCCGCCCGCCTGAAGAACATCCTCATGGAACTGGATGCGGATTACGATTTCATCCTGGTCGATTGCCCTCCCATCGTGAACTGGCTGACCCGCATGGTGCTGTTCGCCACCGAGTCCGTCATCGTGCCCATCCAGGCCGAGCCCTATGCCTTGCAGGGCCTGCGTGATTTGATCCCCTTGCTCGACAAGATGTCGGCGACGGCCCAGCTCCATAAAATCGTCATCAATATGTTCCGGGCCAATACCCAACTGCATCAGACGATCCAGAAGGAGATCACGGAGGAGTTCCCGGGCCGGGTCGCGCGCCAAACGGTGCGCCAGACCATTCAACTCGCGGAGGCGGCGAAGGAAGGCCTGAGCATTTTCGAATATGCGCCCTCATCCATCGGCGCCCTGGATCTCTATGCCCTGTGCTGGGAACTTTTCGATTTGTCTCCGGAGAAGGTGAAGCTCAACGTGCAGGCGAGGGTCAGCAAAGACGAGGCGGATGCGGTGAAAGAGGCGGAGACTTTGAATGAAACGGAACCCCTGAAAGAGTCGGAAACCATGAACGACCCGGAACCCCTGGTGGCTCCCGCCGATGACGCCATCGCCAGCCAGCCCGGCTAGCCTCCGGCGCCTACTCCATAATTGAGCTTGAGTTCCTTGCGCAGCGGCTCATCCTGGGTATGGTTATGTTCCCAGTAGGTTTTCCGTATGCTCGCGATCAGCTCCCCTTTTTCACCCTTGGTATTTTCCCAAGCCAGTAAACGATGGGGCAGGGCCGACTCCACATGATAGGTGGTGGTGATGCCGGCATCCGCCAAGATCCATTTCACGGACTCATGGGACTCCGTTCCGGTCTTCACGGTTTCCTTGCCCGCCTTGGTCAGGGTCGCGGTGGTGAAGGCCAGAGGCACATGCCGCTTGCGCCGTTCCCAGAGTCCGGGGATGATGTTGAGCTTGCGCGTCTCTCCCTCCGACATGAAGGCGCCGTCCAATTCGCGGACCAGGATCGGCATCTCATCCTCATAGTACACGGGCCCCGAAGCGGCGGGATAGGGCAGGTTCACCTTGGCGTCTCCTTCCGATTCGAAGTAGGAATGGATCTCCGATTCCAATCCTTCCTTGCGGGGAATGATCTGATGGAAAACATTGCCGCACCATTCCTGCGAGGTGAAGGAAACCTTGCGCGGCTCGAAGGGCCTTGAGACTCCGGGGCCGCCGGCCAGGCCGGCAAAGACGGACGTCATGATCGAGTAGTCATAGATTCCGGTGGTGAACTTGAGGACATTGTTCAGCTTGAGAACCGGGACCTGCTTGGCCGAAGGCGTCTTATCGCTTTCCACCTTGATGCGCGTATCCGCATTGATCTCCTCATAAACGAAGACCAGTACGCCTTGCCCTTTGCGTAACTCCCCGTAACGTTCCGTGATGAGGTTGTAGCTGGCCAGTTCCGCGAGCCCGGATTTCCAGTAGCTCATGAACTCGGGGCTGGGTTTGGCCGCGGACACTTTCGACGCCACGGTCGCATCGGCGGCACGGGCCGGGACATTGCCGATGAACGCCAAGCCGGCGAGGAGCAGGGCCAGGCCGGGATTCACCGATAACGCGGACCGCTTTGCTACGTTTTGCATGATGAGATCCCAATTCTTGAAGAGGTTGATATGGGTAAGATAAACCCTTTGCGCATCCATTTCCTCGGGCTTTTCCTGCTTTGTTGCGCCGGCCTCGGCCAGGGGCAGGTGGTCAATCGGCATGCCGTGGAAGGCTTTCTCGAGGAGGGCGAGGTGGGCAAGGCGCAGAAGTCCCTGGAGAGCTACCTGGGTTCACACGACCTCAACTATCAGGACAGCGTTTACATCCTGAAGAATCTCGGCGTGCTCTATAGTTCGAATCCCAAGCGCAAGGAATTGGGGGACAAGTATTTCTACCGACTCCTGGATCTGGATCCCTTCGCTTCCATCCATGACACCTATGCCAGCAATACCATCCTGGGACGCTTCAAGAAGATCCGCAAAACCTACCAGGCCCAGAAGGGCGGCAAGGCCCTGGTCCCCGCCGTCGTGATCTTCGATTTCCACGGCGACGGACTCAAGGGCAGCGATGGCGTGGCCATGACCCAGCAGTTCATCGCCGAGATGCAGCGCCTGGAAGTCTTCCATACCTTGGATCGGAGTTCGGTGGTGGAAACCATGGCCCGAATGCGCATCCAGCCGGGTAAATGCACCGATAAAAACTGCCGTCTCGATATCACCCGCCGCCTCACCGCGGACAAGCTCGTGAGCGTGGAGACCTCGCGGCTGGATTCGGTTTTCACCTTCACCTTGAATTATGTGGATGCGGAAACCGGGGAAGCGACCACGACCTTGACCAAGACCTATTCAAAAAGCCCGCAAAAGCTGATGGCGGAAGGCTTCGGAGAGCTGGCTGCCGATTTGCAGGACCATGAGGCCGCTTGGCTTAACCTCAGCGTGACCCCGGTCAATACCATCCTGACCATTGACGGTTCACCGATGGCGACCATCTCCTCCCGCGTGCCGTTGAATCCCGGCAAGCATAATATCTGCGGCAGCAGCCCCGGCTATGAATCGGCCTGTAGGGAATTCGAGGTCAAGCGGGCCGATGCCTTGACCTACTCTCTGACTTTGGTGGTCAAAGCCGGCACCGCGGTCCAGGCTCCCAAACGCCAGGTCGAAGAGGAAAACGATGAGGATGGGAATCAACCCGATCAGGCCAATCCCGGCGCCGGGCACAATTTCATCTGGTGGACCTTGGGCGGAATGGCCGTATTGGCCGTGACCTTGGCCGTGGTCTTCAATACCAAGAACTGAGCTGCGGGTTCCCGTTCAGATCAGGCTCCTGACCAGCGGGGCAGGTTCCTGTTCAAGGGGAGCAGGTTCCTGACCAACGGGTTCGGTTTCTCAGTTGCTGGGTAAGAGCAGGGTTATGCCGGTGAGCTTGCCGTCCTGCATGACCAAGGCTTCCCGGTTCTTCTGATCCATCTGCGCAAGCCTCTGCTTGGAGGATTCTTT
>DAINDC010000247.1:3703-8222 GCA_036732085.1 Fibrobacterota bacterium | reverse complement strand
TTATCAGGCGGGACGGATAAGATACTTCAACTCTGTTTCATCGTCAACGGTCGGGTCGCAACTTTTTTTTGAAGATAAGGTTTTTATCGGAAAAAGTTTTCAACATCGCGCACCGGAAACAGGAGTGGCCATTAAAAATAAAATATCATGGCACGGTTGAAAAAACCAGTCAAGGCTCCTAGCCCAATGCCCAGGCGGGCTGCAGGGTAGTCCTGCCGTTTTGGCAAAGACGGGAAAAATCCGCAGTAATGGGAATCGCGCCGGGATGGCGCCCACAAATAATTTGGAAAGGAAAGTCGGAAGCCCGATTCAGGGCGAAGATTTGAGAATGATTTTACGCGCCGCAGCGACCCAGGCATCGGAGCTGTTCAAGGAGGGGACGAGCAAAAGATTATCGCCGCCGGCCTCTTTGAAAGCGTCCCGGCCGCGCAAGGAAATCTCTTCCAGGGTTTCCAGGCAATCCGCTACGAAGGAAGGTGAGAAAACCAGGACTTTCTTCTTTCCCTGCCGCGCCAGATCCTGGATCAGGATATCGGTATAGGGCTTGATCCAAGGCGTGCGGCCAAGACGGGATTGGAAACAGGTGGTGAAGCGCGTGGGATCGAGGCCCAGGCGGCGGGACAATTGCCGGGTGGTCTCGAAGCATTGGGCCCGATAACAGAAATCGTTCTTCGCCGACAGGGTCGAGCAACAGGCATCATCGGATTTCAGGCAATGGCCCGGGAGGCTTTCGCTTTTCACGATATGCCGTTCCGGCAGGCCATGATAACTGAACAGGATATGATCGGGAGCGAACGATTCCAGCAGTGGGCGGCCGATAGCCGCGAAGGCGTCCAGGAAACCGGGATCCTGATAGAAGGGGCCGATGACGCGGACCGCGGGGACATTCCACTTCTTGGCGAGAATTCCGTAAATTATTTCCAGGGTCGAGCCGGTCGAGGCCGAGGAATAATGCGGATAGAGTGGGAGGATAATCAGATCCTTGGGCGAGTGGGACAAAAGCTCGTCCAACTTCGCGGCGATGGAAGGGCTCCCATAACGCATGGCGAAATCCAGGCGGTAACCCTCCGGCAGCGAGGCACGCAGCTTTTCGGAGAAGGCCCGGGTATGCTCCAGGAGCGGCGAGCCCCGGTCGGACCAGATTTTCGCATAGGCTTCCGCGGACTTGCGCGGCCGGAAGGGAAGAATGAACAGGTTGAGCAGGAACCATCGGCCCAAAGCCGGGATATCGATGACGCGGGGATCGTTCAAGAACTCGCGAAGGTAGCGCCGGACCGGTCCGGTGGTGGGCGCGTCCGGAGTGCCGAGATTCACCACCAATACAGCCGTATTCTCCGACATCGCAGCTCCCAATCCGATTCGCAAACCGAGCCTGGAAAAATAGATAAAATTCCGGTTTTGACCGGCATTGGAGGGAGTGCCGTCGCTCCGCGGTGAATGTCCGTTAACTTCGGCGTTATGTAACGTGTGTAATACTGGAATTTTCCTTGCGAGCGCAAAAGGTTCGCCCTGTTGCCAAAACCTTGCCAGGACCATGTCAAAAAGTCAGGATTACTTTGGAGGCGCCGACCCCAATTGCTAAATTTTCGGTTTGACTTTTCCCCAAAGTCTAGAGTTTGACCCGCATCGAGGAAGCCATGGCGATCAAGAAAACGCCGAAAAAAAAGCCCGGGGGCCCGAAAGGCCAGCCCAAGGGTGGCAAGCCCGAAAAGGCGGTCAAGCCCGTGGCTATGCCCGTGAAAATACGGGAAGACCAGATGGATGGAGTCCTAACCTCCCATCCGCCCCTGGAAACCTTCCCCATCGCGGCCGTGGGCGCTTCGGCGGGCGGACTTGAAGCCTTTCGCCAGCTCCTGGGCTCCCTCCCCGAGGATATCCGCCTTCCCTTCGTAATCATCCAGCATCTCTCGCCGGACCATGAGAGCAACCTTCCGGAAATCCTGGCGAAGTCCACCCATATCCCCGTGATCGAGGTAACGGATGGAATGCAGGTGGAAGAGGGGAACATCTATGTGATGCCTCCAAATGCCACCATGACCCTGGAAGGCCGCCGGCTCTGCCTCTCGCCCCGCGAGGGAGCGGTGCGCAATATGCCCATCGATCTTTTCTTCCGATCCCTGGCCGCCGCCCAACCGCATCATGCCGTGGCCATCATCCTTTCCGGCGCGGGCTCGGACGGCGCCTTGGGCCTCCAGGAAATCAAGGATGCCGGCGGCATCACCTTCGCGCAGGAGGAGAAGACGGCGAAGTTCGATGGGATGCCGCGCAGCGCCATCGCCACCGGGTCGGTTGATTTCGTTTCGTCCCCGGAGGAAATCGCCGCCGAACTCTCGGGCCTCTATGCCGAACTGAAGAAACGGCCCGAGGCTCAGGATCCGGTCCAGCCCGCCTTCGAAACGGAACAGGTCAATGCGATATTCAGGCTGCTGCGTCGGGCCAATGGCGTGGATTTCTCCCAGTACAAGCAGACCACGGTCATGCGCCGGATCATGCGGAGGCTGCTGCTGCTCAGGATGGATTCCTTGGCCGATTATGCGGAATACCTCCGCCAGAATCCGGCCGAGATCCAGGCCCTCTATCAGGATATCCTGATCAAGGTGACAAGCTTCTTCCGCGATCCGGAAACCTTCGAGGCCCTCAAGAAAACCATCATCCCGGAAATCCTGGAAAAGCGCATCGGCGACGACTCCGTTCGGATCTGGGTCCCTGGGTGCTCCACCGGCGAAGAAGCGTATTCGCTCGCCATCGTCCTGATGGAATGCCTGGGCGACATGGCTTCCAATACGGACGTGCAGATCTTCGCCACCGATATCAGCGAGGAGGCGCTGGTAAAGGCGCGCACCGGCATCTATATCGAGAACATCACCCTGGACATCAGCCCGGAAAGGCTCCGGCGCTTTTTCGTCCGGATCAACAGCCACTACCAGATCAGCAAACATATCCGCGACATGTGCGTCTTCGCCCGGCATGACGTGGGCGCGGACCATCCCTTCTCGCGCATCGACCTGATCAGTTGCCGCAACCTCCTCATCTATCTGGATCTCAACCTGCAGAAGCGCGTCCTCCCCACCTTCCATTATGCCCTGAAACCTACCGGTTACCTGATGCTCGGGACCTCCGAGACCGTGGGCGGGTTCTCGGATCTGTACACCTTGGTCGACAAGAAGAACAAGATCTACTCCAAGAAGATGCCCCTCTCGCGCTATCCTACCCCGCCCCGCCCCATCTCCCCGTATTCCATCGATCGCCTGGAACAACCGAAATCGGCGCGGGAAGCGGCCTGGTCCGGCACCGAGGTCCAGAAGGAAGCAGATCGCGTGGCCTTGGCGGCCTATGTGCCTCCGGGCGTGGTGATCAACGGGGACATGGACATCATCCAGTTCCGCGGCCAGACGGGGCCTTACCTCGAACCGGCGCCGGGCCAGGCCAGCCTGAACCTGCTCAAGATGATCCGCTCCCCCCTGCTCCTGGATCTGCGCCGCACCCTCGACAAGTGCAAGCGCCAGAAGGAGCCGGTCAGGACCACGGGCCTCCAGCTGGAAGCGGACGGGAAGCTCAGGAGATTGGATATCGAGGCCATCCCGCTCCTCACCTCGATGGGAAGCGCCGAGACCTATTACCTGGTGATGTTCCTGGAGTCCGCCCCGGCGACGGAATCGCAGCCCGCCAAGAACCGGAATCCGGCGAAAGGCCATGAGGAATCCCAGACGCGGGCGCTGCGGAAGGAGCTGAAGTCCGCCAAGGATTACCTGCAATCCGTCATCGAGGAGCATGAAGCCACCAATGAGGAGCTGAAATCCGCGAATGAGGAAATCCTCTCGAGCAATGAAGAGCTGCAAAGCATCAATGAGGAATTGGAAACGGCCAAGGAGGAATTGCAAAGCACCAATGAGGAATTGACCACCCTCAACGAGGAACTGCAGAACCGGAACTACGAGCTCAACCAGCTTAATAACGACATGAGCAACCTGCTCAGCAGCGTCCACGTGCCCATCGTCATGCTCGGCGGCGATTTGCGCATCCGGCGCTTCACGCCCATCGCCGAAAAGGTCCTCAACCTCATCCCCACCGACGTGGGCAGGCCCTTCAGCGACATCAAATCCAGCATCGCCCCGGGCCACCTGGACAGCATGATCCATGAGGTCATTGATACCATGAGCGTGCAAGAGGTGGAGGTCCAGAACTCGACCGGGCAATGGTATTCCCTGCGCGTGCGCCCTTACCGCACCGCGGACAATAAGATCGAAGGGGCCGTGCTCGTCTTCATCGACATCGACGTGCTCAAGACCAACCAGCGCCAATTGAAGGACGCACGGGCCTATGCGGAGGGCATCGTCGAAACGGTGCGCACCCCGCTGGTGGTCCTCGACAAGGCGGCGGAGCGCAAGGCCGCTCTGGCTTATGAACGCGAGCAGAAGCATCGCGAGCGCGAGCGGGCGAGGGAAGAGGCCGCCAGGCAGAAAGAGCGTGAACGTCGGCAGCAGACCGTCGACAAGGCCCAAGCGGCGTTGGACAAGGC
>DAINDC010000247.1:0-3693 GCA_036732085.1 Fibrobacterota bacterium | reverse complement strand
CGCCAACCATGCCTATATGGAAACCTTCCCGGGCGGCCGGGTCATGGTACAGGGGCGATCCATCCTGGAATTGGGATTCGGGGGGCGACCCGTGCCGGGACTCGCCGAGCTCATCCTGGATTCCAAGTGGTGGGAGACCATCCGGGACCATGAGGTGGAACTTCCCAACTCCTCCGACATGCGGACCTTGGTTTTGAATACGGGCCGGCTGCCCGGCGATGAGTTGAAGCCGCAGCTCATGCTCCTGGCCATGGAGGATATCACCGATCGCAAGCACGCCGAAGAGGGGCTGAAAAGCACGGTCGCGGAATTGGAATCCTTCTCCTATACGGTATCGCATGATCTCCGCGCGCCCCTGCGGGCCATGCAAGGCGTGGCCGAGGCCTTGGGCGAAGACTATGCCGACAAGCTCGACGATACCGGCAGGGACTATACCCGCCGCATCATCACCGCGGCCCATCGCATGGACGCCTTGATCCAGGATCTGCTTTCCTATAGCCGCATGGGCCAACCGGAACGGAACCTGCATTCATGCTCCCTGGACGCGGCCGTTTCCGAAGCCCTGATCCAACTGGAATCGGAAATCAAGGACAGCCAGGCCGAGATCACGGTGGAAAAACCGCTGGGAATGGTGATGGGACATCGCACCCTGTTGGCCACCGTTTTCCTGAACCTGATCGCGAACGCCATCAAGTTCACAAGGCCGGGAGTGCCGCCCAAGGTGGTCATCCAGGCCCGCAGGACCGACGGCATGGTGCGGATATGCGTGGAGGACAACGGAATAGGAATTGACCCCGGGCACCTGAAACGTATCTTCCGGGTGTTTGAACGATTGCATGGGACTGAAAAATACCCGGGTACGGGCATCGGCCTGGCGATTGTCCGCAAGGGTGTGGAAAACATGGAAGGCAAGGTGGGAGTGGAATCGATGGTCGGACAAGGCAGCCGATTCTGGATCGAGCTTCCCTCCGGCGAGGAAAATGTATAAGCAGTTTGCCGGAACGTTTCGGGTGAGGAGCCCGGAAATCAACGGCATCGCGGCAATAAGCATCAATCCCTCCGCAGCCGGCCTGACCGACGCCCGCAGGAAAGGATGAGGACATGACAAGGGACCTGCAAGTTCTCCTAATCGATGACAATCCGGAAGACCGGGCCCTGGTGCTCCGGGCCCTGCGCCGCGAGTTCCCCGATATCCTGACCAAGGAAGTCAGCGACAACGAGGACCTGGAGCAGGCGCTGGAATCCTTCCATTACGATCTGACCATCACCGATTACCAATTAAACTGGTCAACGGGCCTCGATATCCTGCCCGTGCTCAAGACCCGGCATCCGAATTGCCCCGTGATCATGTTCACGGCCACGGGCAACGAGGAGATAGCCGTGAAGGCCTTCAAGGCCGGGGTGGACGACTATGTCCTGAAGTCGCCGCGGCATTTCGTGCAATTGGCGGTGGCGGTCCGGGGCGCGCTGGATCGGGAGCGCAACCGCAAACGGGCCGAACTTTCCGAGGCCCGGCTCCAGGATCTGATGTCGCGCCTGGACGTGGGCGTCTACCGCGTCACGCCCAAGGGAAAGATCGCCTATGCCAATCCCGCCTTCCTGAGGATCTTCGGCATGCGCTCCTGGGAGGAGGCCAGGAATTGGGACCTGTCCGCCTACGTGGCGAATGGAGAAGACCTGCGCCGCCTCCGGGACGAACTCCAGAAGACCGGGCGCGTGCGGATCCGCGAGATGAAATTGCGCGGCCCCCACGGCGAGGAAATGTGGATCTCGCTGAGCCTCACCTCCCTTTCCGGGGACAGCAACGTGGTGGAAGGCCTGGTGGAGGACGTGACCGAACTCAAGCGCCTCGATGTAGCCTTGCGCGCCAAGGAGGAGGAGCTGCGTCAGGCGCAGAAGCTCGATTCCATCGGCAGGCTGGCCGGCGGCGTGGCGCATGACTTCAACAACCTGCTCACGGCCATCAACGGCTACAGCGATTTGCTGCTCGAGATGCCGGCCGGCGACAATCCGCATCGGGAAAGCCTGATGGAAATCCGCAAGGCCGGGACGCGCGCCGCCGCGTTGACGCGGGAGCTTCTGGCTTTCGGGCGCAGGCAGATGCTGCAACCCAAGGCCTTGGATCTGAACGAGCTGGTCCTGAGCATGGACGAGATCATCCGCCGGGCGCTCGGGGATAAAATCGAATTCGTGACCCACCTTTCATCCAACCTGGGCAAGGTCAAAGCCGACCCGGGACAGGTGGAGATCATCATCAAGAACCTGATCATCAATGCCCGCGAGGCCATGCCGATGGGCGGACGCCTGAGCCTGGCAACGGAGAACACCGAAATGGACGGGATGCCATCCGCCTTTTCTTTCGGAGTGGCGGAGGATCCCGGTGCGGCTCACGATTCGGGCGAATTCGTCTGCCTGGCCGTGGAAGATACCGGTGCGGGCATGGATCAGGAAACCCTTTCCAGGATTTTCGAACCGTTCTTCACCACCAAGCCCATGGGCAAAGGCTCGGGGATGGGTCTGGCCACGGTCTATGGAATCGTGAAGCAAAGCGGAGGGCAGATCCTGGTGAGCAGCGAACCGGGAGAGGGCACCCGGTTCCGAATTCTGTTACCGGCGGTTCCAAACTTGCAGGAGCAATCGGCGATATCCGATTCGCGACCCGATCCCAATTCGGATACGTGACAAATCCATTCCGATCTGACAAATCCGTTCCTTCCTGATTTTCCTGAATTTCGGTTTGGTTCGATCGGTCACGATTTAATTTAATTAGGGATTGCCTCCAGGTTGGATTTTAATAATATTTGACCGCATCTTAAGTTGGTCCTGTAAGCGTGACCTAACCACATTCATACCTTGGAATCAATCTGGAACTGAATAAACCACAGGCTCAGGCTCCGAGATTAGCAGATGAGGGCGGACACGATCTGCTCCGCGCCCTCCTCATCGATCCGGATCCCAATTCCCGATCCGACATCCTCCTCGCCTTGGGGCAGGCCTTCCCACAGCTTGCCACGGTGGAAGTGGCCTGTTCGGAAGATCTGGACACGGCCCTCTCTACCGGACCCTTTGATTTCGCGATCATGGATTATCAATTCCCCAGGGTCAACGGCCTCGAACTCCTTCCGCGCCTGAAGGTCCGCCATCCCGATTGTTCCGTCTTCATGTTCACCGCGACGGACAGTTCGGAAATCGCGGTGGCCGGCCTCAAGGTGGGCCTCGAGGATTACTTGCCCAAATCCCCGCAGCATTACGGGCGGTTGGTGACATCCGTCCAAAACGCCATGGGGCGCAAACGCGATCGCGTCCGCCAGGATATGGAAAGACGGCGGAGGGTCGAAGAGGTGCAGCAGGCGCAAAGGCTGGAAGCCATCGGCAGATTGGCGGGCGGGGTCGCCCATGATTTCAACAACCTGCTCACGGCCATCAACGGTTATAGCGAATTGTTGTTGGGCGCGATGGGCGAGTCCAATCCCATGCGGGAAAGCATGTTGGAAATCCAGAAGGCGGGAGGGCGGGCGGCTTCCTTGACGCGGGAGCTGCTGGCCTTCAGCCGCAGGCAAATCCTCCAGCCCAAGGTGGTGGATCTCCAGGTCTTGATCCGCGGCTTGGAAAGTCTCATCAGCCGCGCCTTGGGAGAAGGCGTGGCCCTGGATACCGCCTTCGATCCCGCTCTCGGCAGGGTCAAGGTGGATC
>DAINDC010000246.1:7234-8272 GCA_036732085.1 Fibrobacterota bacterium | reverse complement strand
GATGTAACCTGTGCGATACGGGGAATCGCTTCCCACCCGGACCGCGGCCAGGCCACCGGAAAATCCTCCCGTGACGTCGGCGAACAAGGCGGGAATCACGGCCTCCCCACGGCGGTCTACGAAACCCCAGGCCCCGTCCTCCTCTCCGCCTGTCTTCACCGCGGCCAGGCCGCCGGCATAGGGCCGGACATCGTCGTAGTGGCCTGCTCCAATCAAGGCCCCGGCGCTGTCGATGAAGGCGTACCCGAAGGAATCGACTACGGGCGCGCGGCCTTCCCGAAACGCGCCCGCCCAGGCATAGACCGCGGGAATGGCCATGCGCCCGGTGAGGTCCGAATAACCCCAATGGCCATCGAGCAATACGGGTGCGCGGTTCTCGGAAAAACTTCCGGCGAAACTGAACCGTGGAGGCACCTTGATGACGCCGGTGGTATCGATGAAGCCGAATCTCCCGCTGGATTCCACCGGAGCGAGGCCTTGGCTGAAATCCCCCGCCGAAGCGAAAACGAGCCTGGGTCTTTTCCCCATGGGCCTGCTCGCTTTTGGCGTGGATCCCATCGCCGTCGAGAACTTCAATCCTGTCGGCAATGGATGGCGGATGGTAATCAGTAAAGCTGCCGCCACGCCAATGAGCAGGATGTATCGGAGAGCGCCCAATGGCTAGTGTCGGGTCCTTTTCATCCCCCCACATGATATGAAGCTGAATCCACCGATAGCCAGTGGAATTTGTGCGTTAACGTCAGGAATTTTGGTTACCGAATCCGGCGATTCTACATGCTTGCGCGGCCCATATTGCCAAATCCGATGGGCCGGGAGGATCCCTCCCGGAGAAGTCCGCGGATTCCCTCTCGGCGCCCTGTGAGGTAAATCAGCCTATCCTACATTCTAATCAGCGAGTTGTGATGCTTTATATCGTAAGTAATCCCGACTCGTTTCATCTTTAATGCCATATGCCCAGGGGGTTATCATGACCATGCAACAATCGGGTCCGGTGCCAAGCAAGGTATTATTCCACCGGGATATGCGTCTCGCCTTGGC
>DAINDC010000246.1:0-7224 GCA_036732085.1 Fibrobacterota bacterium | reverse complement strand
GCGGGGAGACCCCTGCAGTCACGGCCGCGCCCAAGGACCCTTGCCGCCAAGGACGCAGCCAATCTGCCTCCGGCGATGTCCTCAAGGCCATTCAGAGCCTGGGAAAATGCATCGAACATGAACCCCGGAACCGCGAAGCCCTGGTCGCCCTTGCCAATGCTTCCGTGGAGGCGGGCCGTTTCCCCGAAGCCGTTGACGCTTTCGCGCGGGCCCAGGCCATCAAGCCGGGCGACGCAGGGTTCCTCGTAAGTTACCTGACGGCTCTCGATGGCGCAGGCAAGGTCAATGAACAAGTCGCCGTCTATGCGGCTTTGGCGGAAAAGAAACCCGGCGACCGCAAGATTGCGGAAAGCTACCTCGGGGCCATAGAAGCCGCGGGCCCGGAAAAGCACTCGGAGGAATACCTGTCGGCCCTGCAGGCCTTGGGTGAATTCCCCGATGCCAATCGGATGTATGTGGAAAAACTGGCCTCGGCCTACCTCGGTCTGGGCGCGGCGGACAAAGCCGAAGCCGAATATCGCGGACTGCTCGAGAAAAAGCCCGAGTCCTCGGAATATTGGGCGGGTCTGGGCGCCTCCCAGGTCAAGAGCGATCCGGAGGCCGCTTCCGAATGCTATCGCAAGGCCGCCTTCTACTCCGATCATGCCGCGCAAAGGCAGATTTTCCAATCCGAAGGCCAACGCCTTGCATTATCGGCCAAGGCTGGAACCTCGCAGCCGCCCAGTAACACGCAGGTTTCCAAAAAGCCGGTGGCCAAACCCGAAGCGACTCCTCCCGCTGTCGTTCCTGCCCCAGCCCCGCTGGTTGTCGCGAAACCTGCTGCGCCTTTCAATATCAAGGCCTTCCAGGATAGCGTGTACAAGGCGGAGTTGGAAAAGCAAATGACCGCCCTCCACAAAAATAAACCTTCCTCGTCCGCGACTCCGGCAGTCGCCGTCCCAGTTCCCGCGCCCGCCCCGGTAGCCGCGAACATGACTCCTTCCGTCCCTGCGAGCCAGACCTCTTCAGCTTCCGGTGCAAAGGAAAAGGATTCCCATGAAAAAGAGGTGAAGGAAAAAGAGCGCAAGGAGGCTGATGACAAGCGCATAGCGGCTGAGAAAGCCCAGAAGGAAAAGACCGCTCGCGATGCGGAGCAAAAGGCCAAGGAAGAAAAAGAAAAGCAGGAAAAGTTAGCGAAACAGGCCGCGGAGGACAAAGCCAAACAAGACAAGCTGGCCTCCGAAGAAAAGGCCAAGCAGGAGCGAGTAGCAGCTGAGGCGAAGGCAACGCAAGATAAGCTCGCAGCGGATGAAAAGGCAAAGCGTGAAAAACTCGCCAGGGAAAGACATGATCGTTACGACCATGCCTTGGCCTTCTACCATACGGGCCATGCGGATTCGGCGGCCATCCTGTTCAAGACCGTATTGCAGGATTCGCCCTCGACGGATGCTTATTATTATGCCGGGCGCGTGAGTCTTTCCCGGACGGAATATGCGCAGGCCTTGGATCGGTTCGCCCGCGTCCCCCAAGACAAACCGGATTTGGACGGCCTGAAGGGCAAGGCCTATATGGGACTGGGCAAGAATAAAGACGCGCAAAGATTCTTGGAGGCTCAATATGCCAAGTCCAAGAATGATTCCCTGCTGGAGGATCTCGTCGCCATCAGAAAGAAGAATGGCGATGAAGCCGGTGCAATGGCCTACCTGGAGACGCTGGCGGAAAAAAAACCGGTGGTCGAGTCCTACCAGATGGAATTGGCGGCCTATTACCTGAAGCGTGGCGAGAAGGCTTCCACGTCCGCGCACTATGCCAAGGCCTTGGCCCTGAACCCCAACAATCCCGAGGCGAATGCCTATCTCGGATTGGAGTTCGCGGTCAAAGGCGATCATGCCCATGCTGCGCCGCGGTTGGACCGGTCCGTGGCCGCCTATCCCCAGCGTTCCGATCTATGGAAGGCCCTGGCCCAAAGCGATGCAGCCTTGGGTCATAAAGATGCCGCTTGGGAAGCTTACAAGAAGGCTTTCTCCCTGGCGCCCGGTGATATGGATCTCGCCAGAGGCAAGCTCGCCTTGGCCTTGGAACCGGGCCGGTCCGCGCAAGCAGCTCAGGCTTATGCCGATGTCCTCAAGATCTCGCCACAGGACAAAGAGTCGAATATGGGCCTCGCCAAATTACTTTTCGCCGAAGGCAATTATTCCGCTGCCGAAAAACACTTCCGGATCGCATGCGGTGACACCAAGGATGCCCAGGCCCTGGCCCAGTTTGGCCGGACCTTGCTGGAGCTTAAGAAGATCGATGAGGCCGTCATAGCCATCCAGAAGGCCGTCGACATGGGGAATAAGGACATCGCCTTGCGATATGATCTGGCGCGCATCCATATGGAGAAGGGCGATCTTGACTGGGCCGAAGGTCTGGTGAAGGAATTGGCCAAGAGGTCCGTAGCGGATCCGGAGCCCTTGTATTGGCAAGGGCAAATTGCGCTCAAGCGTCAGCAGACCGCGGTCGCGGAGGAATTTTTCCGCAAGGCGAACCGGCTCAATCCCTCGAATGGCCGCTATGCCGAGGCCCTCGCGCGTCTGGAAAAGGATAAGGAGGATTGCCAGCCGGCGGCGGCGGTCCTACGCCTGGCGGAATCCGACCTCAAGGAATCCGGCCGGATGCTTTATGGCGACTGCCTGGCCCAGAGCGGGGAAGTCACCAAGGCCGTGGAAATCTATGCGGCGATGTACAAGCGGGCCGCGTCCGCCACTCTCCTGTCGCGCCAGATGGATGTGCTCGTGCGCGCCGGCAAATCCGAACAGGCCGTGGAGCTCGCCACCGGCTCGTCATTTAATGAGTCCGTCGAGGTGCAGTTCTCCCTGGCCAAGGCCCAGCTGGCCCTGGCGAATGCGCATATAATCAAAGGCGATGTCGATCAGGCCGTCGACCTCATGAAGAAGGTCGTCAAAAGCAATGACCACAATGCCGAATTCCATTATTACCTCGGCCTCGGATATTTCGGCCAGAACCGCCTCAAGAAGGCGCGCGATGAATTCATCGAGGCCATCAACTACCGTATGGACTACCCCGAGGCGCTCTATCGCAAAGGCCTTTGCCAAATCAAGTTGGATGACGTGAAGGACGCCGAGAACTCTTTCGGGGACCTGTCCCAGCATGCCGATCCTCTCTGGAAGGCCCGCGGCTTCTACGGCTTGGCCCTGGTCTTCGAGGCGCAGGGAAAGCCGGACGCCGTGGAGCATCATCTTGAGCTTTCCATCCTCGCCTCGCCGCTGCCGGAAGCCATGGCCTACCTTTCCAGAGTCCGGCTCAAGCAGGGTAGGGTGGTCGAAGCCGAGGAGTCCGCCAAGAAGGCCCTGATGGCGGATCCTTCACATGAGGAAGGGACCGTCGCCCTGGCCGAAGCCCTCGATGCGGGCAAACGCCAGAGCGAGGCCATGGAACTGGCGAAACAAGGCCTGCGGGCGCGGCCATTGTCCTGCGGTCTGCTCGTGCAATCGGCCAAACTGACTTTCGAATCCGGCAAGCTGGATTCCGCTTTGGCTGTCAGCAGCAATGCCATCCGGATCTGCCCGGAAGAGCCGATGGGCTATTATTATGCGGGAGTTTCGACCCATGGGGCCAATCGTCCCAAAGAGGCGAAACAATATTTCAAGTCTTTCACCAAGCTGGGCGGGGATAAGAAACTGGTGCCGGGAGAGTAGGCCGGGCACCTGGGTGGGTCATCAGGGCGGAGGGGCGGAACGATTTCCGGAGAGTCCTTACTTCCGACTGGGAAGATCTTCGGGAAACTTCCCCTTGCGGCAGACCATTCCGGGCAAAATCCAAACCACGAAGATCATCGCGCTGAATACGGATACGCCCATCTGCACTTGGTCGGTCATCATTTCCATAAGATCCTCCCTCTGACGGTCGATTCCTGATTCTACCATGGGGCAACCTGGCAATTCCCGGAAAATTTTTTACACAAAACCCCTTTATATCGCCAAATTGAGATTGGCATTGCCGCGATTATTTGAGCGGACCTAACCGCCTATCGGATAAAGCATTCCATCGTTCCATATAAAGCGTTCCATCGTTCAGGCTTCGCCATGCGTATCGCACGGTTTGTGAAATTCCCGGAATCTCGGGGTCCCCGGCCGCAAAGAACGAAAGTATATATTCGGAATTGCGGTTTGAAATGCAATATTGGAAATTGTATTATCGCTGCGGGATCAAAAAAAGGATGCGATCCTGAATGTATTTTTGTGACAACGATGACGACTCGAAAAAAAACAGCCATGAAACCTGCCGAAGAAACCGCCATCCAATGGCTGCACGATACCATCCGGGTCCACCTGCGTGCCCGCCGCGATGGGAAGCCCTCGCCCGTTTCCGATGAGTGGGTGGGGCTTTGCTGGGACGTAGGCCATAGCCTGGCCATGATGCATGCCCATGGCATCGCCGTGCCTCCCGTCATCGAGGCCGTATCGGCCAAGTTACGTCTGGAATTCCTGGGCGCCAAGGGGCTTTTCCCCGCGGACCTCCAGCTGATGCGGCTTTTCTACCTGAACTATTTCGAACGGGCGCAACTATTGCCCAAGCTCCGCACCATCCCCTGGGATCGCCATGCGCTCATCCTGGAGCGATGCCGGGATCCCCTGCAGCAGGAGTTCTACCTGGAACTCTGCGTCAAGGAAAACCTGAACCGCGACGGGCTTTTGGAGGCGCTCAAGGCGCAACGTTATGAGACGAGCGCGCTACCCACGTCGTCCCGGAACTGAGGTCCGCGCTTCGGGCGTCCGTTCCTTGAACGGCCGTTCCTTGAACGTCCGTTCCTTGGACTGCGGCTTCCCTCTCACCGGGGAGCGGGCTTACCGGCGAAGCGGCTTGTTCGGAACCATAGATCTCCAAGTGTTCTTCGCCCCATTGACGGATGGCCGCTAATATGGGCGCCAGGGATTTGCAGCGCGACGTGGGCGTATAAAGGATCCGGGGGTGATCGCCGCCGGTTTCCATGCGGGTTATGAGTCCGTCGAATTCCAATTCTTTTAAATGTTTGGCCAACATCTTGGCCGATATGCCCGGCAGCATACGTTTGAGCTCGCCAAAGCGGCGGGATTCGCCCGATAGCAATTGATGGAGGATCAGTCCCTTCCACTTGCCACCGATCAAGGTCAAGGTCAACTCGGCCGGCCAAGTCAATCGTTTCAGAACCATGGATGCCTCCCCTTTGCAAAGGGCAACCGGACCCGTTCATTCGGGCGCCGGAAAATAAAATACAAGGCAATGGGCATGCCAATGCATCGTCTGGCCGATGGACTCCTGATTTCCTGGAGATTACCGACAGTAAGGTCGGACCGTCCGGTAACTCCTGGGGATGCCTGTTCTATTTTGGTCCCGCCCGGTTCCAAAATGGGCCGAAAAAAACTGTTTACTATCTTTGCACGGTCGTATTCCGTGTATTTTATTGCGGCGCAACTTTCGCGCCGAGTCAATCGCATCCGTGGCTTTAGAGCCGGGAAGGAACCATGGGGAAAGCCTCCACTGTCTTTGTTCTGATTTCGGGCCTGCTATCCGTGAGTGGCTGGGCCGCTGCGGTAGACTCTACCCACACTTCGAAAATCATCACCCCAGCAGCCACCACTACGGCCCCGGAGTCCTTCACCAATTCGACCACGACTGAGCCTCCCGTGCCGATGGAAGCTCCGGTGGAAGA
This sequence comes from Fibrobacterota bacterium, assembly GCA_036732085.1. Classification (GTDB taxonomy): domain Bacteria; phylum Fibrobacterota; class Fibrobacteria; order UBA11236; family UBA11236; genus Chersky-265. The sequence goes on along the minus strand of DAINDC010000246.1, from coordinate 1,550 downwards.
ACCGAAACGGGCACCCCGGGACATCCGGCTGATCAATGATGTCCCTTTGATCGCAAGGGAATACGGATTCGGAATCCTCGGCTCGGTGGTGGCCGGCACCTTGGGCTTCTTCATCGGCAGCGGCATTGAGACCGCCATCGTCGGCGATTCCTCGGCGCATAAAGGCACGCTCGGCTTTACGGGCATCCGCTACGACAATAACTACGGGGCCTTCTGGGGCGGCGCCTCCGGCCTCCTGCTCGGATCCGCATTCACGACCTATTTCGTAGGTGAGACCGAAGAAGAGGACGGGGGCTTGTTCCCGACCTTGTTCGGTACGGCCGTGGCCACCGGCGGGGCCTTGGCCATCGCATCCTGGATGGGCGTCAACGACGAAATCAACTGGACACCCTTCATCCCCCTGTTGGCCGTGCCTTCCATCGGAGGCACCTTGGGATTCAATGTCTCGCGCTGGTTCCATGATCGGAAACGCGAGCGGGTGGTGGGCAAGGAAGCCTCCGTGCATGTGCATCCTCCGACCATCGGCTGGATGCCGGTGCGTGGCGGCGGCGATCGTCTTGTGGTCCAGGCGCTCAACCTCACCTTCTGAGCCTTTGCTCTTCTAGTCCGACCATTTCTTCATGAGGTCCGGGATGGCCTACCGTTTCCACATCGGCAGATTTCCCCTGATCCGAGCCGCGGCCGCCCTGGCCGTCGTCCTCACCGCGACAGGCTGCACCAAGCTGCGTCTCGGTTATGAATATGCCGATTGGCTGGTCATTTATTCCGTGGAAGACAATTTCGATCTGGACAAGAACCAGCGCAGCCGTTTCAAGGACGATGTCGCGAGCTATTTCAAATGGCATCGGAAAATCATGTTGCCCGCCTATGCCGAGCTCCTGACCTGGGCGGCTGACAGCGTCAAGAACGGACTCCGTCCCTCCGAGATAGACAGCGGCTATGCCCAATACCAGCTCCTGATGCGCCGGACCCTCGAGCCCGTGGTGTCCAGGGGATTAACCTTGCTGTCCTCTCTGACGCCGGAGGAAATCGACGATTGGGTGGAAAAACAGAAAAAAAAGAATCAGAAATTCCATAAGGATTTCAGCGGCGGCCCGGACGACCGGCTCGATCATCGTTACGGTAAAATCATCGAGGAATTGGAAGACTGGACCGGACACTTGAGTAAGGACCAAAAAGCCCGCATCAAGGCGCTCAACCAGTCTTTGCCTTGGAACGGGGATTTGTGGCTGGACACGCGGGAAAAGGCCCAGGAAAGGCTCGCCGGTTTGCTCCGCAGGCATGCCAGTCAGGATGAACTGCGGAAATTCCTGGAAGAGTTCTATCTCTATCCCGAGAGGCTGCGCTCCCAGGAATACCAAGCCCGGTATGTGGAATTTGAAAAAAGATTGAGAACCATGATCCTGGCCGTCCACAATCTGCTCACTCCCGAGCAGAAGACCCACTTCGTGGAGCAGGTCGAGAAGCTATCGGCCGAGTTCCGAACCCTGAGTGTTCAGGAATAACCTACCCATGCGCGAACCTTTCGGTCCGCGCGCTCCGTCTTAGGC
>DAINDC010000245.1:1619-8286 GCA_036732085.1 Fibrobacterota bacterium | reverse complement strand
TCTCAAATGTACCTGGGAGGTTACAAGTAACATTGGGAAATCCGGATATAGCCATAAAAAACACGCCAATACAATCCCTATTGGGGATTTGAAAATACCCATTTTTATTCTTCTTGACGGAATATGGTTAAAGGCTAACGCTTACTGTTACAGCACGAAAACGAGATTTCCGGGTTGTCGGATCCTTTCGATTGTAAAGAACCGACCAACCTTCCGTTGGTATTGCGATAGACCTCGGGCTTTTCCGGGAAAACCTTGTTGACTCCTGAATTGGGGCGCCGGTAGATGGGCGTGGGGTCGTACTGGTTTTGCAAACCCATAAGGGTCAGGGTGTCACGTTGACGATTGTTGAGGACGAATATTAAAACACCAGTTACCAAAAACTTAGGCTGCGCAGCCGATTGCGAGACTGGACAGCCATAAAAGCAGTTATCTATTTCGACTCCGGTAAAATAGGCCTTCTGAAAGGGGTCGATTGAAATCTTGGTGGAGCCGGGATCATTGTATTCCGGGATTTTCCATGGATAGCGTCCGGAAGAATGGTATGCGAAATACAGGATGCTTTGATTGTATCTCACCATGGCTTGGGATGATTGAATTCCCGGTGTCGTAACCTTGAAGTAAATCGAATCTATGACGACCTGTTGCGAACTCGATTGCGTTATTGAAAACGCATCGGAGCAAATCGCAGCCCTCTCCGGATTGCTCTGACAGAAAGAGGCTTGGTATTCTTTCTCAACGATTGTATCGCGATCCCATTTCACTCCGACCATTTGCGCTTCGGTGGAGGAAGCCAAAGTTCCAATCAGGGCAAGATATGCATATCGGATATGCAAGTAAGTTGGAAGGTGATTCCACATTTTTCTCCCTTTCGCACAATGTTTCCGGACCATGGTGTCAACCGCATTCCTTCGGACTTTCAGGACTCTTCAAAAGGCGCTTCCCGACCACCCGCTCAAGCCCACTTCATTTCCATCAAGCAAAATGCCAGCCATGTTTTTTTGTGAGAAAATGGCGAGATGTTTTCAAATATAGCCCAACCTTTAGGGCGTCGTTCCTGATTTTGTGATCAATTTGACCGCCAAGAAGAGATCTTCACCCACAGAAACCAATCGTCGCGCACACTTTGTGCGCAAACCTGGACTTGGACCGGTGGAGGGAATGGAGCTGGCAAATACCGTTATGGCCCTTAGGCCTCCCTCATATAGGTAACTCATAAGATACCGAAGACCTTCCTGAATACCCGATGCTGGTCCATGAGGTTATGAAACTTTTCGATAAGTGCCGTTGCATCAGGCTCCCTCATCCCTGGAAGTAACCAATAATCCATGCACCCCTGCCGCCATAATGAGTAGGAGCATTTCTTTGCGGTATTGGCTTTGATCTTTCTCTCCAATTCCACCGCCGCACCCAACAGGACCAACAAAGATATGGCTCAGGCGCTCACCAGGAACGGGCGATCCCGCCTGTCAGGCGACTTTTTCTTGTAGGGGTCGACGCCCGGCATCGCATACGGGTCTTTCACAATCTTGCTCAATGTCTTTTCTCCTGCTGGTCCAGGACGGCCAGCTTCACATCCGGTTTTTCGATATCATGCGCGAACGCTGCAATTCCCGGACGCTTACCGCAACGCCATCGGTGCAGCATAAGGATCAGGGCTTTGTGAGAAAAGGAGCGCGCGGGTGCTCGACGATTAGAAATAAGATAATCGCCGCCGATCTTTCCAGCCGTGAGTCCGATCACACCAGGCCAGGCCGAACCCGATCGGTCAAAGACCCGGGTCCGGGACGTTCGTCAACGCCTCCACCCGGCCGCGGGCCGCTTCCACCACGCCGGGATCCGCGCCTCCCGCCTCCATGGCGCTCCGGTACACGGGCAGGGCGGCTTTCGCCTCCCCGGTATGCTCGATGAGGCTGGCCATCGCCAGGAGGACTTGGCCCCGGTTCATCCCGGTAGCCAGCCGGCTCCGCAAGGCTTTGACCTGGCCGCTCACGCAGCTGCGCCGTACGGCCGCCGGGGTGAAAGGGGAATAGTCGGAAATGGAATAGGCGCCGCAGTAGGCTTCCACCAGGGCATGGTAACGTGCGCGTTGCGGGGCGTCGGCGCGTTCCAGGTCCACCATGTCCGGGAAGGGGCGGAGCACGGAAAGGGCATAGGCGGCGAAATCGATCTGCGCGTCCACGTCGCCGCCGGCGGCGGCCTTGCGGGCCAAAAGATCCGCGGCGAGCGGCGTTCCGGAGCGGATATGCCGGCGGATGTCGCGGCCCTGATCCACGTAGATGAGCCGCGAGGCGGCGAATTCCAGGAGCGGATGATCATCGGTATGCAGGGGCCCGTCGCCGAAAAGGCCGGCCAGGTCGTCGGATTCGATCAGGCGGTAGAGGATGCCGGCATTGGGCAGGGTAACATTGCGGGAACGTCCGGCATGGGCGAGATTGCGGACCGCGTTTTCCACCGCCAGGCCGCCCGGCGCCTTGAAACCCACCAGGAGGTAATCGCTGGCCGGGCCCGTGGAATCCTCCGGGGACGGGAGAGTCCTGATCAGCAGGCTGTTGGGATAGGCGCGGGCGAAGGTCCGACCGACCATGGCGAAGGTTTGCCAGTCCATCTGGTAGGCGTGGAGGAATTGCACGAAGATGCCGTCCGCATTGAGCCGGTCGCGGGCGCTTTGGAAAAAATCCAGCGAGTACAATTCGGCGAGGCCGGCCATCCAGGGATTCGAGGGTTCGGAGATGATCACGTCGTAGCGGCGATCGGTCAGGGCCAGATGCGCCTTGCCGTCCTGGAGGATGAGGCGGGCCTTGGCATGCTGGACCGCGCCATTGTTCCAGGGTAGGAAGAATCGGCTTGCATCCACCACTTGGCGGTTGATCTCGAGGATGTCCACGGACTCCACGGGATAATGCAGGACCTCGCCCGCCGTGATCCCGCTGGCCAGCCCCAGCACCATGACATTGCGGGCATGCGGGTGGAAGAGCATGGGGAAGTGCGCGCACAAAGTCTGCGTGAACATATCGGCCTGGGCGGAGGCATCCGCCTTGCCCGAGTTGAAGAGGGTGAAGTCCTCGTCGCCGACGGGACCCATGGTCCTCCAGACCGTGGTGAAGCCCCCGATGCCGTCTCCGTAATAGACCTCCTCCCCGCCGGAAGGGCCCGGCACCCTGTGGCGCGGCCGGAACAAGGCCTCCGCCCACCCGTAACGCAGGAGTTCCGGTCCCGCATCGTAGTAGGCCGATCGGGAAAGCGCCAGCCTGTCCCAGCTCGGCAGGAACGGGGCCAGCGCCAGGGCGCCCAAGGCCGAACCGGCCAGCAGGATACGCGCGGTACGGCGATTGGGAACCCCGGCAAGCGGCGTCAACGAGAGGGCGAGAGCTCCCAGGGCCTGCAGGCCCGCGGTCAGCCCCAGGGCCGTCTCCTTTCCCACAAAAGGAATGAGCAGGAGCCCGGCTGCGAGCGATCCCAAGACCGCGCCCGCGGTATTGGCCGCATAGGCCCGGCCCACGTACCGGCCCGCCGCGCCGCCCGGGCGGAAACCCAGGCGCACGATCAGCGGGAAGGCCGCGCCCATGGCGATGGCCGGCGGAAACATGCAGACCGACAGCGCGACCGCTTCCAGCGCCCGGCCCGTCCAGAACCCATGGCGGAAGGTCACGGCCAGCTTGGAGAAGAAGACGGGACTGTTTCCCAGCAATTGGCTGGCGCCCAGGGACAGCAGGGCCGCGGCGGCTTGGGTACCCGCCAGGAGCAGCCAGGCATGGCCCGGGGAAGATCCGGATCCGGATCCGCCTCCTTCCAGGCGATCGGCCAGGTTCCCGAAAAGGAGGTTTCCCAGGGCCAGTCCCAGGATGAAGGTGAAAAGGACCAAGGTGAAGGCATAGGGCGTGGGGCCCAGGACCAGCCCCAGAAGGCGCGTCCAGATGACCTCGCAGGCCATGGCGCAGAAACCGGACAGGGCGAAGACCCAGAGGGCCAGGATGGCCGGGAACCCGGACCAGGCCGTGGTAACTCCCAGGTTATCGTAACCTTCAGGATACCCTGATTTTTCCTGCGCCTCGCCGGACCGCCCCGAGCCGACCCGCTCCATGACAGGCAGCCCCATGGCGGGCCTCCCCAGGGAGAACTGCTCCCGTTTCACCAAGGTCGACAGGAAGCTTCCGGCGGCCACCAGGGCATTGAGTCCCGCCGCCAGCCGGGCGGTTCCCGTGAGCCCCAAGTTTTCCAGAGCCCAGAAGCCGCAGAGGAGAGCCCCCAGGGCGGCTCCCACGGCGTTCAGGCCGTAGAGGTAACCCAGGCGGGCGGTCCAATGGCCTCCCGTCCACGTGATGCGTCGGCAGAGGATGGGCAAGGTCGCGCCCATCCACAGGACCGGCGGCAACAGGAGCGCCGCGCAGAAGAGGAAAAGGAAAAGGTGGTAGGCGGCGGGATGATCGTAGAGCCTGCGATAGCTGAAGGCGCAAAGCGGTTTGCAAAGCCGGAAGAGCCGGGGCAGGAGGAGCGCGTACAATCCCACGGCCGCTTCGAGGGCGGCATAGAGCCTGAGGAGGCCCGAAGCCGTCGCCTGCCTGTCGGCAAGCCGGCCGCCCAGGTAACCGCCCAGGCCCAGCCCGCCCATGAAGACCGCGAGCACCAGGCTCACGGCATAAGGCGCCGCGCCGATCATATGCGTGGTCATGCGCGTCCATAATACTTCGTAAAGGAGGCCGCTCAGGCCGGAGAGGAAGAAAGCCAGGTGGATCCAGGGCAAAGCCGACCTCCCCCTATTTCGCGTCCGGGCTCTTTACGGATAAGGCCGATCAAGACCGGACAACCTGGCCCCATTGTCTGATAATGGCAGGGCCGTGGCAATCCCTTTGGATCCGCAAGGCGATAAAGGCCTTGTCGCTCGGCTTTGGCGGAGCCGGGCGGCCTCAGAGAGCCCGCGGCCTCAGAGAGGCCGGGTCAAAACCCCGTGGTCGCGCAGGAAGTCCAGGGAGCAAGCCATGGCCCGCAGATAATCGTCCTTGAAGGGGTAGAGATCGGGGGTATAGTCCCCGCGGTAGCCGATTTCGCGGAGGCTGCGGAAGATGCCGGCGAAGTCCACGTTCCCGTCGCCGTAAAGCTTATGGGCATGGACCCGATCCTGGATGTCCTCGAGGTGGATATTGCGCAGCAGCGGCCCCAGCGCGAAGATGCAGGCGGCGATATCCTCGCCCATCACCTCGCTATGGCCCACGTCGAAGTTCACGAAAACCTGGCCGGGAAAGGCGAGGCCCAAACCGATGAGCTGCCCGGTCGATCGAATCACGTGCTCCGGTTCCTGCTCGATGAGGAAGACCACTTCCTTGGGTTTGTTCCGGATCAGTTCGGCGAGCGCGCCTCGGAGGGCTTCCAACTGGAGTCCGGCCGCGGGCTCGTCGTCCCGCTCCGGAAGGCCCGTGGTGAGGGTGACATGCGGGCTACCCAGGAGGGCGGCGATGGCGGCGGCCTTCCCGGCCGCTTCGGCCTTGAGCGCGCGGCCGGATGGGTCCAGGGAGGAAAGGCCGGGACGATGCGGTTCGGGTCCCAGCAGATGCGGGGCGCCCAGATGCACGTTGCGGAAGAGGAGTCCGGCCGCGGCGAATCCGGCGCGCACGCCGCGCCAATAGGCTACGTCACCGGCGCGTTGCAGCATCGCGGGTGTTACCACCAGCTCCACGCCCCGGAAAGGCGTGGGCGCAAGCAGGGCGGCGATTTCGGGCAGGGAGAAAGCGTCGGGCAGGGAGCCCGTGCTATAACAGAGCATCCCAATACTCCAGCATGACGCGGTTGAGCTGGAACTCGCAGACGGGCGTCAGGACGCCGCCTTCATGGCGGTTGACCTCGCCGATGGCCTTGACCAGGATGAAGGCCAAGCCCTTGCCCACCTTCTTATTGTCGCGTTGCACCATGGATTGGATCTGGGCCACGGAGATGTCCTTGGGAATGGCGGGGATGCCGGGCAGTCGGCTCAGGAGCACGCTTTGCTTCTTGAGCTCTTCCATTGGCATGACGCCCAGGTGGTGCGCCAGTTGGCCGGCCACGTTCATGCCGTGGTAGACGGCCTCGCCATGCAGGAGCCGTCCCTGGGACAGCCATTCCAGGGCATGGCCGACGGTATGGCCGTATTCCAGCATCAGGCCCAGGGATTTCTCCAGCGGATCCAATCGGGCGATCTCGAATTTCTGGGAGAGGCTATTGCGCAGCAGGCGTTCCAATTGCGCATCCGAAAAAGTCTCGCGCACCGCGAAGAAGCGCAGAGCCTCCTCGTAATGTTCGCCTCCAAGGAGGATGGCGTTCTTGCAATATTCCACGGCGGCGGCGCGGAGCTGGCGCGGCGGCTCGGTGCGGACATAGCGGGTATCGGCGATGGCGGCGGCCGGGATGTTGAAGACGCCCAGGCGGTTCTTGCCTCCGGCGAAGTTGATGCCCTGCTTGTTGGAGACGATGACGTCGCTTTGGGCCATCAAGGTGGTGGGCACCTGGACGAAGCGGATGCCCCGGTACAGGAGCGAGGCCGCGAGCCCGCCGATATTGAGGATCACGCCCCCGCCGAAATTGACGACCACGGAGGACTTGGTGATGCCGCGTTCGAAGAACTGCTGGCAGATGAATTCGAGGTTGGAGATTTTCTTCTCGCCTTCGCCTTCCGGGATGAGCAGGATTTCCGGGG
>DAINDC010000245.1:0-1609 GCA_036732085.1 Fibrobacterota bacterium | reverse complement strand
CAGCAAGGCCGCGCCATGGAGGCCGAAGACGCGCTGATCGGAAAGGATGAAGACGCGGTCCGGTTTGAGGTTCAGCAGAAGTTCCGGGAGTCGATCGACGGCGCCTTCGCCGAAGTGGATGGGCATCCCGCCCGCGAGGGGCGAAGTCCAGGTCTCTATCGATGCGGCCTTGAGAGCCGGGACAGCCGGCGCGCGAACGTTCTTGGCTGTCTCCAGCTTATCCTGCATGCCCAAATTCCATCCCCCCGAATCCACGCAATGGGTTTACTAAATTAATGTAACGCGGGCGCGAATCTTTGGGAATAGGATTATTGCTGTTCCCTTACCGGGCCCACTGGGTCCCCGGGCTAAGCCGGACGGAAGGCTATAAAACTTGAAAAACCTCGGCTTGACCTATTGCACCAATGTGCATCCGCTCGGGGATTGGGCCTCCTGGCAGGATATCGTAGGTCGTTTTGGCCCGGCCATCCGATCGGAACTGGGTTGGAAAAACCTGCCCATGGGTCTCTGGTTTCCCGCCGCCTTGGTCGCGGAGCTGGCGGGCGGATCGCCTCGCGAAGCGGAAGCCTCCTGCAAGAGGATCAAGCGGCTGCTCGACGATCACCACTTATCGGCCTTTACCTGCAACGCATTTCCCTTCGGCAATTTCCATGACAAGGTGGTCAAGACCAAGGTCTACCATCCCGATTGGACCCAGGCCGAGCGCCTCGACTATACCCTCGCCTGCGCCCGCATCCTGGCCGATCTGGTGCCTCAGGGAGGCGAAGGATCGGTTTCCACCTTGCCTCTCGGATGGCGCATCGGTTGGACGGAAGAGCAGTCCCGCGCCGCGGCCCGGAACCTCTGCGCGTTCGTGCGGGCGGCGAGTGATATCGCCTATAAGGAAGGCAAGGTCATCCGCCTGGGCATTGAGCCCGAACCCGGCTGCGTTCTGGAGACCACCGATCAGGTCCTGATCTTCTGGGATGCCTATCTCAGGCCCGAAGCCAAAAAGGCCGGCATCACACCGGAGGAGCTCGCGGTTTTCTGCGGCCTCTGTTGCGATACCTGCCATCAGGCCGTCCAGTTTGAGGATCCGATCGCGGTCCTGAAACGATTGAAGGCCAATGGCATCCGCATCGCCAAGATGCAACTCTCGAGCGCGATCGAATTCAAGGCCGATCCGGATCGCACCTCCCAACCGCTACGCGCCAAGTTCGTGGAAGAACGCTTTCTCCACCAGACGCGGATCCGGACGCCGGAAGGCATAGTCGGGTTCGACGATTTGCCGGAAGCGCTTGCCGATGCCGAGGCCGGGCTCTGGGCGCACCCCTGGCGCGTGCATTTCCACGTGCCCATCGATGCCGCGGATCTGCTCGACTCCGCCTCCGTTGCCACCACCCGCGACGATATGCTCAAGGCCTACCGGTTCGCCGTCTCGCACGATCTCTGCCGCCACTTCGAGATCGAGACCTATACCTGGAGCGTACTGCCGGAAGCCCACCGCCCCAAGGACGATGCCGACCTCGCGCGCAGCATCGCTCGCGAAATCCGCTTCATCGCCGACAATACGCCCCCGGGAGCCCTGGCCGATGCCTGAATCAACCGCCCTGCCCGCCTTGCATAAAAC
>DAINDC010000244.1:6514-8296 GCA_036732085.1 Fibrobacterota bacterium | reverse complement strand
GCGATGATGATCAGGACCTTGGGGGTTTCCCGGGTCACGCCATGGCCCGACGTGTCCTCGATGACGATCTCGGCGGCCTGGTTGGGATAGGCGATGACGAGTTCATCGACCAGGTCCGGGCCCACCAGATGGCCGGCATTGTCATGCGGGGTTATCGTTGCCGTCAATTTGCCGCGGTAATAGGTCTCGAGGGTGTCATTGCCCTTTTTCGCGTTCTGCCTGTCGATGAGGGCCAAAGAGCCTTCCCAGGTTCCCTTGGTCCCGGTGGGGACGCCCTGTAAAATCAGGGTCACGGTCTCGCTGTCGATGCCGACCACATCGCCGGACTTGCTGTTGGTCAGGAGCAACTGGACCTTCATGGTATCCACGGCGCCATTGATGCCGGCATTCCAGTCATCGGTATAGCGCAGGAAGACCTTGCCATTGGCCGGGCTCCAGATGGCCGCAGGCGCGACGGGATTGCCGCTGCTGGCGTCGATGAAGTCCAGGCTGGCGCTTTCCTGCACCTGCTGCGCGAAGCCCACATCGCCGCGGTACCTGTCTTTGTAGACGGGGTCGATGAAGACGGCGGTGAGCTGGTCGCCGGCGACCGCGACATCGATGGTATCGTTGCCCGGGGCCTTGCTGCCGGCGATGTCCACGGGGGCTTTGGCGGAAAAGACTCCCGGTGTGAGCTCCTTGAGGACCAAGGTCTCCGTATCGGTGATGCCCGCGCTGGAAGTGACTTCCACCGTATAAGTCAAGGTGGGATCCATGGGCCGCGATTTGACCACGATGAAGATGCTGTCCTGATTGACCGGGTACTGGGTGATCCGCGGACCCCCTTCGGTCAAGGAGAAGTAGACCTCGGCGGCGACGAAGGCGGGCTTGATGGTGATGGTATCGGCCGCGAAGTCCGCGGAGTTGAAGGGGTTGACCCACTTGGCGATCAAGGTATCCGTGCCCTTGGCTTCGAGGATGAAATTCCCGGCGGTCTTGGCGGAGGGGGAAGCCAGCGGGACTTCCTGTTCGTACTGGAAGGAATTTCCCAGGGCATTGAAGTTACCCAGGGGAATGGTTTCCGCATCGCCTGCGGCCAGGGTTTTGACATTGGTCAGGACCGAGACCAGGTTGTCCTGGGTGGTGACCAGTTTGATCCGCACGGCCTTGGACGCGCCCGTCAGGACGCCGCCGGCGATTTGATTCCCATTCTCATCCAGGATCTCGAGACGCGAAGCCACCACCGTCTTGGTATAGGTTTGCGTCAGGACCTTGCTGTCCTTGAGTCCGGGGAAGACCGCGATGGCTTCGAGGGTGGTGGTGACGCTGATGCGCAGCGGATCCGTGAATATGGGGCTGACCCCGGGAACGGGAACGGTGCCGTCCAAGGTATAGTAGATGATGGCGCCGGGCGTGGCCGAAGTCAAAGTGACCAGATCGCTGGTGATGAAATTGCCTCCGGGAGGATTGGCTTCGGGCTTGCCCACTTCCGTGACCAGCAGTTCGGTCAAGGTGCCATAGACCGGATCCACATAGCGGATGCGGATTTGATCCGTGGTGAGGCAGGAGAGGAGGCGGTCGCCGAAGTTGGGCACGCCTTCGTCCTTGGTGAGGATGCTGGTGGTATAGGAGCCGGTGGCCGGAGCGGATTCCACGCCGCCGAAATTGGAGACGCTGTCACCGGATTTGGTGCAGCCTATGCTGACCAAGGCGGTGTCGAGGCCGGAGGTGTAGCTTTGATCCTTCACGGAAAGAATCAGGCCTTCCGGATTCTTCGGGACCGGGTCCGCCAGCTTCCAGGAA
>DAINDC010000244.1:0-6504 GCA_036732085.1 Fibrobacterota bacterium | reverse complement strand
CGGCTTGGCTGTCCGGATAGGCGATGAGGAGGAAGTCCGTGATGGGAGCGGGATCCAAGGCGCCGGTATTGTCATGGCCCAAGACGGACACGGTGGCTTCGCCGCGGAAATGGGTTTCGGCGGTGCCGTTGGAATCCACGGCGGGGAAGGCATCGGCGAGGTTGATGGAGCCGGTCCAGGTGGCGCGCGTGCCGCCGGCCACGGGGATGCCGGTCAGGGTCAAGGTGATCCGCTCATGATCGGCGCCGATAACGTTGCCGTATTTCTTGCTGACCAAGGTCAAGGCGACCTGGATGGTCGGGATATTCCCGTAGAAGTAGTCATCGCTATAGCTGACGAAGAGCTTGCCGCTGGCGGGGGATAGGATGGTTCCATCTACGAGTTGGTTGCCGGAGGCATCGGTGAATTGCAGGTTGGGCGCTTCCTGCACGCTGGCATCGAAGCCGGCGGTGCCGATGGCGATATCCCCGTCCACGGGATCGGTATAGACCACGCGCAGCTGATCGCCGCCCAGGGAGACTTCCAGGATATTGTCGCCGGAGTTCTTGATGTCGTTCTTGACGTCGAGCTTGCCGACGTAGGTTCCGGTGGTGCCGGGCACCAAGGTCAGGGCGACGGTCTCCTTGTCGATGCCGAAGGTTTCCGCGGTGATGACGGCCGTATAGGTCTTGGTGGGATTGGGCGCCTGGTCCTTGATGACCACATAGATGGTTTTGGTGCCGAGGAGGAATTTGGTGGTGGTATCGGAGCCGTCGGCCTTGGTGCTGAATGCGGCCGTGGCCTGCTTGGGCGCGGGGCGGATGAGGATGCGCTTGTCCGCGAAGTCCGAGGGCAGCTTGGGGTTGACCCAGTGGACGAACAGGCTGTCATAGGCGGTGGCCTCGGTCTTGTTGTCGTTCTTGGTGGCCGCGGCGATCGAGAGCGGGGAAGGGCCTTGGAAGACGATGACATTGGCGATGGAAGCAGGCAGGGTGAGGGTCAGGGTTGCCTGGTCGAGGGAGACCTGGGTGGTGGCGACCGGCAAGGGCGTGGCGAGATCGACCTGGGAGGTGGTGAGCTTCACGACATAGGTGGAATTGAGCTCGGTGAGGTAGCCACCGGGAAGCGCCACGCCGCCGTCTCCCAGGATTTCCAGGATGGAGGCGATGGGTCGCTTGGTATAGACCTCGGTCAGGACATTGCTGGGATTCCAATCGTCCTTATAGCCGATGACTTGGAGGGTGGTGGTATTGAAGATGTCGATGGGGCCCGTGTACTTGGTGCTCTTATCGGTGGGCGTGGTGCCGTCGGTGGTGTAATAGAGGGTGACGCCGGGAATGGAATCGGTCAGGGTGACCGTGACCTTGGAATCGAAGAGGCCGCCCTTGGGATTCGCGATGGGCGTGCCCACCTTTTCCGTTTCCAATTGCAGGCTGGTGGTGATGACGCAATTCGACTGGGTGACATGGCGTTCGGCGAGGAAGAAATCCAGGAAGTAAGGCTTCTTGTCCACTAGGCCAAAGGTCGCGGCCGTCGCGGCATCCAAGGTAAGGCTCCCGGTCTCACTGCTATGCACGACGCCCAAATCGATGGCGAGCTTTCCGTTGATGAACACCCAGACATCGTCATCGCCGCTGAAGGTGAATTTCTGCGCGGGCCTGGGCGTGGGGCCGGAAAGGATTTCCGCCAGGTAGGTGAAGGTGGCGTGGAACTCCGTGGTGAATCCGAAGTTATGGTTGGTATTGCCGTTCGAATTCTGGCCGAAGCTCGTCGTGATGCCGCCCTTCAAGGGCCGGGTGATGGTCGGGATATTCACGTCGTCAAGGGGGAAGAAATTGTTGTTCGAATACTGGTAGATTCCGGGTGAACCTGTCACGGGCTGGAAGACCATGTCGTAAAGGAAGGGGCGATTGATGGAGGTCAGGTCGTCGTTGAACCACTGATCGAAATTGGTGGTGCTGGTATAACAAAGGGGCTTGACGTTCACCAGTTGGGGGGTCCGATTGTCATTAGGAAAGTTGGCGGTGTCGAGCTTGCCCGTCGTGAGGATGTTCGCACCCACATACCCCGTGCCCGGGCAGCCGCCGAAGGTGTTGAAATCCGGATGATGCGGCACGGTGTAGAATCCGTTGGTGCTGCCGGTGGGCTCCTCATTGAAATCGCGCACCTTGGCGGTAAGGGTCAAGGACGCCGGCGAAGTCTGCCCGTAAGAAACATCATACCCGGCTTGGATGGCTAAGATGGGTAAAAGGGAAAAAACGAAGCGTGTAGACTTCACTGTTGATCCTTTGGAGGTGTTATTCAGAAGGGCCCCGCGACATTAGGAAGTATAAATTTTTGGCTTGATTTCAGAAGAGAAAAAATTCCAAAAAACAAAACCACGGTTTTCCGGTCCTGGTACAATCCCGTTCCGCGCTCATTCCGGGTCCCACCCACCGAACGCAGACCCGCTACCGTAACATTCAGGTTACCCTGTGGATCGCTCTCCGGCGAGAAGGGCATGGCTAGGATCGGCCTTGTCATGATGTGGTTAGAGCGGGGTAAAGCGCGGCTTTGCATCGATGATTCCCAATTCTTCTGTCCGGATAGGGATCTGGGGAAACCCCCGATTATAGAAAGCCGGACGACATTCAGCCAAACTATATCATTCCAATACCTTACGGAAGCTATACATTTTCCCCATTTTCATTATGGGCAATCCGATCAATCCAAGTAAAGGAAAATCAATGGCTAAGCCATTACAAGTCTTTCGTAAATTGCGATAAGTACCGAAAAGTAATCGAACCGCGGCCTAAAAAATATCCATTATCGGTAGAGTCGGGCTCGCGCTCCGGATAAACTGAACCTTGAGAAGGGGGTCGATCCGGCTTCGCCCTTATCCAGCCTGGTTTTCCGGGGATTTGGAAATCGGGAATTCCTGGCCTTTGCTCTACGAAAAATGAGAGCGGTAAACCAGAACATTGAAAATCGATTGACCCGGGCGGACAAGTCCGCGCGAGCTCGCGCCGGACTTTGGCTAAACCAGGTTCGTAAAAAAAGGCCGGCAACGGAAGTCGGATGAAATCCGATTTACGTGAACCGGGTTCGGCGATCATAGGAAAGGTTTCCGGGTAGCGGATCAAGGACAGGCGCCAAGAACCATTTTAACTGGTCTTAACGGTTTCCCGGAACCCTGCGCAAGCATGCGGGTGAAAGCGGTTTGAAATCGGCGCGGGCTCTCAGGTCGGGAGGCGATTTTCCAAACCCATTTCCGAACCCATTTCCGAACCCATTTCCGAACCCATTTCGGCTACTTCAGGCAAGGCTGCCTGATCCGCAAACCTTCGCCGGCAGGTCGGGTAAAACAGCCGCCGGGCATTGTCGCATTCCCTGCAACCTTTATATCTTTTTCCATGTGGTCTTTTGATTAATGGGCGCGGAAGAGGCTCAGTAGGATGACGGAATACATCATCATTGGCGTATTCGCAGCGGTAGGCGTGCTCTTCGCGGGCGCGGCCATGGTGTTTTCCCGGATCATCGCCCCCAGCTTCCCGGATGTCGGCAAAAAGCTGGAAGCCTACGAAAGCGGGGAATCGGCCATCGGTTCCGCGCGCATCCAATTCAAAATCGGTTATTACCTGTTCGCCTTGGTTTTTCTGGTTTTCGACGTGGAGTCGGTTTTCCTCTTTCCCGCCTTGTCCGTGCTCAGGTCCGCGGGTGCGGGCGCCGCCAAGGTCTCCGCCGTCTTCATCTGGTGTGAAATGCTCGTTTTCATCGCCATCCTGGGTTTTGCCTTGGCCTATGCCTGGCGGAAAAAGGTGCTGGAATGGGAGTGAACGGGAACGGAATGCCCGCGGAGAGGCTGCCTCAGCCTTCGGGGAGCCTGCCTCCGCTTCCGTCCAAGGTCAGTGCGGTCAATGCGGTGGATTGGGTGGTCGGTTGGGCTCGGGCCAATTCCCTTTGGCCACTGGTTTTCGGCACGTCCTGCTGCGCCATCGAGATGATGGCCACGGGAGCGTCGGACAACGATTGGGCCCGATTCGGGCTCGAGGTGGCGCGGGCCTCGCCCCGTCAGGCGGATCTGATCATCCTGGCGGGAACCATAGTCGAGAAGATGGGCTCGCGGCTCATCACCCTTTATGAACAGATGCCCGGCCCCAAATACGTGATCGCCATGGGCGCGTGCACCATTTCCGGCGGCCCTTTTTATTACGACAGCTATTCGGTGATTAAGGGCGCGGATCGGCTCATTCCCATCGATGTCTACGTGCCCGGCTGTCCGCCTCGGCCGGAAGCCCTGCTCTATGGCGTGATGAAGTTGCAGGAGTTGATCCGCAAAGGCGCATGGCGCAAATCCCTGACGCCGCAGCCCATCAACCGCGCTCCCATCAAGGACGTCCTCAGCGATTGCGCCTCCGCTTGGGAAGCCAAGGAGAAGCTGAAGCAGGAAGGGATGAAAGAGGCGCAGGAGCGCTTTAAGCTCGAGAATCCGGATTTCAAGGGCGTGGTCATCAAACGCATCGCGGCTCCCAAGTTCGACGAGGTGGCCCGCGTCCCCAAGCCCGGACGGGGCCTGCCCGCCGAGGAGCTGTACCAGATCCTCATTTCCCGTTTCCCGGCCTTGACCGCCCAGGGTATCCCGGAAGTTACGATTGAAAAACTCACGGCGCTGGGGCCGGAATATATCCTGGACGTGGCCGTGGCCAAGGAGGATTACCTGGCCCTGGTGGGATTCCTCAAGTCCGACGCGCGCTTGCGCCTCGACTATCTCATCGAGCTGACGGCGGTGGATTGGAAGGATCGCTTCGACGTGGTCGTGCATCTCATGTCCATCGGGATCGGGCACAAGGTCTTCATCCGCTGCGCGCTGCCGCATGACGCGCATCCGGAAATCCCCACCCTGACCGACCTATATGTCGGCGCCAATTGGCATGAACGCGAGACCTTCGATTTCTTCGGCATCCATTTCACCGGGCATCCGGATCTGCGCCGGCTTTTCCTGGACGATGATTTTCCCGGGCATCCCCTTCGCAAGGACTTCGAGGATCCGACCCGGGTCGTGAAGCGGCCTTATTAGTATGAACGACGCAGTATGAACAGCGGTCTCACCAGCATGAATGAAAAAGCGGAAAAGTTCGTCCTGCCTCCGGGCTTCTCCCTGCGCGATACCCGCGCGGACGGGTCGCAGGAGTATTTCCTCAATATGGGTCCGCAGCATCCCAGCACCCAGGGCGTGCTCAAGCTGGTGGTGCGCCTGGACGGCGAGACCGTAGTGGAAGTGGTGCCGCACCTGGGTTTCATCCATCGTGCCATCGAGAAGATGGGCGAGAACGAGACCTTCGTCCAATACCTGCATTTGACCGATCGCATGGACTATCTGAGCAGCCATATCAACAACCTCTGCGTCTGCCTGGCCATCGAGAAGGCCATGGGCATCGGGGTTCCCGAGCGCGGGGAATATATCCGCGTGATCGTTTCGGAATTGCAGCGCATCCAGTCGCATCTCCTCTGGTGGGGGGCCTTCGGGATGGATCTCGGCGCGGTCAGCGCCTTCCTCTATGGCTTCAAGGAGCGAGAGAAGATCACGGGCCTGTTCGAGGATCTCTGCGGCGCACGACTGACCATGAATTATTTCCGGCCCGGCGGATCCAATGCCGATCTCCCGGAAGGTTTCATCCCGAAGGTCAACGAAGTCCTCGAGGATTTGAAATTCGCATTCGACGAGTTCGAGACCTTGCTCACCCAGAATCCCATCATCCGGCAGCGGACCTTGGGAGTGGGGGCGATGTCCCGCGAGCGGGCCATCAACTACGGCTGCTCCGGACCCGTGGGCCGCGCCTCCGGGATCGATTTCGACGTCCGCAAGCATGATACGTATTCCATCTACGATCGTTTCGAATTCGACATTCCCCTGGGCAAGAACGGCGATTGTTACGATCGCTATATGGTGCGCATGGAGGAGATGCGGCAGTCGGTGCGCATCCTGGAACAGGCCCTCAAGGGAATTCCCGAGGGCCAATACCGCTCCAAGGAAAAAGCGTCCTACAAGGTGCCCGCCGGCAGCTACTTCTCCAATGTGGAAACGGCCCGCGGCATGTTCTGCACCTATATGGTTTCCGAGAATTCGTTCAAGCCTTATCGCATCAAGAGCCGCTCGCCCGGTTTTTCCAATCTCCAGGCCATCAATGAAATGGCCCAGGGCGGGAAGATCGCGGATCTGGTGGCCATCCTTTCCACCTTGGACCTGATCATCCCGGATATCGACCGATGAGGGACTATGCCGTGAATCATCCCATCGGCGATTGGATCAGGAGCCTGCTGCCTCCCACTGCGGCGGCGCTTGCAAACGGAGCCTTGGCCGTGGCTTTGGTCTGCGGGTTGGTGACGGTGACCGCCATCTTCCTCATCTGGTTGGAACGGAAGGTCTGCGCCCATTTCCAGGCGCGCCTGGGACCCACGCGCGTCGGGCCTTTCGGCCTACTGCAACCCATCGCCGATGCCATCAAGCTGCTGATGAAGGAAAACCTCCGGCCGCGTTCAGTGGAC
>DAINDC010000243.1:6833-8296 GCA_036732085.1 Fibrobacterota bacterium | reverse complement strand
CCCCAAATCTGGCGGATGCTATTGGTGGCCAAAACCTTGCCTTGGGCAACGATGCGATATTGAAATTGAATCACATAGGCGCCCGTCGCCACCTTTGCATGGTTTTTAGAAGCGTAGTTCCAACCCGCGAATACGCGACCACGGTGAGAGCGGCAATCGTTTTGGAACACTTCGTCGGTGCATTTCAGGGAACGTTTTTCCGAAGCGACCGGGACGCCCAAGTTCGTGAAAATGGAAAATTCGTATTCGAGGTTCACGGAGGACGGCGACGGCGCAGTGAATCCGTCGCCGATAGCGAAGTCGGCCAAATCGGCTTCCATTAAAACGCCTATGCGCCCGGTGCGAGTGACCGCATCTTGTATGTCGGCCCGGCTGCCTTCCAAGGTCGTCGAAAAATCCGGTGCGGCCAATTGGGCGGGATCGGGGGAGAATCGGGTCAAAGTGAGAGTTTGAATCCCGAGCCGCCTTTTTCCGGTAATGAGCCGGAAGCGAGCCTCGGGACCGGGCGCATTGCCCAAAGCATCGGCAGCCAATCCGGGCCCCCCATTCAAGCGCACGAAATCGCCGGTCGTGGGCCGTGGTCCGATTTTGGAATCGAAAATCAACTGCACCGAAAGTCCGTCCGGGGCCCATGACGATTGCGAAGGGGCGATGGAAACGACGCTTTGATTCTCGCCCACCTTGTACGTGAACAATTCTTGCGCGGGCGCCGACCGGGATGGCGTGGCGAGCGGCTCGCTGAAAGCCAGGCGCAAAGTGTCCGATGCGGCCCCGGGATGGATGCTGGCTTCGGTGATGACGGGCGCGATATGATCGGAAATGGTTAAGGATTGAGTTGAATCCTTGGCGCGGGCCTTATATATGGATTTGAATAGACCCGAGCCTTGGGTGAGAATCTCCGGGGAAAAAGGAGAGCCACCGAAGATCAAGGTATCGCCTCCGTGCAAATGCGCGGCCAGGTCGGTCCCGGGAACCGGAGCGGCCGAGGACGGCCATTGGTAGGTTACGGACACCGGCAGGTTACCCTTGATGTCCCTGTCGTAAAGGACTTGCAACCGGTCCCCGCGCCCGTCGCCGTCCTCGTCGTACATTCCCGCCGAGACCGCCTTTGGCAAATCCAAGGGAGGCAAGGTGAAAGTTACGATGGCTTTATTGGAACCGGGTATGATGAGCGTATCGGACTGATCGGCCGATGCGGAGGCGTCGCCGAAGACCCAAAGCGTGTCCAAACCCGTTGGCTTCGTGCTGAGGCTCCCTCCTGAGACAAGGCGACTGCTTCGCGATGAGTCGGCGTATACCAGAAGATTAGCGGGGAAAGTCGCGGTCCAGACAGCGGTTCCCAGCACCAGGGAATCCTTGCCGCCTCCTTGAAAATGATTCCCGGCGATGACACGAATCGGATTTCCCAGTTGGGTCGACTGGGTCAACGGCGCTTCGAAAACAACGACATCCCTCGCCGAAAC
>DAINDC010000243.1:665-6823 GCA_036732085.1 Fibrobacterota bacterium | reverse complement strand
GTGAAATGAACCTCGTCGCGCAAGGTTGGATTGGCCGTCTCATAGAAAACAATGCGATAGGGTCCGGGAGCGAGTCCCGACACCTTCGAAGGATCCACCACTACGGCGCCATCGGTCACGTTGATTCCGCCGAAGGAAGCGCCTTTGGGCAATACTTGAATCGAATCTCCACCGTCCCGGAAAAGGACGAAGGTCAAGGGACCGGGCGTCACTTCCGTAACGGTTTCTCCCGAACTGCCGCAAGCTCCGGTGCCGCCGATCCGTTTGATGACGCGATAGGCGCTTCCTCCGCCGGGCAATTTTTCTTCGGCGTGATCCAAAGCCCGCAGTTGCTTGAAATAAATGGTGGTTTTGATCCGCAGCGAAGAACCGCATTTGTTTCGCTCGCAGAAGAAAAAATCCCAGGGATAGGTTTGCCCGTCCGTCAGGCCGAGAGAATCGAGGTTGATGCTGCCGTCCGTGGGGGGATGGATTCCGCCCAAATCCAACGCCAGCTTATTGTTTAGGAATACCCAGACATCGTCATCGCCGCGAAACTCGAAAACCTGGCCTTTCTTATAAACGAAGGTGGCATGCGACTCCAGGCAAAAACCATAATTATGGATGGTGGATTTGGGCGGGTCGGCCTCGCTGGAACAGGAGGAATTCTTGTCCAAGGTATTGTAATCGTCGAGAGGAAAGAATTCCTGATTCGGCCCATTGTTGGAATCGAATTCCCATAGGCCGTCGTCACTCCTGCCCATTTGCAAGTCCAGGCAGGATTCAGCGCCTTTGAGCGGCATGGCGGCCTTCGGGTCGGTATTGAACCAAGTTTTGAAATACCTTGGGGCTTTGTCGGTGGGCACGGGTTTTTTATCCGGTCCCAAATCCTTTTGGACCATGCCAAGTCCTCCATTTCCTCCGCCATAATCGGGATGGGTTTCGGCCATATCGTGCATGGTCGTCGCCATCAAATAGGTGCAGGAGCCGACTTCCCCCGGAAAAGAGCTGGAAATATTCGACGTGCTGCCAATCCAGATTTCCGGGCCATTGGCCGTGGACAAGGCCGCGAAGTCGAACGGTGTTTTGTCGCCTAGGCCGGTTTTGCCCCAGGTTTCCGTATCGGCGGAATTGACGAAATATCCCGTGGCCGGGCCTTCATTCAGGATATAGCCGACACTCCAACCACAATGGGTTTTATCGGACACCATGGATCGCTTCGTGCCATTGAGGACGAATTCCAGGCCAGTGACGGGCCACGGATTGAAAAAGTGAACCGTGCGTGGGGCTGCGGTGAGAATAAGAGGCGCGGCCGTCGCCGGACCGGCGGGATCCACGATGATCCAAATTTCCTTGGAGGCGCCGAAAACATCCGCTCCGAAAGCGCTCGTCGTAGTGCCTATGCCGCCGGTAGGGATGAGCCATTTCCAGTCTCCGGTACGAACGCCGAAATCCTTCATCCAGGACGCAAGAGTTCCGCCTAAGGAATCGAAAGCGAAGCGATGCCAATTCCCGGATTCATCGATCATGGGATAACCCACTCCCGACAGGTTTATCAAGGGCAGGGATTTTCCGAAGGGATTGTATACGTGGACGACTTTCCCGGCCAGGGGACTGGGAGCTTCCTGCGCCAGGGCCAGGGGTCGGCAAACATGGATAAGGATGAACACGCCGAAAACGGCATGCATGAAAAGCCGGATTCTTTTTTCACGTATAGGAAACATACGACTCCTTACCGTGCCATTTCAGGCGCTTTGCATTGGCAGAAACCGGAAGGCAATGGATGTGGACCCGGTCACCGAAAGCTTCCACCCTCGGTGTTGACGAATCTATTGTAGCCGGACCTTATGTGAATAGTAGCGGGAGAATGGCGCCGAGTTCATGAGTTGCCCAGAAACCTGGTTGTTACACCTATTAAACTCAAGGGGATGCCGAAAAACCACAAGCATTCGCCCAAAAAGTACCGATGGCTCGGCGAATAGGATGCGGAGGCGTCGGTCGTGTCCGCAAACTCGGCGCCCAGCATGGAGAAAAAGCACATTAGAATTTTTCAGAAACATACTTGTTACCCCTCTTTCGGGCGTCCAATCGGCCGACAGCCTGGGAGTCAATCTGAGGACCTGGCCTAGGCATGGCTGTCTCTCACCGGTTCACCCGCCAGCCCCAGGTTGCGGCTTTCGATTCCGACAGGCCGATGCCCTGCCCGCGGCCGTTGAGATCGAAATTCTCCGGTCCCAAAACCTTTTCCGATGCCATCGAGCCCATCGAGGCCAGCGCGGATATCCGCGGGCGAGGCGCAATGCCCACTATCCCCATTCCCACATAGAAGGACATGGAATCGGCGATGGGACCGATGTCATGGACCAGCAATTCGGAAACCGTGCCATCGTTCCACTTGGCGGGCGGATTGGTGGCGGACCCGAAGGAGGTTCCATTGCCCTGATAAAAATAATCCGCGGGGTCGCTGCCGGGTAAAGGCCATTGGGTCTTGTTCAATTCGCCCTTGCCATCGGCCTGCACCACGGAGAGGCATAAGGTGGCGGGAGGATTGTTGACGCCGACGGTCTTGTCGAAGTGGAACATCACCAGGCCCTTGCCTTTGAGGACGGCGCGTCGATCCACGTTTTTCCAGTTGGACCAGAAGAAGCATTCCTGCGGACGCGCGGGATTCACGAAGCGGAAACCCGTCGTGCCGTTGGCGGCGGTCTTGTAGAAGCCATTGGTGTTCTTGTCGATGTCGACCACGTCCAGCCAACCCTGATCGGCCCGGAAGAAATCGTTGATGGGCACGGGATTGGTCTCGCTCATGCGGTTGGCCATGAGGCAATAGTCCCCCACGCCGTACAGGTCCGGCCAGCCGAAAAGCATATGGCCGCACTCATGGCAGAATACATACAGGGCCAGGCTCTTTCCCATGTCGGACATCATGTACCGGGTCAACTGTACGCCATCCTTGGTCTTGTTGATCGCGCCCGCATGCGGCCACAGGCCCTGAGCGTAGGTCACGCCGCTGCCGGCGTACATGATGCTGATGGCCTCCACCTTGCCGTCCTTGTCATTGTCGTACTTCGAGAAGTCCACCATCGGATCGAAATAATCGAGGACTTCGTCGACCAGTTCCCCGGCCCGGCCATAGCCATTGTCGTCTTCGTAGTAGGCTTTGGGATTCTTGGCCCGATAGAACCCGAACACCTGATTCTGGAAATCCACCTTGCCGTTGGAAACGTCCGCATAATAGTCGCGCACGGATCCCTTGTTGCCGAAGCGGTTGAACCCCTTGAGATTGAGGTAGTCGTTGACCTCGTCCTTGGTGAAGGCCGGCGCCTGATCGCTGAAGTCCACCAACAGGGTGAGGCCGTAGACCGTGCCGCTGGGATGCGGATAATAGTGGGTGGGCGCGCCGGGAACCGCGGAGGCCTTGCCCAAGGCGGATCCGGGCCCCTCGTCGGGCCAGGCGGGAACGACCTTGCCATTCACGACGATGAGAGCCGCGGCCGGGCTCGGGAGCAAAAGCGCATAGGCCAAAGCGGCGCAGGGAACGAGCCGCAGCCAGGTGATTTTTCCGAAAAGCGTCCCCATGTTACCCCCCTCCCATTTTTTTTCGACGCGATGGCGTCGAATTTTCGATGCGATGGCACCGTGCGGCCGCCTTACTTTGGCCCCATCCCGCTCCCCCAGTCCCGTCCCCAATCCCATAAATATGCCGCTTCCACGATTCCCGCCCGGGAGAAATCTATTTTTCCGCCCACCGTGTCGCTTTCGGACCCGGCCAGGCGTCTAATCCGTGGAGGACTTTCCGTCATGCCTAAAAAAACCGCCCTGCTCGCCTTGCTTCTCATCGCCGCCTGCGCCCTGTCCGCCTGCACCTTTCTGCGCCTGGCCCATTCGTCGAAACTGAAAACGCCGGACTTCGCCTTCCTCGCCAGCCATTTCCAAGGCGCCAACGAGCGACAGGCCGATCTGACCTTCGATCTGTCCGCGTTCAACCCCAATGCCATCGGCCTCAAGAACGTGACGGTCGGGTATGAATTGTTCTACCAGGACAAGCGCTTCATGCACGGCGGCGATATCGCCCTCGACCTCAAGCCCAAGGACACGACCCGCATCGTCATCCCCGCCTCCGTGGTCTATCGCGAAGTGTTCGACGTGGCCGGCCCCGTCGCGGAACGGCTGCTCCTCAATCGCAAGACCTTCCCCGTGCGCGTGGACGCGGTGATGTCCGGCAATCCCACTTTATATGACGATAAGGAGTCCGGCGGGCTATTCTCGTTCACCTTGCATGCCAGTCGCACCGTGGACGTGCCCATCCCGCAGGGGCTGATGGATAAGGCCAAGAGCTCCGTGCGCGGCGCTCTTCGCAAAATGTTTTGAAAAAGAAAAATGTTTTAGGAACGCAAAATATTTTAAGCGATCAAGCGTAGAGCTTGGCGCGCAGCTTCTGGACATCCTCGTTCGCCAGGTATTCGTCATAGGTCATATTGCGATCGATGAAGCCCTTGGGGGTGACTTCGATGATACGGGTGGCGATGGTCTGCACGAACTGGTGATCGGTCGAGGTGAACAGGACCGTGCTCTGGACTTCCTTGAGCGCGTTGTTGAGCGCGGTGATGGCCTCCAGATCCAGGTGGCCGGTGGGCTCGTTCAGGATGAGCACGTTGGCCTGCAGAAGCATCATGCGCGCCAGCATGCAGCGCACCTTTTCGCCGCCGGAAAGGACGCGGGCGCTCTTCTGCGATTCCTCGCCGGAGAAGAGCATTTTGCCCAGCCAGCCGCGGATGAACTGCTCGTCCTTCTCTTTCTCCTTCGAGAACTGGCGCAGCCAATCGACCAGGTTCATGTCGGTATCGAAGAACTTGGCATTGTCCTTGGGGAAATACGCGCGCGTGGTGGAGCCGCCCCAGCGGAAGGTGCCGGCATCGGCTTTCATCTCCTCCATGAGGATGCCGAACAAGGTGGTGGCGGGCAAATCGTCCCGGCCCACGAAAGCGATCTTGTCGCCGTTGCGAACATTGAGCTCGAAGCCCTTGAACATCGGCTTGCCTTCCAAAGTCTTGCCCAAGCCTTCGATCTCGAGGATAATCTTGCCGGCTTCCTTCTCGGACTTGAAGACGATGAACGGGTACTGGCGCGTGGACGGACGGATATCGTCCAAGGTGATCTTGTCGAGCAACTTGCGCCGCGAAGTGGCCTGCTTGGACTTGGAGGCATTGGCCGAGAAGCGCTGGATGAAGGTCTGCAGGTCCTTGATTTTGTCTTCTTTTTTCTTGTTGGTATCGCGCTTCTGCGACAGGGCCAACTGGCTGGATTCGTACCAGAAGCTGTAGTTGCCGGAGTAGATCGAGATCTTCTGGAAGTCGATGTCGCAGATATGCGTGCAGACCTTGTCGAGGAAATGGCGATCATGCGAGACCACGATGACGGTATTCTCGAACTGGTAGAGGAACTCCTCCAACCACATCACGGAGTCGATGTCCAGGTTGTTGGTCGGCTCGTCGAGCAGGAGCACGCCGGGATTGCCGAACAGCGCCTGCGCCAAAAGCACGCGCACCTTCTCGCCGCCGGTGAGCTCCTTCATGAGGAGGCCGTGCAGGCTTTCCTTGAGGCCGAGACCACTTAACATGGTGGCGGCTTCCGACTCCGCGTTCCAGCCGTTGAGGTCCGCGTATTCGCCCTCGAGCTCGGAGGCGCGCACGCCGTCGGCTTCGGAGAAATCCGGCTTGGCATACAAGGCGTCCTTCTCCCGGATCACCTCGTACAAGGACTTGTGGCCCATGATGACGGTCTGCAGGACGGTGAATTCATCGAACTCGAACTGGTTCTGCTTGAGGACGCCCATGCGCGTCCCGGGTTCCAGGTTCACGCTGCCGGAATCGGGCTCGATATCGCCGGATAGGATCTTGACGAAGGTGGATTTGCCCGCGCCATTGGCGCCGATGACCCCATAGCAATTGCCGGGAGTGAATTTGAGATCGACTTCCTTGAACAGGACGCGCTTTCCATAGGCGAGGGAGACTTGGTTTACACTGATCATGGGAGCCTTGCTTTATCGGGAATGGGGAAGAAAGAGCAAAATAGCAATCGCGGCCTGCCCTTGCCAGGGCACGCGGCGGCGGTGGTCAACGACCTTGTCAACCAAGGCGTGTCGGCAAACCAATTGCAGCCCCTGGGAATGGGCGCGG
>DAINDC010000243.1:0-655 GCA_036732085.1 Fibrobacterota bacterium | reverse complement strand
CTTTTGATCCGCCCGGATTTGCCCATCTCAATCGAGCACATCGCCCACGGCAATCAGAATCATCACGCCCAGGCTTTGATGCTTTGGACCGAGAAAGCCATTTACGGCCATTCCGATTCCCAGGAACGGGGAGGAAAGCACGGCTGAAGCTCGACGGCGATGCCGACGACCGAAAACTTCCGTTCCTCATACTGGGAATTGCATTCGAGAAATCCCGCGCAACTATCGGAGATCCGCGCGCCCCGACCTACCCCCATAAGCAAGGCCGGGCCCGCCTGGGCCGATAGGAATCCGAATCTACCGGGCAGCCGCTTCCCAATCAGAACCTGGAACTGATTCGTCTGCTCCGCCGGTTCCATGCAACCGAACAGGCAATTGAACAGTTCATCGGTATGCAGGTAATCCAGGCTCGTCATTACGCCATGCGTGTCGAAAGCGAACCCTAAGCGCGAACCGAAGGCGGAACTCTCATTGGAAAGGGAATCCCTGGACAAGGCCGGTGTGGTATTGGAAAGGAGCAAGGCCGACTGGACCCAGAAACCTCCGTCCGGAGCGGCTTGCGGCTTTGTCCATAGGATGAAGCCCAGCACCAGCAAGCATCCCGGCCAAGCGGACGCAGCTTTTCGATGGTTTCCATGGTTTCGATGGGAAAGGC
>DAINDC010000242.1:0-8316 GCA_036732085.1 Fibrobacterota bacterium | reverse complement strand
CGAGCATTTTCCTGCTCCTCTGTTATATCGTGGTCTCGAGCATTTTCCTGCTCCTGCGTTAAATCGTGGTCGCGAGCGCTATTCTGCTCTTGCGTATTGGACATTATTATGCTTCCGAATTCGGCCGCCGCCAGCGGCTCAAGGTTTTCGCGGTGAAGTCCACGATGGAAATGAGTCGTGAATAGGGCATGCGTTTGGGCCCGATCACCCCGACTATCCCATGGGCGCCGCCCATATCGAAAGCCGAAGTGACTATGGAAACGGACCGGAGCGGATAACCTTCGCGATGCTCTTCTCCGATGGTGACATGGACCCCTTCCTTCTCATTCCTTTGGCGCAAGAAATGTACCAACGCCATCTTGGAGTCCAATAGGTCAAAAATAGATTCCAAATCTTCGAGATTATCAAAATTTTGGCTGTTCAGGATATTCCTGGCCCCGGAAACCTGGATCCCCTGGGACTTCTGAGAATCGAAGAGTTTCGAAATGGAACGATCGAAAAACCGGAAGGCCCTCAATTCCTCTTCTGAGCTGGAATTGTCCTTCGGGTCCTGCAAGAGGTTGTTCAATAATGAAACAGGCTTGCCCTGCATTCGTTCGTTAATCCGCCGGGCAATGGACTCCAGCCGGTAAATGGAGGTCTCGATTCCGGAGTCCACCAAGGTAGTCTGGAATACGGCTTCCGATACGGAAAGGATGATCATGATCCGGTTTTCGGCCAGGGGTACCAAGGAAAGGTTCTTGAACAAGCCTTGCTCCACAGAAGGGGAGACTGCGACCCCCAACTGCCGGGTCAATCGTTCCAGCATGCGCGCCGTATGGCCGAGAAGTTCCTGCTCGTCCTGGTTTTCGGCGATCTCGGATTCGATGGAGCGCTTCTCTTCCGGACCCAGGTGTTCGATCTGCATGAGTTCATCGATATAGGTCCGATAACCCCTATCGGTGGGGAGTCGGCCGGCCGAGGCATGCGGCTGCTCGACGAATCCCATTTCCTCGAGTTCCGCCATGGTATTGCGGATGGTGGCGCTGCTCGCCTGGAAGAGAGGATTGACGCTCAGGACCTTGGAGGAGACCGGCTCCGCCTTGACGATATAGTGATCGACGATGGCCGTGAGGACCTGCTTCTGCCGGATGTTTAGAGGGTTGGCCATATTTACTTCAAATACCTTGCCTCAAGCACCTTGTCCTAAGTACCAAAAATCCCCTGGCGCCAAAGACGCCAGGGGATGGTTTCACTTCCGCGTACGGAAGGGATGCATTACATCATCCCGTCCATGCCGCCCATTCCACCCATGCCGCCCATGCCGCCGCCCATGCCGCCGCCGCCGGAAGACTTCTCTTCCTTCTTCTCGGCGATGAGGCAGTCGGTGGTCAGGAGCAGGCCGGCGATCGAGGCCGCATTTCGCAATGCGGTCGTGGTCACCTTGGCCGGGTCGATGACGCCGTCGGCGATGAGGTTCTTATACTCGCCGGTGCGAGCGTTGTATCCGAAGTCATCCTTGCCTTCCTTGACCTTGTTCGCCACCACGGACGGCTCTTCGCCGGCGTTGAGGGCGATCTGGCGCAAGGGTTCTTCGATGGCGCGCTTGACGATGGCCACGCCGATGGCCTGGTCGCCGGTAAGCTTGAGGCTTTCCAGCACCTTGCCGGCGCGGATGAGGGCGACGCCGCCGCCGGCGACTACGCCGGATTCCACTGCAGCGCGGGTGGCATGCAAGGCATCGTCAACGCGATCCTTCTTTTCCTTCATGGCGGTTTCGGTGGGGGCGCCCACTTCGATCACGGCCACGCCGCCAGCCAACTTCGCGAGGCGCTCCTGGAGCTTCTCCTTGTCGTAGTCGGAGGTGGTCTCATCGACCTGACGACGGATCTGGGCCACGCGGGCCTTGATGTCCGCAGGCTTGCCGGCGCCGTCGACGATGGTGGTATTGTCCTTGTCCACCTTGACGGACTTGGCATTGCCCAGGTCGTCGATGGTGGTGTTTTCCAGCTTGAGGCCGGTCTCTTCCGAGATCACGCGCCCGCCGGTGAGGATGGCGATGTCTTCCAGCATGGCCTTGCGGCGGTCACCGAAGCCCGGAGCCTTGACGGCCGCGACCTTGAGGGTTCCGCGCAGCTTGTTGACCACGAGGGTGGCCAAGGCTTCGCCGTCGACGTCTTCAGCGATGATGAGGAGGGGCTTGCCGCTCTGGGCGACCTTCTCGAGGATGGGCAGGAGGTCCTTCATCGAGCTGATCTTCTTGTCGTAGATGAGGATGGCGGCGTTCTCGAGAACGGCTTCCATCGAATCCGGGTTGGTCACGAAGTAGGGGGAGACGTAGCCGCGGTCGAAGAGCATGCCTTCGGTGATGCGGAGATTGGTCTCGGCGGACTTGGCTTCCTCGATCTGGATGACGCCGTCTTTGCCGACCTTGGCCATGGCTTCCGCGATCCAATTGCCGATTTCGATTTCGTTATTGGCGGAGATGGAGGCGACCTTGGCCCACTCTTCCTTGGTGGTGACGGGCTTGGCCATCTTATTGACTTCGGCGATCACGGCTTCGGCCGCGATGTCGATGCCGCGCTTCAGCTCGATGGGGCTGGCTCCGGCGATGACGTTCTTGAGGCCTTCGGTCACGATGGCCTGGGCGAGGACGGTAGCGGTGGTGGTGCCGTCGCCGGCGATGTCGGAGGTCTTGGAGGCGACTTCCTTGACGAGCTGGGCGCCCATGTTCTCGAACGGATCTTCGAGCTCGATTTCCTTGGCGACGGAAACGCCGTCCTTGGTGCTGGTGGGGGAGCCGTAGCTCTTCGCCATCACGACGTTACGGCCCTTGGGACCGAGGGTGATCTTGACCGCATTGGCGAGCTTGTCAACGCCCCTCTTGAGGGCGGCGCGCGCGGCGGTATCGAATACGAGTTGCTTAGCCATGTGTATTTCTCCTTGTTGCTATCGAGAAAGATTCCATCTTTTTCGAAAGTGATTTATCGTATAAGCCGTTTTGAAAGCAGGCGGATTTGAGAATCGCCCGGGTGGGTCTTAGATGATTGCGAGGATGTCGCTCTCACGCATGATGAGGTAGTCCTTGCCTTCGACGGAAACTTCGGTTCCCGAGTACTTGCCGTACAGGACCGTATCCCCGACCTTGACTTCCATCTTGATGAGCGTGCCCGCGTCCGAGGCCTTGCCGGGTCCGGCGGCGATGATGCGGCCCTTCTGGGGCTTCTCTTTGGCGGTATCGGGAACATACAGGCCACCGGCGGTCTTTTCCGCGGCTTCAAGGGCTTCGACAAGAACTCGGTCGGCGAGAGGTTTTACTGCCATTTTTATCTCCTTGGTGATTTTGGATTCGTTAAAACAGTCGGCTTGACGTTTTTAGCACTCGTCCAACCCGAGTGCTAATTTTGAAAGCAATATATCTGTTTATTTAAGCCCATTCAAGATTTATTTGCATCCAAGCCAATCAAAATCTATGTGTGTGTTTCATTTTAAAACGGGCTTTTACGATTTTTGGTAAAAACTCCATTCCAGCTTAGCCTGATAATTAAGTCCTATTTTTCTCCCATGCTCTTAGGCGCTTTCCTGGCCCGACATAAAAGGCTGTTGATTCTGCTCCTGGCCCTGGGGCTGGTAGTTGGGGCGCTGGAAGGGTCTTTTATCCTTTTGGCCAAAGGGGCCGTGACCGGCCGGGCCTTGTTTCCAATCCCCATCGAATCCGTTCACGAAACGGTCTCTGGTCCCGTTTCCGGTTCCGGTCCGGGATGGATTGGCTTGCTGCTTTGGATGGCCCTCCTGGTCACGGTCAGGACCGCGGTGCAAATCGGCGCGACGCGGATTGAATTGGATGCCGTATTCGCCTTCCTCGCCGAGCACCGCGGCAGATTGTTGCGCGCTGTCTCGCAGCGCTCCGTTCCTATGCATCGAGCACCCTGGCGCGGGGCTCTGGCCTCGGCCCTGGATGATGGTTTGGAAAACCTGGGGCAGGGCGTGGCTGCGGGCTTTCGCTGCCTGGCCGCCGCCGCCCAGGCTTTGGTGCTGCTGCCTTTGCTTTTCCTTTTTTCCTGGAAGCTGGCCGCCGCCGCGTTGGTCCTGGCGGTGCCGGCCTTGCTTGCGAGCCGGCTGCGCGCGGGCATGCTCGCAGCCTCCGGCCGGGGTTGGGAACGTTCCCAATCCGAATTGGCCGCGGAAGCGGAGGACTTCGCCGAAGGCGCCGAAGCCAGCGTGGGCAATGGCCGGATCGCGGAAGCCGCAGCGGCCCTGGAGTTGGGCCTCGAAAAGCATGCCGTCCGCGCCCGCGCCTGGGAAACCGCCAAGGCCGTCTTTCCGCCGGCCCTGGAATGGTTCTTCTTCATCGCCTTGGCGGCCCTGGCCGGCCTGGCCGCGGCCCATGCGGACGGCCGGCAAACCAGTCCGGGGCCGGTGGGTCTCCTTCCCTTCGGGGCCTTGCTCCTGCTGCTCTATCGGCCCATTCGGGAATGGGCCCGGCACTATCCGACTTTCTTGTTGGGCGGGCAGGCCTGGCTGACCTTGGGTAACTTGCATGATACCTTGGTTTCCTTTCCGGCCCGGCTTCCCTTCGCAATCGCCCCGGGCCGGGAAATCCGCATCGAGCGGTTGGGTTTCGGCTACGGCCACGAGCGTATCGGACCTGCGGAGGGCCCGGTCCATTCGGCGCCGACCCCTCCCGTAACAACCCGAAAAGTTTTCGACGGTCTGGATCTGGAACTGGACCCCGAGGCCCTCACCTGGATTTCGGGTCCCAATGGCACAGGCAAATCGACCTTGCTCAAGTTGCTCGCGGGAGTGGAGTCGCCGCAGTCGGGAAAAATACTGTTGCCCAAAGGACTCGGAGTCTTGGCCCGCCCCATCGGCTACCTGCCGCAAAGGGCCGTGGTGGAACCGGATTGGCAAGGTTGGAGCCGTGCCTATCGAGCCGGCCATGCGGAAGACTGGGCGGCCCTGGATGCCATCCTGGGCGTGGAGGCCATCCTGGCGAAGGCTTCCTTCGACCTCAAGGGCCTGTCCGGCGGTGAGCGCCAACGGCTTTGCCTGGCCCGCGCCTTTGGGTCACCTTGCGGTTACCTCCTCCTCGATGAGCCCACCACCTGGCTTTCCGCGAGCGATCGGGAAAGCATCATGGGCGACCTCCTGGCCTTCTGGCGGACCCCGCGTTATCCGGTCGTCCCGTCCGGCGGCGATCCGCTGCGCCTTGGGATTCGGGGCGCGGCCATTGTTTCCCATGAACCCTTTCTCGGCGAATTTTGTGCGCGCACGGTCCGGCTGGGTCATCAGGGGCAACCGGAGCATAAGAAGCATTCCGCTTGGGCGGACGGCAAACCCGGCGCAGACTTATGAACGGCCCAGCTACCGTGGAGAAAGGCCCGGCTGCCAAGGACGCCGCGGCGATCCACTTCGCCTGGCGAGGCTGGATCCTGGGGGTATTGTTCCTGATCCTGGGATGGGCCCGCTTCCAATCGGATCGCGAACTGTTGCCGTACTGGCTGGCCTTGGCATTATCCGGCGCGGCGTACCGTCTCTATGCGGGACGATCTATCGGCGGGCACAGCAATTCCCTCCGGATGGGCGGGGATTCGATTGCGGTTTCCGGACCTTATGTGCTGGGGCGCCATCCCCTTTATCTTGCCAATGTTCTGACCGCGGCCGGACTCCTTCTTTTCGCGAATTGTCTCGCTCCCTGGGAAGCAGGTCTGCTTTTCGCTTTGGTTTGCGCTCATCATGCGCGGCTGGCCCGAGCGGAGGAACGCTTCCTCTCCGCTTCCCGCGGGGAACCATACCGGCATTACCTGGAGACCAGCGCGCGCTGGCTGGGCATGCCCGGACGGAAGCCGAGGCGCGCAGGGCAAGGGGGGAGCGGAGAGAGGGAATCCCCGTCCGATCCCTGGTCGGAAGCCATCCGGAGGCAAGGGGGTAACCTCGGTAAGACGGTGGGAGCGATTCTGATCCTGTGGGCCCTGGCCGCGGTGCATACATGACCCCGCCGCTTTCCCGATCGGAACTCCGGGGCCCGGGAGTCTTCCTGGCGGCCTACGACCTCGCCTGGAGGCTGGCCTTGCCCGTCGTCCGGGCTCTGGCGCGACTGGACGATTCCGCCCGGAGGCTATTAAGTAGAGGCAGAGTCAGAGGTCGTGGATGCCTGCCCCGTAACTGGCGGGTGACGGAGAGGCTGCGGCTTCCGCCCGCTGCCGCCGGGAGGCCGGAAACCCTCTGGTGCCATTGCGCCTCGCTCGGCGAAGCGAAGGGCTTGTGGGGCCTGGTCCGGGATTTCCTCCAGCGGGAATCGGCCACTGGGAGGCGCATCCCGTTCCGCATCCACCTGACCGCCAATACCGCCATCGGCCTGGATTTCCTGCGCAGGCAATCCCAAGAGTTCCGGGCTCGGCTGTCTGGTTTGGGTAATGTCGATGGAGGCCCGGATGCCATGGGGCCCGGGGGTACTCGCGGATGCGCGGACGCGGATGCGATCGAAATCAGTACGGGCATGGCGCCTTTCGATCACCCCGGATGGGTGCGTCGGTATTTGATCGCCGGCGATGTGAAAGCCCTCTGCCTTTTCGAGACCGAGCTCTGGCCCAATTATATCCGGGTCGGCGCGGACTTGGGCATTCCCGTGTCTCTGGTGTCGGCGCGATTGTCCGATAAAGCCTTGTCCCTGTATCGCAGGTTCCCGCGCGCAACCGGATCCGTGATGGGAAAGCTGGCGTGGATCCAGGCGCAAAGCGATTGCGATCGGGATCGGTTCCAATCCTTGTCGCGAGCTCCGGCCACCACCGGCTTCGACTTCAAAGCCGCCCATTATCTGCGGGACCTCCGCGACCCGAGAAGGGATTCTCCGCTCGCCTTCGGCACATCCCGGATCGCCTTCGTCTCCCTGCATCTCCATGAATTGCGCAAACTATTACCGGAGTTGCCCGCCCTGTTGGAACGATATCCCGTCGCCGTCTTCCCGAGGCATATGCGCGAACTCGCCGGCTTCCACCGACTGCTGGGACCTTTGGGTTTCGTCCTGCATAGCCGGGACGCCCAAGCGCGGAACCTGATCGTGGATTCCATGGGCAAGGTCGAATCCATCCTGCCTGGCTGCCATTCCGCCTTCGTGGGCGGGAGCCTGATACCCGCAGGCTGCCATAACCTATGGGAGCCGCTCCGGTACGGCTTGAAAACCTATTTCGGATCCGAATACGGGAACCAGGAAAGCCTGGCGCGGATGCTTTTGGATCGTGGCATCGCCGAAGTGGTTTTGGATGTCCGCAAATTACGGGAGTGGCGGGAGCCGGGGCCGGAGGTGGCCGCAGCTTGCACGCTGCTCCTGGACGGCCAACAGGAAATGCTGGAAGCCGCATTGGCGGAGTGCCGGGGGAGGATTTTTGCTACTTTCGAGGCTGAGCCTCGGCATGCCGCCGTCGCGACCCTGTCCACACTTTCCACCAAATGAGGGGAAGCGCACCTTGAAGATTTATCTCGCCTCGCCGCGCGGCTTTTGCGCCGGAGTGCAAAGGGCCATCAGTATCGTCGAGAAGGCCATCGAGAAATTCGGCGCGCCCGTCTATGTCCGCCACGAGATAGTGCACAACCAGGCCGTGGTTTCCCGCCTCCGCGACAAGGGCGCCGTCTTCGTGGAGGAACTCGAAGAAGTCCCCTTGAACTCCGTCGCCATCTTCTCCGCCCATGGCGTGCCGACCACGGTCTATACCGAAGCCGACGGCCGCAAGCTCGTCACCATCGACGCCACCTGCCCGCTGGTCAAGCGCGTGCATTCCTCCGTCAAGCGCTATCATAAGAACCAGTTGCAGATCATCCTCATCGGCCATCGCGGCCATCCTGAAGTGGTGGGGACCATGGGGCAACTGGCGGAAGGCCAGGTCATCCTGGTCGAGAATCCGGAGGACGTCCAGAACCTGGCGGGCGTCAACGAGGATGGCCTCGCGTATACCACCCAGACCACCTTGTCCATCGAAGAGACCAAGGACATCATTCTCGCCCTCAAGCAGCGCTTCCCCAAAATCAAAGGCCCGGAAAAAGGCGACCTCTGCTATGCCACCACCAATCGCCAACAGGCGGTCACGGAGATGGCCAAGCTCGTCGATATCCTGCTGGTCATCGGATCGTCCAATAGCTCGAACTCGAACCGGCTCAAGGAGCTGGGAGCGCGGATGGGCAAGCCTTCGTATCTGATCGACGGACCCAAGGACGTGCGGCGCGAATGGTTCGAGGGCATCGTCAATGTCGGCATCTCCTCCGGAGCCTCGGCCCCGGAAGACCTGGTGCAGGACGTGGTCAAATGGATCCAATCCGAATTCCCGGGCACCGATGCGGAAG
>DAINDC010000241.1:0-8321 GCA_036732085.1 Fibrobacterota bacterium | reverse complement strand
GCGTTTCCCGGGCTCTGGCCGGCCGGAACGAGTTGCAAGGCGCCCACGCAATCCCTGCCGATTTCCGCGAGGAGATCGAAGGCCTTGGCGGTGGGAGTTCCGAAGCGGGATTGGAAGCGCTTGCGGATTTCGAGGCTGTCCGGGATCAGGTTGTCGAAAAAGGCTTCGACGCCCGCTCCGCGATAAGGGGCATCCGAAGGACGGAGCGGCATGGAGATGGAAATCGGCCGCGCAAATTTCGAATCCGGCCAGGCGGGGTCATAAGCGAAGACGTGGCCGCCGGCGGCGTTGAGGGTCCAACTGCCGGTCAACTCACCGTTCATCCAGACATCGAGACGTCGTGCCTTGGCTGGCCTGCCCATGGTTCACCACTCTCCTTTGGCCGCTATGCCGCCGGAGCCTTTAGGTTTGGGCCGAATCACCAATTCCACTTCCAGGGCCGAGAGGAGTTTGAACAAGCTGCCCAAGGTGCTGGCATCCGGCTCGGACTCCAAGGCCGAGACGGTTTTGGGCAGCAGGCCCACCCGCTTCGCGGCTTCGGCCTGGGTCAGGTCCCGGTGCTTGCGCCAGCCTTTCAAGGCCTGGGCCAATTGGCGGGTGGTGAGAATCGGGTAGTCCATATTTCATCCCCTACAGGGTATACAAAGTAATTATACCCTGTAGGGGATATTATGTCAATATACCCCACAGGGTATAATTTTGGAATGGCTCAACCCCGCTCGCGTTCCAGCATATTCAGGATCAGATCGGATTGCTCCTGGGTCAGGAAGGCCTCCGATAACTGCGCGATATCCTCCAAGAAGGCGATGAGGACGGGCTTCTCCCCGATCAGGGCATAGGCCTCGAAGGCCTTGTCCCAGGCCGCCGTATCCAGGGGCTTTTGCGCCAGCCAGGATCGCACCGCCGCTTTCATCCCCTCCAGGTCCCCCAGCCGGAACCGGACGGAGACCAGAAGGCCGTAGGAATCCAGGGAGGCGAAGCGACCCAGCGGCAGGCCGGCCAACTGATCTGCGGACTCGCGGAATAGACCGAGCGATTGGAAAGCCTCGGCCTTGTCCGCGCAGCAATGGGCGCGGAGGAGATCGAGGTAACCTTGCGGTTTCCCCCCGGCCAGGTCCTCGCGGAAGGCGGCGTTGAGATCGGTATTGAAGCCCTTGCCTAGACCCAGGGGCGGATGGAAGAAGCCGTATAAAGGCCGCACCGCTTCCGGGCCCGGCGGGAGCGCGTCAAGAAGGCGCAGGCAGCGATCCGCATGTTTCAGGATTTCCGGCCCGAGCCCGCGCACCACGGCCAGCTTCATGGCGAAGAAGGCGCGCAGGACTTCCGGCACGGCCGACCCGGCCAGGTATTGCTCCGCCATCCGCTCCGCCGACGCCAGAACGCCGCTCCCATTCTGCGCGATGAGGGTGAGCAGGGCGGCGGGCACGGTCTCGGCCTCCAGTCCGGGGCATTCTCCGGATCGGGAATGGATCTCCTCCAGTGCCTCCGCCAGCGTATAGCCGGCGCCCAGAACGCGCAGTTTGATCAGGACTTTTTGTCCTGCCAGGTCGCTTCGCCCTGCCAGGTCGTTTCGCTCCGGGAGAATCCCGTGGCTATCGGAAAAGCCGGTCACCCCCGCGGCCGGATGGGGCCGGGCCCCGAGCGGCGCTTCGCTGCAGGCGGTCGTGAACAAGGCCTGGAGCTGCCGGGCCTTGGTATGCTTGGCCACGACGATACGGGCTTCGGCGGAAACGGCCTCAAGGCGGGCGGGATCGGCGAGCAGGGAATCGAGCCGCTCCTCCAACCGATCGGGCGCATACCGGAAATAGTGCCGGCCCTCCTGGAACAGGATGCCCACCTCCTGATTGCTCTCCTCCACCAAGGGCACGGTGCCGGCGGCCATGGTTTCGAAAAGGCGCATATTGGCCTCTCCGCGGATGGCGTAGTTGAAGACCAGGCGGCTCCGGTTCAGGATGTCCACGTAGGCTTCGCCGAAGGCCTGGCGCAGGTGGATGGATCGATCCGGGCTCCGCGCTCCCCATCTGGCGAGCCGGGCCAGGAGGCGGTTCCGCTCGCCGTGGAGGCCCGAGTTGAAGTTGCCGCAGAAGGAAACATCCAGGTTACGGGTAGCGCCCGTGAACCGGTACAGATCGGGATCATGGCCGAATAGGGGCTGGTGGTGGATATTGGCGACGCCGGCGCGCTTGAGCAGGCGGTAGCCGGGCCAGTCGGTGAAGCAGAAGTCGAAGAGCGGGCACAGGTCCGGCAGGAAGCGCAGGCAAACATTCCAATCGGTGATGAGCAGGATCTTGAGGCCGGTGAAGGAAGCGATATCGACGGGAATGGGAAGGTATTCCGGACTCGCGACGACGAGGATGTCCGGCCGCTCCGCCTGGGGAATCAGGGGCAGGATGTCGGAGAGGTTCCGGCGCTCGCTTTCGGCGCGCCAGGCTTTTTGATCGGTCCCATCGGGAAGGTAGTCTCGGAAGGTCCGGATGGGGAAGCCTTCCACCGCGGGAAGGGACATGTTGGAAAGGATGCGGGCGCGCAACGGATTCATGCCATGCCTATCCTACCACAAAAATAGGGGCGTTGCTCAATGGGACTTGAAGTAAGCCTCCAAACGTTCCGTCAGCCCGGCCAGCTCCTCGCCCAGGCGGGCGATGGCCGCGTCTTCTTCCGGAGGCGAATGGAAATCCGCGTAGTCGTCGAAGATCTGCCGGCCCCGGCGATCGTCGCGCGCCAAGGAGGCCACTATTTGTTCCTTGAAGGTTGGGATCCGATGCGTCTGAGCGGCCAGGAAGGCCTTCCCATCGCCGGTAACACCCAGTTCCTTGTCGATGGAAATCACCAATTCGTCGAGCTCGGCCGACCAGGCTGCGCGCGGCTTGTCGGCGCGGATGCGCATCAGGAAGAAGCAGAGGTAGTCCTCATAGGCGGACAAGGCCCGATCGCGGATCTTGCCGCGCAGGAAGTTCTTGCCGAGCCCGGGCACGTGTTCTTCGAGGTAGTAGGCGCGGTCGGGCGGCGCGGAGCGCAGGGATTGGTAGGCCTTCAAGGCCATGCGGGCGAGGCTGGGCAGGAAGATACGGCTGGTGAAGAAGCCGCTACGCAGGTTCGAGGTGGGATCCGCGGCGAAGGCATGGCGGCGCGCCAGGTTCGCGTCCTCGAACTTATAGCTGCGGCGCACGAGCGCATAGGCATTGTCCGACCACATCCAACCGGGCACGATCTCGTTGATGGCCGGTCCCAATTCCGGAAAGCTCGAGAGCGGCTGGTTGATCAAGGTGAAGGGGAAGGCGATGCGCTGCGGCAAGGTGGCCACGCCGGTGGCGATGATCGAATACGGCGCCTCTTCATAGTTGGCCGGGAACTTGATCGAGCAGCCGAGCCCGAAGAAATTGCCTTCGCCGGGACGGATTTCCTGATCCGGTTTCTTGCCGGTATGGTTGCTGCCCACGTTGGCGCCATAGGCGATATTGCCGCGGCCCTCCGGCCAGATGGCGGAGATGAGCAGGGACTGGTGGTGGAAGCCCACGAAGGGTCCCACCAAGGATGCATCGAGCTCGCCCTTGTTCACCTGGGTATTGGGGCCGACCACGGATTGGAAGACCATGCCGCCCCAGGTGACGGAGGAATGCTCGAGGAGCACGCTGCGCGAGACCTTGCCGGAGGATTCGACGCGGGCGCCGGGCTGCAAAAGGGAATGTTCGATCCAGCCTTCCTCCGCGACCACGCAGGGCTCGTCGGGAGCGGAGAGGAGGGCGGCCTCGCGGATGAGCGACGCGCCGGTGATGGTGGTGCCCGGGCCGATCCAGGCGCTATGCACATGGCGCGCATGCAGGACGGCGGCGCCGGTGCCGACATAACCGAACCGTGAATGCAAGGGAGCGGTGGTAGCATCGAGATGCTTGCGGAAAGTTTGCTGGGCTTCGGAGGTCAGGGAGAGCGCGTCCATGCAATCGTCGAGGGTGAGCTCGTCCCAGATCCACACGCTGCGCGCCCCGGATTCCGTGCCGGGATGGATGGCCTGGCCCAGGCTGAACAAGGTGGGCTCGGGGCAATCGATTTCGCCGAGGCCGACGAGGATGGCGCCATCGTCGATGACCTGGCGTTCCAATCGCTCGATTTGGTACAGGCAGGCATTGCCGATCACGGAGTCGCGCACGCGGCAGTTGGCCATGCCCGCGGGCCAGGTGCGGCCGTCCGGGCCGGCCCATTCGCCCTTGAAGCCGGCCAGGAGAATATCGCCTTCGAACCAGTTGTTGCGGATGGTGTCGAGTCCGGAATCGCCCATGATGCGAACCCGCGACCAATCGGCGCAGGTATTGCCCTGGCTCTCCAGGTACAGCCTTTCGCCGGAGCCGAGCGGCCGGCCGCCGGAGAGGCGGGCCTGGGCATGCGCCAACTTGCGCAGGCTGGTGGCGAGGGTGGATGTGGCCAGAACCTTGTCCAGCTTGGCCGTCAACCGTTCCAATCGACCTTGGATGTTCATTCCGCCCATGCAGCCCCCCGGTTGGACAAGATAGCGGAGAAGATAGTTTTCTATTCTAGTTTTGCATCATGCCCCGGGTCCATGCCTTTTTCGATTTCGACGATACCTTGCTGGACGGCGACAGCATCCTGTTCTGGCTGCGATTCTATTATGGCCGCAGGCCCAGGCGGCGCGTCTTCCAACTGCTCAACTGGGCGGGCCTGTGCCTATTCGTCCTGCGCTTGGTCGATAGCCATACCCTGAAGCGGATCTATCTCTATCCGATGGGCCTGGAGGATCCGGCCGAGCTCGATCGATTGGCCGCGGAATTCGTGCAGACCGATTTGGCGCGCCGCTTCCATGTCCCAGTATTGCGCCGCCTCTGGACCCATCACCTGCTCGGCCATAAGATCGTAATCCTGTCCGCCAGCGCGACTTTCTACCTCCGGCACCTCAAAGCGCTCCTGCCCATGGCCGACATCCAGGGCAGCGAGATGATCTGGCCCAAGCCCGGCACCCCGTCCCTCCCGCGTTACCGGGACGGGAACCTGCGCGGGGCGAACAAGATCACGCGTCTCAAGGCCTTGGGTTACGGCGAGGCCGGGCCCGGGTCCTTCGCATACTCGGATCACCACCATGATGTCTTCCTCCTGGAGTTCTCCGAATTCCCCACCTGCGTGCGTCCCACCGCCAAGCTGCGGCGGATCGCCAAGGCCAATAGTTGGCCGGTTTTGGATTGGCCCAGGGATCGGCCCGCCTGGAAAGTGAAACTGGGCAAGCTCCGCCTCCTGCTCCTGGCCGCGGGACCCGCTCCCGCCGGGCCTGGGAGCGATCCGGTGCGTGAAGCCGCCTCCGCGCGCGAATACGCCCCGGGACATTGCCTGGAGTTGTCCCGTCAGGTCGCGGCCAAATATCCTCTCGCCGCGAATCCGGAAATCCACAGACGCATCTTCGGGGAATCCGGGACCTCGGCCCGATAACCCCTCCAGGCCGACGCCAGAGCGTAACCGAAACCGATGCAAACGCCAATAAATGCTATTATCAAAAACTGTATGAATCCGATCGCCGCGGCGATCGATGGGAGCGGCAATGACAGCGTACGATGACCTGAAAATAAAATTGACCCAAGAGCCCAAGGCCTGGCTCGTCACCGGCGCGGCGGGCTTCATCGGATCCCACCTCGTGGAGCAGCTCCTGCGCCTGGGCCAGACCGTGGTCGGCTTGGACAATTTCGCGACCGGGCACCAGCATAACCTCGCCCATGTCCTCCGCCTGGTCGGCGACATAGCCAGCAAGCGCTTCCGCCTCATCGAAGGCGATATCCGCAATCCGGAAGCCTGCCGCGAAGCCGTCTCCGGCGCCGACTATGTCCTCCATCAGGCCGCCCTGGGATCCGTCCCCCGCTCCATCGCCGAACCCATCACCACCCATAGCGTCAACGTGGACGGCACCCTGAACATCTTCCTCGCCGCCCGCGATGCCAAGGTCAAGCGCGTCGTTTACGCCTCCAGCAGCTCGGTCTACGGGGACGAACCCAACCTGCCCAAGCGCGAGGACCGCGTAGGCAAACCCCTATCGCCGTATGCCCTATCCAAGTGGACGGACGAACTCTATGCCGACACCTACGGCCGCGTCTACGGCCTCGAGACCGCCGGCCTCCGCTACTTCAACGTCTTCGGCGCCCGGCAAGACCCGGAAGGCCAATACGCCGCCGTCATCCCCAAATGGACCAGCGCCATGATCCGCGGACAGACCGTCCACATCAACGGCAAGGGCGATACCAGCCGCGACTTCTGCTATATCGACAACGTGGTGCAGGCCAACCTCCTGGCCGCCACCGCCCCGGGCGCCTCCGGCCAAGCCTATAACGTGGCGCTCAACGACCGCACCGATCTCAACCAGCTCTTCGCCCACCTGCGCGATCGCCTGGTCCCGCACTACCCCCATCTGAAATCCATCCAGCCCGAATACGGCCCCTACCGCGCCGGCGACGTGATGCACTCCCAGGCCGAGATCGGCAAGGCCCAGAAACTCCTCGGTTACGCCCCCACCCATAGCGTGGCGCAAGGGCTGGATATCGCGATGGAATGGTATCGGACCAATTTGACCTGAAGAAGGGGCTACGGTAACACGCATGTTCCCAAAGATTTCCAAGCCAATTCGCCGCGCGTATTCCAGCGGATCAGCAACGAAGCCAACGCGGCCCACAGCCATTTGGAGCCTCAGGTAACGCCAGCGTTTCTCCCTCTTCATCTTCTCCGGTCCCTTCCCTCCCCTTCCCCTCTTAATCTTCTCCGCCGCCCCACCCGCCGCGCGATATTCCTCCGGATCGACCCACCTTCGTCGCGGCCCACCACGACCCCTGAACCCGCCCCACCTCCAAGACCAACTCCCATTCTTCGAGACCTCGCAGCCCCGTCGCGAAAACGCTGTGGGCTTGCCCCTGGGTCCGGAGCCGAGTTGGCGAAGGTCGAGGCATGGCCGGACGGGCCCGTTTTAGAGCAGCGCCTGCAGAAGCATCGGAGTGGTGGTCGGCTTGCGCGCTACGGAGAGTCAGCGGTCCACTGCGAGTCGACCGTCCGGCCGAAGGACCCAATGAATCGATTAGCCGAAGACCGCAGCCGTCCGAGGCCCCGGATCCAGGGGCAAGCCCCCAGCGCTACTGCGCCCCGTGCCCGGTGATGACCACCCAAACCGTCCGCAGAAGAATCAGGAAATCCAAAGAGATCGACATATTCTCGAAATACCAGAGATCGAACATGACCTTGGTCTTCACATCGTCGATACTGGAATCGTACCGGTGCTTGACCTGCGCCCAACCCGTGAGGCCCGGCTTCATCTTGAGGCGCCGCAGGTAGAGCGGGACCTCGTGCTTGAGCTGGCTGATGAAATGCTGCCGCTCGGGCCGCGGACCCACCAGGCTCATGTCGCCGATGAGGATGCACCAGAGCTGGGGAAGCTCGTCGATACGGGTACGCCGCAGGATACGTCCCAGGCGCGTTACTCTGGAATCCCTGGCCGTGGCCCACTGCGGGCCCTGGCTCTCCGCGTCCGTGCGCATGGTGCGGAACTTGTGGATGAAGAAGCGCTTTCCGTACAGGCCGATGCGCTCCTGGCTGTAGAATATCGGGCCGCGGGAATCCAGCTTGATGCAGAGGGCCGAGAGG
This sequence comes from Fibrobacterota bacterium, assembly GCA_036732085.1. Classification (GTDB taxonomy): domain Bacteria; phylum Fibrobacterota; class Fibrobacteria; order UBA11236; family UBA11236; genus Chersky-265. The sequence goes on along the minus strand of DAINDC010000241.1, from coordinate 701 downwards.
ATCATCAGGGGGAAGCCGCAGACCAGCACTATGGCCGAGACCACGATGTCCATCAGCCTCTTGATCTTGGCCTCCCAGGCGGGCATGTGCTCGGGGAACAGGACCTTCAGGGTGATGCCGTGCACGGCGCTGGTCTTGAAATGGCCGCTGGCCACGTCGTAGAGATCGGGCACGATGAAGATCGAAAGCGGGAATTCCGCCACGTGCGAGAGGATGCGGATGATCTCGTTATGCGAGGCGGATTCGTGGCTGATGATGATGCCGCCGATGCGGTGTTCGCGGATGAGCTCGGGCAGGTCGGCGTATTTGCCCAGGACGGGATGCCCCTGGAACTGCCGGCCTTTCATTGAGCCGTTCTCATCGACATAACCGAAAAGCTGCCAGCCCAGTTCCGGCACGGCCTTGAGCTCCTGCTGCAGCCGGTAGCCGGCATCCGTGGCGCCCAGGACCAGCATGCGGTCGAGCCCGCGGCCCCGCCTGAGCATGCGCCGTACCAAGGCCTGCACCACCATGCGGAAGCCGTTCACGGAGATGAGGAAGGTGCCCCAATAGGAGCTGAAGGAGGCGGCGCGCGACCAGGTGAAGACATGGTTCAGCCGATGCTCGGAGATCTGCTCCAGGATATCCGACCCCGTGGTTACCGCGAAAATAATCAGGCAGCCGGTCGTGATCTCCTTCGAGACCACCAGGAGCTGCACCTG
>DAINDC010000240.1:0-8382 GCA_036732085.1 Fibrobacterota bacterium | reverse complement strand
GCCGGCGAGTTGATGGCGAAATAGACGCCTGGATCCAAGGTGGCCGCGGCGATCATGGCCATGACGGCCACGGAGGATTCGAGCAGCATGCTGCCATAGCCCACCGGCCGCGCATAGGACTCGCGCGTGATGAGCTTGGGCGTGGTGCCGGATGCGATGAGCGCATGGAACCCGCTGATGGCGCCGCAGGCGATGGTGATGAAGCAGAACGGGAAGACGCTCCCCGCGAAGACCGGTCCCGTGCCGTCGATGAAGCGCGTCAGGGGCGGAAGCTGCAAGGGCGGCAGCACGATGAGGATTCCGATCGCGAGCGCGGCGATGGTCCCGAGCTTCATGAAGGTGCTCAGGTAGTCGCGCGGCGCCAGGAGCAGCGGCAGGATGGACGCCGCCAGGCCATAGGCGATGATGCACCAGGCCAAGGTCGTCCCGGAAAAGTTGAGATACGGCGATAGGGTCGGCGACAGGTAGAACCACTTGCCGCCCCAGACCGAGAGGATGAGCAGGGCGATGCCGAGTACGGACACCTCCAACACGCGGCCCGGCCGGATGAAGCGCAGGTAGATGCCCATCACGAGGGCGATGGGAATGGTGGCCGCGATGGTGAAGGTACCCCAGGGGCTACCCGTCAGGGCCTTGACCACCACGAGCCCGAGGACCGCGATCAGAATCACCATGATGGAGAGGATGGCCAGGAGCGCCACCGATCCCGCGGCCTTCCCGATTTCCTCCTGCACCATTTCCCCGAGCGATTTTCCGCCGCGGCGCATGGACGCGAAGAGGATGAAGAAGTCCTGCACCGCCCCGCCAAGCACCACGCCGATGAGCAGCCACAAAGTCCCGGGCAGGTAGCCGAACTGGGCCGCGAGCACCGGGCCCACGAGCGGGCCGGGCCCGCTGATGGCCGCGAAGTGATGGCCGAAAACGATCCACTTGTTGGTGCGCACGAAGTCCTTGCCGTCCTCATGCACCATGGCGGGCGTCGCGCGGCGATCATCCAGGACCATGATCTTGGCGGCGATCCATTTGGAATAGAACCGGTAGCCGATGACGTAGGTGCAGCCCGCGGCCGCCAATAGCCAGACCGCGTTCAGGGGCTCACCGCGATGGAAGGCCACCAGGCCGTAGGCGAGGGCGCCCAGCAAGGCTACCAGGGGCCAAATGACATAAGGGAGTGACTTTTTCATGGACTATTTACGGGGGGAGGTTGATCCCGTACCGCCTGCAAAGATAATACTCCGGTCCCGATCCTTCCCACATCCATTCCCACGGCTTGTGCCCAATCCTTATATTGGGTACAATGCCAAGGATGCCGCCCCCCGCGAAAATAGTCTTCCCGTTACTATTGATCCTGGGATTGTCCGCCGCCAGGGTTTCCGCGGAGGAAGGCCCGCCGGCGCCCCGCATCATGCTCTGGTATAGCGACAACCTTTCGCCGGTAACGGGCGGAGACAATCTCCTCTCCCTCCACTATGCCGCGGGCAGCCTGGAGGACTGGCTTCTCAAGCCCAGTCCCTGGGATGAGAACGGATTCCTGGGTAAGACCGGGGCCGTGGGCTACCGCTTCTCCAAGCTCCTGCTGATCGATTTCCCGATCCTCGATTTCCTCACCGACGTGCCGCAACACGAGATGTTCGGCCATGGCTTCCGCGGCCGCGAGTTCGGCGTCGCGGACCTCACCTATACCTTCAGTCCCCCTCCTCCCTATGGCAAGGGCACCGGGCTCACCGAATACTTCGAACCGGCGGGAGGCCTCTCCGCCGATCAGAACCTGGCGGTCACCATGGCCGGGGTGGAAGCGACGACGGTGCTGTCCCGCAAGCTCCGCAGCCAATGGATGCTGTCCGGGAAGATGGACTACCATGGAGCCCTGCTCTATACCACCGCGGTGGCGGAACTGCGGAGTTACCTGGCGCAGACCCATGAGGAGGACCTGAACGCCCCCGACCCCAATCTCGGGAACGATATGCTCGGCTATATCAAGGCGCTCAACGCGAAGTACGATCGGAACTACGTCTCCGATTACCGGCTGCACCTCGCCGGCATGAAGGACCAGAGCCAGGTGGCCCTGCTCGATCCCTATCTCTGGTTCGCGTATTGGACCGTCCTCAAGACCTATCTCTGGTCCGGGAAGCCCGCCTTCCAGTTTCCGACCATCCCCATCGGGCCGGTGCGCTACCTCCCGCTGGCCGGGTACGGCCTCACCCCCTGGGGCCCGGAATACCTGATCGAGAACCTCGCCGCCATCGATGCCCGCGTGTTCACCTGGAGGATACGTATCGGGGATGATACCTTCCGGAAATCCTGGGGCTCCGATCTGGAGTCCGTCAACCTCGTCTCCTTCGCGGGGTACGATCTGGACCTGGGCCTGCACTTCTGGAAGCAACCCCGGCTCCGCCTCGATCCCAAGGACGACGATTCCACCCCGTCCGGCTACGGCGGCGGCGGTTCCGTGGACGTCCTCTCCCCCGCCCTCGACCTGCCCATCCCCCTCCGCTTGGCCGCGGGCGGAGACTACAAGACTTCGGGATTCGTCCCCGGCGAGCGCCTGGAAGGCGGAATCGCCTGGCGCATCGGCGTGGATATCGCTTTGTAATAGCCTTGTGATCGGTAATTGATATTTCCGATCCCAGGGATCCCTTCGGCTCAAATCGCTTCGATTACGGCGACCTTGCCTTCGCGCCTGGGTATCTCCACGGTTACGTTATCCCCGTGGCGCCGGAACACCAGATCCACCGACCCGTCCCCCACCTTGAGCCCGCGGATCCGGAGTTCGTCCAGGAACCCGGGCAGCACCGGGCCCTGGAGGTTCACCTGCCGGCTGGCGGCGTTCACGGAAAGCCCCAGGCTGGCCTGCAGGAGCATGTAGACGGACGCGGACGCCCAGGCTTGGGGGTTGCACGCCACCGGATAAAGCGTGGGTCCCTCGCCGGGCCTCCGGATGAATCCGCAGAAAAGTTCCGGCAGCCGGTGTTGATCCACGAACAGGCTGGCCTGGAAAAACGCTTCCAGGAGGCTGCAAGCCTCGGCCCGGAAACCGTAACGCCCCATGCCCATGGCGATGAGCGCATTGTCATGCGGCCATACCGAACCGTTGTGGTAGGACATGGGATTGTAGCGCGCGGCCTCGGCCGACAGGGTGCGCACCCCCCAGCCGGAATACATCCCGTTCGAGAGCAGCCCGCGGATCAGGGACGGGGCGTTCGCCTCCTCCACGATGCCCGTGAACAGGCATTGACCGGCATTGGAGCTGCGCACGCGGCAGGGGCGCTTGGAGCCGTCCAGGGCCAAAGCATAGGTGGCGATCTCCGGGCACCAGAAGGCGCGGTTGAACTTTTCCTTGAGCGCTTCCGCATCCTCGCGCAGGCGGTTGGACACGGCGCGCTTGCCCAAGGCCGTGGCCAGCTTGGACGCTTCCAGCTTGGCCGCGTAGACATAGCCTTGCACCTCGCAAAGGGCGATGGGCCCTTCCGCCAGCTTGCCATCCGCATGGGATATGGAGTCCTCCGAATCCTTCCAGCCCTGCTGGCTGAGCCCGCCCGAGGCCTTGGGCGCATATTCCACGAAGCCGTCCCCATCGCGATCGCCGTCGGTGTCGATCCAATCGATGGCCGCTTCCAGGTTGGGCCAGATCGCGCGGATGAGTTCCAGATCCCCCGTCCGCGAGAAATAGCGGCCCGCCAGATAGACAAAAAGAGGCGTCGAGTCCACGCTGCCGTAATAATACCCGAAGGGGATTTCCCGGAGGTTGGCCATCTCGCCCTGCCGGGTCTCATGCAGGATCTTGCCGGGTTCCGAATCCCGGTTGGGATCCGTGCTCCGCGATTGGTTCGCGGCCAGGAAACGCAGCACTCCGGCGGCGATGCGGGGATTGGCCCAGAGCATCTCCAGCGCCGTGATGATTCCGTCGCGGCCGAAGACGGTGCTGAACCAGGGGATGCCCGCATAGGGATAGAGGCCTTGCGGCGTATCCGTGATCATCATGAACAGGTCCACGTAGGATCGGTTCAGCCAGCTGTTGAAGAAGGCGTTGGAGGAATCGCAGCGCGAGAAATCGGCCTGCATCCCGCGGAACGCCCCCTCAAGCAGACCGAAGGCCTCGGCATAAGGAAGCGGGTGCGCATCCGTCGTATCCGCCCCGTCCTTGGATTCGCAGGCCACGGTGACGAAGATTTCGGTCATGCCATGCGGTTCCAGGCGGATCAAGTAATCGGCCTTCGCGTCCGAGAGCGATTCCGGCCCGGGCTCGAAGGCCAGAACGGATCGGCGCTCCACGCCATCCAGTCCCAGGTAACGCAGGGACGTGGTCCCGGTACCGTTGAACTTCCCGGGCAGGGTCCGGCCCCGCGCCGGCCGCTCCTTGCCGCGGACTTCGAAGATGTCGGCGAAGTCGGCGGCGAACTCGATCGAGAAGGGGAACTCGACCGGTTCCAGGGAGAAATTGGAAAGGCGGATGCGCAGGTAACAGCAATGTTGCCATAGGAAACAGGATTGGAAGAGATGGATGGTATCGCCTTTCACGGTGCGGCCGTCGGCGCCGGTGAAATCGGGATTGGCGCAATCCACCACCAGCAGGTCATTGTCCTCCTTGACCACGGAACTCAGGAAGAGCGGCTTTTTGCCGGCGATGCGCGCCTGGAAATAGGAGAGGAAGCGGGTCCCGCCATGGTACAGGCCCTGGTCCCCCACGCGCAAAGGCCGGATGGCCCCGTGGCGGTCAAAGACGGCGAAGGTTTCTCCGTGTTTCAGGACCCGGTTTTGCTTTTCGGCCAGGGACGAAGTGACCATTATATAATACTTGTCCTCGACCTTGATCACGTCTTCCATACGCCCTCCCTTTCGCCGCCGATATGCCGGGAGCGCCCTGCGCGGCCGCTCGTTTGTAGATGGCCAGGTATTCGCGGGCCATCCTTTCCACCGTGAACCGCTTTTCGAAATACCGGCGGCAACCGTCGCGCCCCACGGAATCCAAGGCGGACAACGCGGCCAGCGCCTCGTCCTCGTTATCGACCACGAAGCCGGTGACGCCGTTCCGCATCAGCTCGGGCACGGACCCTCGGCGCAAGGCGATGATGGGCGTCCCGCAGGCCATCGCCTCGATCATCACCAGCCCGAAGGGTTCCGGCCAATCGATCGGGAAAAGCAGCGCGAGCGCTCCGCTCAGGAAATCCTGTTTCTCGCTCTCCCCGATCTCGCCGATGAATTCCAACAAGGGGTGGGAGAGGAGCGGTTCGATGCGGGTATGGAAATAAACCGTGTCCGCCGGATCCACCTTGGCGGCGATGCGGAGCGGGAGGCCGGCGCGGGTGGCAATGGAGATGGCGGCTTCCACGCCCTTTTCCGGACAGATGCGTCCGAGGAAGGCCAGGTAACGTCCAGGCGCCCGGGGGCGATGGCGATACAGATCCCGCGGCAGGCCGTGATGGACGGTCCCATACCAGTTGGCCCACGGAATGGGCTCCCGTTGGGAATCGGAAATCGAGATCAAGGGCATCTCGGCATATTCCCGGAAGAGGGGAATGTGCTCGGGCAGATCCAGCCTCCCATGCAAGGTCGTGAGGACGGGGACAGGCGATCTCCGGCGGACCACGGGAAAGGCGAGGTAGTCGACATGGGAATGGATGACATCGAATTCGAGGCTTCGTTGCAGTACCTTTTCCGCCATCAGGATATGGAGGGCGAAGGGATCGGCCACCTTCTCCAGGCGCAGCGCCCGGTCGCAGCCGGAGACGAGCCGGGCCGAGGATCGGGAGTCGCCGCTGGCGAACAGGGTGACCTCGTGGCCCTGGCGGACCAGCTCCTCGGTCAGGTAATGCACGATGCGCTCGGTTCCCCCGTAGAACTTGGGCGGGACGCTTTCATAGAGCGGCGAAACCTGGGCGATGCGCATAGTCCCAACCCCTTTTTCAGCGGGTCGAAAATGATCGTCGGATCGAAAAAGGGGAGCCCTTTATTTGAAAATAGATTCTGCGCAGCGGGTGACTCGCGCCATTTTTACGCCCGCTTCCCAACGCCCATTTCCTACTTTAAATCCCCTCATCCTTTTCGCGGAGCCGCCGATGAATTCCGTCAACGACGAAAGGGAGATGCAGTCCTTCCAGAGGATCGCTCTGCTGCTGTTCCTGGTCGTCATCACCGCCGCCTTCCTCTGGGTCACGCGGCTCATGCTCATGCCGGTGCTGCTGGCCGGCATCTTCACCGGCCTCACCTATCCCATCTACCTGCGCTTCCTCAAGGTAACCGGCAAGCGACCTGCCCCCGCCGCGATCCTGACCCTGACGACCTTGGCCATGGTGACCGTGGTGCCCCTCGCCGTTCTCGGCACCATCGCCTACCACCAGGCGGCGGAATTCCTGAAGGTGCTTGACCTGCAAAGCCTCCAGGGCCGCAGCCTCGTCTTCCTCGAGACCTTGAAAGAGCGCTTCCCCCTGTTGCTCGGCAATCTCGACACCGCGGACGCGGTCAAGAAGGGCGTGCACTCCTTCCAGACCGGGCTCCAGCAATTCCTGAAATACGCGACCTCGCTTTCCCTTTCCTTCCTCGAAAAAATCCTGGGCCTCTTCGTGACCTTGTTCGCCATGTTCTACTTCTACATCGAGGGCGAGCGGCTCCTGGGCAAACTGATCAAGTGGTCGCCCCTCAAGGACGAATACGACGAGATCCTCATCGCCAATTTCATTTCCGTCACCAAAGGAACCCTCAAGGCCAGCGTCGTCATCGGGCTCATCAACGGCACCTTGGCCGGCCTCGTCTTCTGGGCCGTGGGCATGGGCTCCCCCGTCTTCCTGGCGAGCCTCATTTTCATCGGCACCTTCATCCCCGTGGTCGGAGGCGGGCCGGTCTGGGTTCCCACCACCTTGTTCCTCATGTTGCATGGGCGCTGGGGCGCAGCCGTGGCCGTCATCGTGGTCTGCGGCATCATCCTGCATACCATCCACAGCATGCTCTTGCCGGTGCTCATCGGCCAGGACGTGAAGATGCACAATCTGCTGGTGCTCATGAGCACCTTGGGGGGGATTTTCGCCTTCGGTTTCATCGGGGTCATCATCGGACCCATACTCGGGGCGCTGCTGATGAGCATCTGGAAAATCTATGGCCAGGTCTTCGAAAAGGAAATCGCCCACAATAGCCTGCGCAACCGGAGATCAACGGATTAGGGGACGCAGAATCCAAAAAATTTTGGCGGCTGGGTTTATCCGGCAGGGCAATCGCTGCCGCATCTACGCGGAATCTTCTTTGGGCCGCATGGAATTCTAAGTTCCGTAAAAACCGCCTAACCGCTTTAGCCTCCGTCGCGTCCAGGTGGACTTGGCCCGTTCCTTAATCACCTGCATCACTTTCGTGGCTACCCTCATTTTCACGATCCCTTTTAACCCAGGTGGTCCTATGTTCCAGCGCCAAATCGAGCGCCCGGCAACTTTCGGCGTAGCGCTAGGTCCACGGTGCTTTTCGATTCTCCACCCCCGTGAGGGCGGGCGATCCCAACCGTCTCCAAAAAAGAGCCGCCGAAAATATTTCGACTTACGCCCCCGCGAGAGGGGCGACTTGCTGAGCCCGAACGTCATCTCCCGGGCCGTGTTTCAACTCACGCCCCCGCGAGAGGGGCGACCTGGTCGGAGGGGTTGTTGAGCGCGGAGGGCATGTTTCAACTCACGCCCCCGCGAGAGGGGCGACCCCAATTATTTGAGGTTTAAGGAAACTATCTTAGGTTTCAACTCACGCCCCCGCGAGAGGGGCGACTTCCAGATAGGTGTCCAGCGCGCCAGCCAGGGTGTTTCAACTCACGCCCCCGCGAGAGGGGCGACGGGTCTTTTGCAGATGCCAGCCGATGCACTTCTGTTTCAACTCACGCCCCCGCGAGAGGGGCGACTCCTTTTGGAAATGCTGGACGCCCACCCCCTGGTTTCAACTCACGCCCCCGCGAGAGGGGCGACGTATGGTGCTCGTTGGGCAAAAGGCGATCCCCGAAACGTTTCAACTCACGCCCCCGCGAGAGGGGCGACAAACGAGCAGGCCAGGGTTGCGGCCGAGCTGGAGTTTCAACTCACGCCCCCGCGAGAGGGGCGACATCCGCTGCTTGCAAGATCGTTTAGTTGCATAAGGTTTCAACTCACGCCCCCGCGAGAGGGGCGACGCAGAGCGGGCCCTTCTTCGGGCGGATCTTCAAGTTTCAACTCACGCCCCCGCGAGAGGGGCGACGTCCGCCGTGGCGATGGCGTCTCCCATGACCTGGTTTCAACTCACGCCCCCGCGAGAGGGGCGACCGTCCGCCGTGGCGATGGCGTCTCCCATGACCTGGTTTCAACTCACGCCCCCGCGAGAGGGGCGACCGTCCGCCGTGGCGATGGCGTCTCCCATGACCTGGTTTCAACTCACGCCCCCGCG
>DAINDC010000239.1:1432-8394 GCA_036732085.1 Fibrobacterota bacterium | reverse complement strand
CTTGTCCATGATCTCGATGCCGCCTTTCGCGATATGGAATTGGCGGATGTCCTTCGCATGCTGGCTGCCGCGCATTTTCAGGACCAGGATGGCTTTGGAGATGGCGCTGTCGATTTCCACGTAGCGAAGGATGAAATAGTTGTCGGCGATGAAGGGAGCCTGGGAAAGGCTGCTGGTGTCGCCGAGCAGGTTGCTGTTCTCGCGCAGCAGGAGCGAGGTGATGCCTTCGCGCTTGAGGCTGGTGATGAAGCCGTTCTCCATCTCGCGCAGATCCTCCGGATCCTCGGCCGCGTATTCGAAATGCGTCAGGGAGTCGACCAGGCAACGCTTGATGCCCATCTCGTCGATCAAGGTCTCGAGCGCGCCGCCCAATTCCTCGACTTCCGAAGCGACCGTGGAAGGATCGGAGAAGATGATCTTGAGCAGGCCCTGATCCTCGTACTTCTTGAGGTCCCAGCCGAAGTTGAGCGCGTCATGATAATACTGGCTCGGGAATTCCTCGAAGGTGAGGATGAGGCCCGGCTCCTGGAACTTCTCGATGCCGTTGACGATGAATTGCATGCCGAGCGTGGTCTTGCCCGTGCCGGGCGCGCCTTCCACCACGGTGGCGCTGCCCTTGACCACGCCGCCGTCGATCATCTTGTCCAAAGCCTCTATTCCGAAAGCAGCTCTTTCCAGCATAGGTCTCCCCGGGATTGCTCCCGATTCAGTTCAAGCGGGGCCGCGACCGCCGCGTCCGGCGATCAAGGTCAGGAGCACGGCCTTTTGCGCGTGCAGACGGTTCTCGGCCTCGTCGAAAATCACGCTGCGCGGGGAATCCATCACCTCTTGGGTGATTTCCTCGCCCAGATGCGCGGGCAGGCAATGCGTCACCAGGCATTGATCCGGCGCGCGCTTCAGCAATTCGCCGTTCACCTGGAAGGCGGAGAAGTGACGTTTCTTCTCTTCGGCCTGGGCCTCTTCGCCCATGCTGATCCACACGTCGGTATAGATGCAATCCGCGCCGATCACGGCTTGGGCGGGATCGTGCGTGACCTCGTACTTGCTTCCGGATTTCTGGAACAGCGGCAGGAAATCCTTCACGATGGCGGCGGGCTGCTCGTAGCCGCGGGGACAGGCCAGGGTGAAATGCATGCCCAGATGCCCGGCCAGCTCCGCGATGGAGTTGGCCACGTTATTGCCGTCGCCGACGAAGACGATCTTGAGCCCGGCGAGCTTGCCCCGGCGCTCCATCAGGGTCTGACCCAAGGCCAAGGCCTGGCAGGGATGGTGGAGATCGGTGAGGGCGTTGATGACGGGAACCGTGGCGTACTTGGCCAGTTCCATGACCAGGCTATGATGGTAGGTGCGGGCGATGATGGCGTCGACCCAGCGGGAGAGGCTCATGGCGGCATCGCTGACGGATTCGCGCTTGCCCAGGGAAATCTGGCTGGGGTCGAGGTTGATGGCGGCGCCGCCGAGCTGGACCATGCCGGCTTCGAAGGTCACGCGCGTGCGCAGGGAGGGCTTCTCGAAAATCATGGCGGCCGTGCGTCCCTTGAGGGCATCGCTCGCGCCTTTTTCCTTGTATTCCTTTTTGATGGAAGCGGCCAGATCCAGGAAGCCTTCGACTCGGTTCCGATCCAGATCCAGAAGGGTTATCAAATGCTTTTGCATGATGCCGTCATCCCAGGGAATTTATCCGGTTATTATAGAACAGTTTAAACCGATCCGTTCCACAATAATCTTACTAATTAAAAATGTTAAATTTAAGGCGGAATGACCATTACCTCGCAGACCCTGCCGTGCCATGGCAAAATAAACTTGTTTTTGGAAGTGCAGGACCGTCGTAGCGACGGCTACCACAATCTCGGGACGATTTTCCAGACCTTGGTCTGCAGCGATTTCCTGCATGCCGAAGCCTGGGATTCCCTGCAATTGATATGCCCCACCGGCATCACTTCGGACCCGGAACAGAACCTGGTCATGAAGGCCGCGCGCCTCCTCCAGAAAGACTTCGCGGATCGCTTGCGGCCGGGCCGCGGCTTGCGTTTCACCTTGGAAAAAAACCTTCCCTCCGGGGCCGGGCTCGGGGGCGGCAGCTCCGATGCGGCCGCGGCGCTGGTCCTGTGCAACAACCTCTGGGAGCTGGGCCTCACCTTGCCCGAACTCGTTCCCTACGCCGCCAAACTTGGGGCCGATGTCCCCTTCTTCCTCTATGGCGGGACCTATTTCGCGGAGGGCATCGGCGAGATCCTGCACCCCGCTCCCGAACCCTTTCCGTTCCATATCGTAATCGGCACGCCCGACTGCCACGTGGACACGGGCTGGGCTTATAGCCTCTTATCCAAGGAGGCTCCGGATCGGAAAAAGGAATGGACCCGCTTCAAGGCCCTCTTCTTCACCTACTTCGAAGACTGGCAATTCTACCAGGTCCTGCGGAACGATTTCGATGCGCCCATCCGCATGCATTTCCCCGCCATCCAGGCCTTGTACGATAGCATGCAGTCTTTCTCGCCGGTCAAAGTCATGCTCTGCGGCAGTGGGGCCAGCCTGTTTTCACTGTTCAAGGATAAGGCCGATGCGGAACGATGCCTGGAAGCCATCCGGCCGCAATGCCGATACGCCTGTCTCACCGAGTTCGCAATCTGAATCCTCCATGGCCGCCGATTTCATCGGACCTCGGCGCTTAACCTCGATTTCCCCCTAAATTCCCATTCCGACCGGGGTTATCCGGTTGCAACCCCCCCTTTTTCTTCCTACTTTAAACCCCCATTCCCGGTGGGGCGTCGTCTAGTGGCAAGACAACGGCCTTTGACGCCGTTTACCGTAGGTTCGAATCCTACCGCCCCAACCAGGGAAGCGCCCAGTCCCATGACCAAGCGCCATTGACCGTTTTTTCTCAATAAATCATCAGGAAGGCATGCCGCACGGTCGGGCATGTGTACTGAAAAAGGAAATCGATATGTCGAATTTGACCCTCGTCGCCAAGAACCGTCCCAAGTCTTCCAAAGGCTCCTTGCTGCAGATGCGCAAGCAAGGCCGCATTCCCGCCATCGTCTATGGCCTGGAAAAGGAGCCCCAGCTCGTTGAGGTCAGCGCCATCGACCTGCGCGCCCATGTCGACCAGAAGAACCATGTCATCGACCTGAACATTGAAGGCACCAGCCAGCAGGTGATGCTCAAGGTGATCGAGCGCGACCCCATCCGTCGGGACCTCTTTCTCCACATCGATTTCCTCCGCGTCAACAACGAGCGTCCCGTCATCGTTAACGTGCCCGTTACCACCTACGGCATCCCCTACGGCGTCAAGACCCAGGGCGGCGTGTTCTCGGTGATGAAGAAATTCGTGAAGCTCCGCGCCAAGGTGCAGGACATTCCCGAGAAGTTCAACTTCGACATCTCCGACCTCAACTCCGGCACCATCGTCTATGTCCGCGATCTCAAGTTCGACAAGGGCACCTTCGTCACGCCTCCCAAGACCGCCCTCTACGGCGTCACCACCGGCAAGGCGGAAGAGGAAGTGGTGGAAGTGGCCAAGCCCGCAGCAGCGGCAGCCCCCGCAGCGGCCGGCAAGGACGGCAAGGCCCCGGCAGCCGCCGATAAGGACGCCAAGGATAAGGGCGGTAAGGACAAGAAGTAATTCTTGGCCAACCTTTAAGTCGTGCACATTTTGCTGGGCCTGGGTAATCCGGGCCCTAAATACGATCTCACCCGCCATAATATCGGCTTTGCCATGGCGGACAGATTACTTGAAGCCTCGGTCCAATCCGGGTCCGACAAAGTCGGGGCCTGGAAGACCGAGGCCAAGAGCCTCACGCGTCGCATCAGCCTGGGCGGCATTCCGCTTCTGGTCGCCAAACCCCAGACCTTCATGAATCTCAGCGGCGAAGCGGCGCAGGCGCTCCTCACCTTCTACAAGGTTTCGCCCAAGAATCTCATCGTGGTCGTCGACGATATCTACCTCGACATCGGCGCGGTGCGCATCCGCACCCAGGGAAGCCATGGCGGCCATAATGGGCTACGCGATCTGATGCAACATTGCGGCGATGATTTCACGCGCGTGCGCATCGGCGTGGGACCCCTGCCTCCCGGGCAGGATCGCGCGGACTTCGTGCTGCGGAAATACGGGGCCGAGGAAGTCAAGGTCCTGGAGACGGTCCTGTCGCGATCCAAGGAGTTGGTGGAGACCGGATTGACCTTGGGTTGGGAGCGCGCCGGCTCCATGTTCAACCGTCGTTCGCCGACTTAGGTCGGCCAACTTTTTTAGTGCGTCGTTTCCTTTTTTTATGTGCCGATTCCGAATTGCCATCGTCTTGCCGCATTCTTCGCGGTAACTTATCTTTTTTTCGAATTCGGGCCCTTCCTGGATCGAACCCTTTTCCCAAAGGGATGCATCGATGGATCGGTCCTGCCACGGTTGGGAAGCCTGCGAACGAGTCTGATCGTGGGTTTTTTTCTAGTTTGCTATTCTAACCCTAAAGTCAGGTATTCAGGATGCAAGAGGATTTACAATACCTTTTAGACCTTTCGATGGTCGATAAGAAGGTGTACGAGCTCAAGCTCACCAAGAAGGATCTCCCCCTCCGAATCCAGACCCTCAAGGATGAGATCGAACGGGAGAAGACCAAGCTCGAAGGCACCAATCAGGCCATCGCGGAGACGCGCTCGAAGATCACCGAAAACCAGGACATTTCCGTCCAGGAACAGACTTCCCTGACCGAGAGCAACCGCCGGCTCGATGCCATCAGCACCAACCGCGAGTACGACGCCGTGCATCTGGAAATCGCGACCCATAAGCGCAATATCGACAGCGCCCAGGCCAATGTGATCCACCATCAGCAGATGCTCGAGAACCTCCTCAAGGAAAAGGAAGAGGTCGAAGCGGCATACAAGACCGTGCTGGAAGCCAATGAGCCGGAGTTGAACAAGCTGGTCGACGAGTTAGGCGGCATCGAAGATCGCATCGCCTCGGAAATGTCCAAGGCCGACGCGCCGCGCGAGAAGATCAACAAGAAGGTTTTGTCCGTTTACGACCGAGTGGTCAAACGTCGCGGCACCCCGAATGTCATCGCGGCCATCAACCGGAACCAAAAGGCCTGCCTGGTCTGCAACCGCACCCAGACGCCGCAGCGCATCATCGAGATCAGCAAGAAGAACGCCTTGCTCACCTGCGAAAGCTGCGGGAGCATTCTGGTCTGGAAAGAGGACTAAGCAAATAATCGGATTTGAAAAAAAGGCCGGCCCACTTCGGGACCGGCCTTTTTTTTATTTGATCCTTGAGCGGGAGTCGCGACGGTTCATGGAGTGGGAGGAGCTGCGGCAGCCCCTTCCGGAGCAGCGGCCGCGGGGGCCGGGTTCGATTTTTCCTTCACCGCCTTGGCCACGGCCTTGGCGGATTCGACGGAGAGATTGGCGACCAGGATTTGGAGATAATGGTCGCGCGCCAAGGGCTCCATCTTCTCCCAAGGTTCGGGTCCGGTGAGAAAATCCTTTTCCGCATATTCTCCCGAGACGACGCCATCAAAAGCGGCCATACCGGTGGACGCGTCCAGGACGCGCAGGCGCAGGCCTTGGCTCCATTTCACATTCACGGTCCACGGCTTCCACCAGGTGCGCTTGCCGCTGTTGGTGATGGCCTGGAGTTTGCCGAAAGCATAGTATTGGGCGCCCAGGCCTTTGGAAAGACGGGGCATGTCCAGCGGGCCGGCCTCCGGTTCGTTCAGGATCCCTTTTGCGAAAAGCATGGCCACTTCTTCCTTGGAAAAGACGAACAGGCCGGTATCGGCCGATAGTTCGAATTGGATCCGGCGCGCGAGAGTCTCGCTGATATTGGGATCGGATTCGCGGCTCAGGCCGAGAAAGGCGATGGAAGGCTTGGAATGGGCGTCGATGATCAGGAAGCCGAGTGCAAGGGCGCAGGCAAGCAGGGTTTTCAAGACGGTTTGCATCCTTTCCGATATCGGTGCTTTCATTGTCGAACTTTAACGCAGGAAACACAAGGGGGCTTGCCCCTGGATCCGGGGCCTCGGACGGCTGCGGTCTCTTGACCGGCCCGGATCCAGGGGCAAGCCCACATTTGGCTGCGGCGGGGCTGCGACGTCTACAGGGAGGAAATGCGGTTGGTCTGGGAGGTGGGGCGGTTCCAGGGGTCGTTGGGGCCGCGTCGACTGTGCGGTCGATTCGGTGGAATGCGCGCGGCGGGGGTCAGCGAAGAAAAAAAGGGAGAGGATGGAGCGCTTGCTTCGAGTGGTTGGGTTCGAAGGTTAGGATTCAGGGTACCTTGCGCGTTACGGCGCTGATTTCAGGGTTTGAGCCCGAACTTACGGTGGATTTCTTCCATGGAGAGGCGGACCACTATGGGGGCGCCGGAGGGCGAGACATAGGGATTCTGGGTGGCGAAAAGGCTGTCGATGAGGGCGGAGACTTGGGGGTAATCCATGGGTTCCCCCAGTTTCACGGAAGTTACCCTGGCATAGACCTTGGCCAGCCTTTGTTGGAAGTCCTCGCCTTTGGAACCGATCGCGCCGCGTTCGGGGCGCATGAGGCCTTGGACCATTTCGTAGATGACGTGGCGGGCCTGATCGGGCTTGACTTCCATGGGCAGGCCGCGGAGCTGGAAGGTATTGCCGCCGAAGGTTTCGAGGTCGAAACCCAGGGCTTGCAGCCTGTCCAGGTGTTCTTCCAGGAACATGCTGTCGCCGGGGGGCAGTTCCAGGACTTCGGGGAAAAGCAATTGCTGGGACGAGAAACGCGCCGGTTGCCGCAATTCCTCCAAGGCCTTCTCATAGAGGATGCGCTCATGGGCGGCCTGCTGGTTCACCATCATGAGGCCGCTTTCCACGCCGAAGAGGATGAAGCCGCTATGCAGTTGCAGGTAGGGGATTTCCGGCGCGCGCGGCTTGGCGGAAGCGGCCGCGGCCGCACCCACGGGACCCAGCTGGGTCTCAGGGAAAAATCGCGTGGAGGGCGGGGCATCGCGT
>DAINDC010000239.1:0-1422 GCA_036732085.1 Fibrobacterota bacterium | reverse complement strand
TTATTGGCCCGCGCTTCGATCTCTTCGCGGGGGACGGTCCGGTCGGAAGGGCGGTCCGGAACTTCGGCGAGATCGAGTGCGGTTGCATCCGGCTCCGAATAGATGAAGGGCGGCGGCAGTTCCGGATCGCGCTGGGAATAGCTTTCGGCATGGCCAGCCGGGGAACTGGCGGACGGGGCGGACGGTATACCGGAAGCGGAGGTACCGGAAGCGGAGTCGGCGAAGGAAGGCGCTGGCTCGGTTTCCAGATCCAGGGTCGGCGTCTCCACCACCTTGCGCAACGCGGACTTGACCGCCTGGCTGATGGACCAATAGATCTGGCTCTCATTCAGGAAGCGGACTTCCTTCTTGGTCGGATGCACGTTGACGTCCACTTCCTCCGTGGGCATGGTCAGGAAGAGAACGGCCAAGGGGAAAGCGGCCCGGAGGCAGAACGTCATAGCTTTGCGACAGCGAGCGGGAGATGAGGCCGCTCTGGATGCTGCGGCGGTTGATGTAGAAGTACTGATGCGTGGATCGCAGGCGCGCCTGTTGGGGCGTGCAGACATACCCTTCCACGTGGATGGTGCCGTCGGACCATTCCACCGGGACCAGATCGTTGGTGATATTGAAGCCCAGGATCTCGCCCACCCGGTGCTTGAGCGTGCCTTCGGCGAAGGACAGCACGTCCCGCCCGCGGTCGACGATTTTGAATCCGGTGCCGGGATGCGCCAGGGCCACGCGGCTGGCCATGTTGACGATGCGCGTGGTCTCGGACTTGGAGGTGCCCATGAACTTGCGGCGGGCCGGGCTGTGGAGGAACAGGTTCTTGACGGTTACGGTAGTGCCGGGGTTACGGGGGATCTCGCGGACCGCGATCTCGCGGGAATCGGAGACTTCCACCGCCGTGCCGGTCGCTTCCGAGGCATGCCGGGTCTCGATGGTGACTTCGGCCACCGCGGCCATGCTGCACAGGGCTTCTCCCCGGAAACCGTAGGTGGCGATATGGGACAGGTCTTCGGCGTCGCGGATCTTGCTGGTCGTATGCGGTTGCCAGGCGACCAAGGCGTCCTCCCGGGTCATGCCGCCACCGTTGTCGCTCACCTTGATGAGCTCCAGGCCGCCGTCCTCGATCGCGATGACGACCTTGGTGGCGCCGGCGTCCAGGGCGTTCTCCACCAATTCCTTGACCGCATTGGCCGGACGTTCGATGACCTCGCCGGCGGCGATCTTATGGACGGTGGCCGGGGTAAGCCGGTTTATGATGTTCTTCGTCATTTTGGGGCATGGAACAATTTAACCTCTCGATTAAGACCTGGGCAAACACCTTATCCATATTGTCCCTATCAGTTTTATATGTTATATTGGCTTCTATGAAGGTGACGTCCAAAAGCATGTACACCTTGCACTTCCTGTGCGCCCTGGCCATCAAGAGCAAGGACT
>DAINDC010000238.1:3850-8417 GCA_036732085.1 Fibrobacterota bacterium | reverse complement strand
GTGCATGCCTATGGTCTGCAATGTCCCAAGGCCGCCGGCATCATCCACCTGGGCGCCACTTCCGCCTATGTCACCGACAATACCGACCTCATCCAGATGCGCACCGCCCTGGATCTCACGCGCCGCCGCATCCTCCGCGTCATCGCCTCCCTGTCCGCCTTCGCGCGCGAGTACAAGGACATGCCCACCTTGGGCTTCACGCATTTCCAGCCCGCCCAGCTCACCACGGTGGGCAAGCGCGCCTGCCTCTGGATCCAGGACCTGCTGCTCGATCTCGAGGAACTCGATTTCGTCGCCGACAACCTGCCCTTCCTGGGCGTGAAAGGCACCACCGGCACCCAGGCCAGCTTCCTGGAACTCTTCGACGGCGATCATGCCAAGGTGAAAGCCCTCGATGAGAAGGTCACGAAGAAGGCCGGCTTCGCGCGCAGCCTGGGCGTTTCCGGGCAGACCTATACCCGCAAGCTCGATTCCCGCGTCGTCTCCGTGCTCTCCAATATTTCGCAGTCGCTTTCCAAGTTCAGCACCGACCTGCGCCTCTTGCAAAGCCTCAAGGAAATCGAGGAACCTTTCGAGGCCGATCAGATCGGATCCTCCGCCATGGCCTATAAGCGCAATCCGATGCGCGCCGAGCGCATCGGATCCTTGGCGCGCTTCGTGCAGTCCCAGGTTTCCAGTACCGCCTTCACCGCTTCCACGCAATGGTTCGAACGCACCTTGGACGATTCCGCCAACAAGCGCCTGGCCGTGCCGCAGGCCTTCCTCGCCATCGACGCCATGCTCATCCTGGCCGAGAACGTGACCAAGGGACTCGTCGTCTATCCCAAGATCATCGCCCGCCACGTGCAGGCCGAACTGCCCTTCATGGCCACGGAGAATATCCTCATGGCCGGCGTGAAGGCGGGCGGCAATCGCCAGGACTTGCATGAATCCATCCGCAAACATTCGCTCGACGCTGCCAAGCAGGTGAAGCAGGAAGGTCTCGACAACGATCTGATGGAACGCATCGCGCGCGATCCCGCCTTCGGCATGGATGCCAAGGCCCTGGGCGAGGTGCTCGATCCGGCCCGGTTCACGGGGAGATCCGCCGAGATCACGGAGGAGTTCCTGACCTGGGAAGTCGAGCCCGTGCTCGCGAAGAAGTCGGATTGGAAAACCTTGGATCAGGAAGAGCTGCGGGTTTAGGGCGCTGGTTCTTCAATTCCATTATTCAGGGAAACGGTTGGAAAAATATGCCCGGTGAAATGGATTGGGCTCGAATGCATCGCCGCATCCTGCTTCCGGTCGAAGACACCAGCGGGGTCATTGCGGAATTCCGCAGCCGCTTCGATCCGCTCTCCCAAAACATTCCGGCGCATATCGCCATCGTTTCCCTCTTTCAAAGCCGGGTCGGGAACGAAAAAATTTCGGAATGGATGGCACTGATCTGCAAGAATCGGTTATCGTTCGACATGAAGGCCGGACCCGCGGCCTTCGCTTCGGGCCTGATTATCCTGCCCGTCAAGTCCCAACAGAAATGGCTCTTCGAGGCGCATCAGAAGCTGTCCAAGAAATGCGGAGCGCCGCCCAGCCCTGGATTCACGCCCCATATTCCCATCGGCCGCTATGCTGTGGATGCGGGCCAGACGGTTCCCGAAATGGAAAAGGAAATCGCCAACCTTCCCAAGACCTTGCACGTGAATGCTACCCGAATACTCTTGGAGGCGATCGACGGGGAGGGGATTTCGCATCCGCTCCATGAAAGCCGTTTCCGAGTGGCCGATTGAGTTCATGATCGATATCGGCGATTGAAGATCCGGTGAAGCCCGATCAGGAATGGTGGGCGACCCGGTTGACGTATTCAGGATACAACTTCTCGATGCAATCCGGGCAGACTCCGTGCGAGAACTCCACCTCGGAATGCTTTTGGATATAGTCCTCGATCCGCTTCCAATATCCCTTGTCGTCGCGGATGCTTTTGCAATTGGCGCAGATGGGAAGCATGCCGCGCAGGATGCGGATGTTCTTCGCGGCCTCCTGCAGCGATTCGATCAGCCGCTCCTTTTCCGTTTCCAACCGCTTATTCGCCGTGATATCGCGGCTGATCAAAAGGCCGCCCAGGATCCGGCCGCTCTCGTCGAGGATGGGCGCGCCCGAGGCCGACAGGACCTTCATCCTCCCTTCGCAGGATTCGATCCTCATCTCCTTATGGAAGGTGGATATGCCGTCGCGCCATGCCAAGGTGAGCGGGCAGGTGTCTCTGCCGATCCTTTCCCCGGTGCGGATATCCCAGGCCCGTAGCAGGCCCTGGCCTTGCGCGTATCCCTGTTCGGCATCGGAAGCGCCCCACTCCCAGATCTCCCGGTTCACGCGATTGCCGTTGATGATGCGGCCGTCCCTATCGCTGACCCAGACGCCCACCGGGAGGCTTTCCAGGATGCGATCCCACCGCAGCCTCATGATCTTGTTCTGGGCCAGGAGACGGTGGATCAATTCCACGATCAGGGCCAAGGTGAGGAAATGCGCGATCAGGGCGAGCATGAGATGGATGGGCGTGAACGGCAGCGCCTGGTTGTGGAATAGGATGGCGCCATGGGCGATGGGCAGCACGAGCGCCAGGACGAGCCCCCAAAATCTGCCGGAGATGCGCGTGGCTAGGACCACGGGCGTCAGCAGCAGGGCTTGGAAGGGGATGATGCTCCCGAAAAAAAAGTCGCTGGCCAGGGCCAGCGCCGTGGCCAGAATCCAGATCAGGGAGAGCGTCGATTTCTTCAGCATGGGGACTCCATTGTGTTACCGGCCTGGACCGGTTCCGATCCCGGTCCGGTGCATCGCCAGTTAGACAATTAAATACCGAGCTTGTTTCCCTTAGCCGTCCAATCTTTTCCGATTTTACGCAGGTGTTACCCTTCCGTGACAGTCGCTGCGGGCTCCGGGCCGAAGGGCGATCGATGCCTCCCGCCCGATTCACGGACCCTACTTCGCCCATCTTCCACCCCAAGTCAGGCCCAAACTTAAAGTCTCCTATCCGCTTTTGCGCTTGTCCATCCAGCCGCTGAAAATGGCCGCGGATTAATCACTTGGGTCAATTCCCCGCAGCTTGCTGCGGCTTGCAATTTTCCTAAACTGGACGGATGAGCACCTATGTCCATAAAAAGCACAATGTTTCGGTACTCTTGTATCACCTTGTCTGTCCGGCGAAGTATCGCAGAGTGGTATTTTCAGAGGAAGTTGACCAAGAGCTTCGGAAAATATGTTTGGAAATCACGAAAAGGTATGAGATTACATTTTTGGAGATTGGAACAGACAAGGATCATGTTCATTCGAAACCCTGCTTAAGAAATTCCAGGAAACCCATTAAAATCCGATATCCATTAGGCGGGGAGCATATCCCCGGCCGGGCCGAAAGCCCGCGCGAAAGGAGAAAAAGTGGTAAGCAGCATTCAGAGCGGAAGTTCAGGCGCAATCACTCCGCCTAAACACCGCTGCAGATTCGCCAAGATGGATAAGAACGGGGACGGAGGCTTGGACGCGAGCGAATTGGCCGGAATGGCCAAGCGCACGGGGAAGGACGCTTCCCAGCTCCTATCCGAGCTCGATACCAATAAAGATGGTAAGGTCGATTCCGGGGAGATGGTGGCGCGGATTCGGCTGCCGCGGGAACCGGCGGAAATGACGACGCTCCAAACTACAGGTAACGCCTGATCCACTCCTTCGCGTCCTTCTCGTTGGAATAGGTTTTCATGGGAATGGGCGGCGGCTTCAGTTTGAACAGGAAGAACAGGATCAATTTCGCGAGGCCGGATTTGGAAACCATGGCCATCGCCTTGTAGACCTTGGGCATTTCGCTGGCGACATAATCGAGGGTCGGCTTGTCGGGCTTGGGCGAATAGGTCAGGTGCACGATCAGGCAGGCGGGCTTGCCGCCGGTGATCCGCTTGAGGAGGGAAATGTTTTCCCGCATGTTCTCGAGAGTGCGGCGGACGTTTTTCGATTGCGAGACGAGGATTCCGCTTTCCTCGAACCAGTAAGTCCCTATCGGGCTTTCGAATACCTCCGCTTTTACCTGGCCGCTCACGAAGCCCCTCCGCGCGGTTAGAAGCGCAGCAGCATGCTGAAGCGTTTCTGGTTGTTCCGGATGCCGCTGTCGAAGGATTTGATGAAGGTCCCGTCCACTTGCAGGATGTCCGAGATCATGAATCCCAGGCCCAGGTCGAGCTCGTAGCGCTTGCCGCTCTGGTCGTACAGGTAACCGCTGCGGAACGCCGCCACGTTGGCGTAGACGTATTCCATGCCGGTATTGAATACGCTCTGCTTGAGGTTTTCGCCCCAGGTGTCGATGGCGGAATGGTTCTTGTCGTCGAAGGGATAGACCAGAGCCTTCCATGCGCCGATATAGACCGGGGACGCCTCGTTGCCTTCGCGGTAGACGGCCTCGCGGTTGGCGTCGGCGGCGATGGTGAGCTTATGGTTGGGCGTATGCACCACCTCATAGGCCATGCCCACCTTCCATGTGAAGGGGATGGGATCCGCTTGCGCCTGATCGACGTAGAATACGGCAGGCCCGATGTTCTGCATCACGATGGCC
>DAINDC010000238.1:0-3840 GCA_036732085.1 Fibrobacterota bacterium | reverse complement strand
GCCAGGCTCAGGCCCTTGAGGAAGGGCGTCTTGTAGAGGAGGCCCCCGTCCACGGCATAGCTGACCGCCACGCCATCGGTCTTCTCGCCGCTGGAGGTGATGCCGCGCGCGAGCGCGGAGTAGATGAATTTGGTATTGACGCCCAGGCCCAGGTTCTTGGAGAGCCGGGTGCCGTAGCTCAAGGAGCCGACGAGCTCATAGGACTTGAACGATCCGATGTCCTGCCCTTCCGAATTGGTCTGCTGGTTCTGCCCGAAGGAGACGTAATTGATGAAGCCGCCTACCGTGCCCCATTCCTCCACCGGGAAGGTCGCGCCCATGAAGGCATGGTAGAGATCCGGCAGGTTCAGGACCGGCAATAGGCTTTCATAGAAGAAGCCCACCTGGGACTTGGCGCTATTGTAACGCTCGATGCCGGCATCGGTGACGAACCAGATATCCGGGCCCTGCGCCTTCACCTCCATCACGTTCTTGTCGGTGAGCCCATTGCCGGTATGGAAGTGGACCCAGTCCGCGCGGATGTCCTGCTTGGCATTCTCGTCGCCGACGGCCTTCTTCGCCGCCAAGCGTCCCTTGGCATTGGTGTAGTTGGGCGTGTACTTCCAGGCTCCTTCCGAGGTGCCGATCCAGATATGCCCGTCCTCGTCCAGCGCCAGAGAGCGGACTTCCTGCTTCTTGAAGTGGATCTTTTCCCAGGCCCGCAAGGAGAAGTGCGAGATGCCGCCCGCATGCGCGGCCCAGACATGGCCGTACTTGTCCAGGAGGACCTTGGTCACGGCGGAGTCCAGGAGGCCGTCCGTGGTGGTGTAGAGCTTCCACTTGGCGACGCCTGTCGAGGACTTGGCCGGGGTATAGCGCGCGATGCCGGCGTTCTTGAGCGCCACGTAGAGTTCGTCCTGGTTGTCGTTGGTGGCCAGGCTGGTGATGGTCTGGGTGGGCAGGAGGTTCTGGCCGCGGCGCGTGACCAGGTTCTTCTTGTATTCATAAAGGCCGTCGTCGGTTCCGATCCAAATGCTGCTTCCTTTGACCGCCAAGGCGGTGATGGAGAGCTTGCGATAGGATTCGGCTGTGGCTGACTTGGTTTTTTCGGCTTCCGCCGTCGAATCCGCCGCGTCCGCAGCATCCTTCGCGATTTCGGCGCTGACCTTGGCGGTTTCCGCGGCGGCTTTCGCGGCTACGGCCGCGGTTCTCAGGGCGGCGACGGCGGAATCGCGTTTCAGCGAATCGGCGCGCGCGATGGGTACCTTGGATGCTACGGTGGCGGCTTTCGCGGCCGCTTCGCCGGAGTCGGCCTTGGCAGCGGCGGTTTTCGCGGCGGCGGCGGAGGAGTCGGCTTTGGCGGAGGCGGCTTTGGCGGCATCCGCGGCGGCCTTCGCGGCCTCCACGGCCGGCTTGGCGGCGGCAATGGCCGAGTCGGGAGGCATGAAGGTGAATCCGGCTTCCTTGTCGAAAGCCTTCCAGCCCGCGCCGTCGAAGCGGTAGAGGCCACCCGTGGTCCCAACCCAGAGCCGGTCGGTGCCGTCCAAGGAAAGCGCCGTGACGGTCTCGTTCGGGAAGAGGAGGTTGTACGGGAGCTTGAGGCTGATCAGATCCTCTTCGTCCTGCTTGGAGGAGACATGGTTGTAGGCCTTTACCCGCTTGACCAGGCTGTCCAGGTTGTCGCCGGTGCCGGCATAGCGCCGGACGATCTTGTCGATTTGATCGCCCTGCTCGAGCACGTATTCGTAATAGTCGCGCCAGTACTTGCCGTTGAACAGGAGCAGGCCGTCCTTGGCGCCGGCCCAGACCGTGGACTTGAGGAGGAAGCCGGAGCGGGGCTTGGTGGCGATGGCCGTGAATTCCCGCGTATAGTCGATGCCGTTCTTGCGATAGGCCTTGGGCAGGACCAACTCCCATTCGTTGGAAAGCGGGCCGAAGGCCATGCCGGCGGGATTCCAGAAGGTCCCGAAGACATCGTCGGAAATGGCGATGGCGGTTTCACCCATGCCCAGCTGGCGCGCGCCCACGGGCATGACCAAGGTGATGACGGCCGAGCCGCCTTGCGCCCGGGCCTCGAAGGCGCCCAGGGCGGGAAGGAGGAGGGAGAGCGCGAGGATCGGTGAAGAGAGGAAGGTACGGGAACGTTTAAAGCTTGACAACGCTTCTCCAATCCGGGGTAAGGTATTTGCCGTTCATGGGCAGAATCGGAGTCCAAGCGGCATTCTCGCTGCCGGCATTCCAGGCTTCCTTGGTCACCAGCTGGACCCCGCATCCCAGGTGGAAGGGCGGGATCAATTGCACATGATTGTGGAGTTGCTCACGGGTGACATAAGCATCCCCACCGAACATGGCGCATGTGCGCTGGCATTTCGAGGGCACCTGGTACTTGTAGGTCTGGATTCCTTCCTTATCGCCTTTTTCGATGTTATTAATACTAATATTCGCCACCCTACGCCACTCGTCCAGGTACTGTTGGACCGAGCCATTGGTGATGGCCGAAGCCTGAGGAGACGATAAGACCGCATGCGCTTCCTCGGAAGGAGGCTCCCGTTCCTGCAATTCCTTGCGCGGCGACCTCCGGATGAGGGAATACACGCCGCTGGCATAGATGGGGGAGGAATCGTCCTGGGCCTGCCGGTCCCCGTCCCGTCCCTGCCTGCGGAGGAAGACGGAAAAGGCCGTGGCTACCACCAGAACGATGACACCGAGGATAATCCAGAATAAGGCCGATATGATCATGCTGTTTCCTTTACGGACCCGGTGAACGGACGATGGGCCGGTGAAAGGGCCTTAAAAAACTAAAAAAATCCCTCCGCCTGCATCGCCGCGGCCCGCCGATGATCCTGCACATGATATTATGCTTTTTTGAGTTTGGCCACTGCTTCCACATGGGCGGTCTGCGGATAGAAATCGAAGAGGCGCAGATCCTCCAGAACGAAGCCTTCGGCCAGCAAGGTTTTGAGGTCCCGGGCCAAGGTCACGGGATTGCAGGAGACATAGATGAGCCGGGGCGGTTTCTTATCGGCCAGATAGGCGCGTACGCCGGCGTCCAATCCCGGCCTGGGCGGATCCACCAGGATGACCTCGGGACGCGCCTGCATCAGTTCCGATCGGCCGGCCGCGATCAGATCCTCCAGCTTCCCTTCCAGGAAAACATGCCCGGACTCGGTCCGCCCGGACTCGGTCCGCCCGGACTCGGTCCGCCCGGACTCGGTCCGTCCGGGTCCGATGTTCCGGCGGGCATAGGCGAGGGCGATGGGATTCTCCTCGACAGCCACCACGCGCGCGAAACGATCCTGGAGGAAGGCGCCGAAGAGGCCGACACCGCAGTAGAGGTCCATGGCCTCCTGGCCCGCGAGGCCGTCCAGGGCAAAGGGCAGCAGCTTGGCGAGCATTTCCAAATTGCTCTGGAAGAAGCAGCGG
The DNA here is from genome assembly GCA_036732085.1 of Fibrobacterota bacterium. Classification (GTDB taxonomy): domain Bacteria; phylum Fibrobacterota; class Fibrobacteria; order UBA11236; family UBA11236; genus Chersky-265. The sequence goes on along the minus strand of DAINDC010000238.1, from coordinate 438 downwards.
AGATCGAAATGCACCTCGCGGCCGAGCAGTTCCACGGCAAACCCCGGTTCCGAAAAACCCGATGCGAAAAAGCCCGGCTCCCCGGGACCCGCGCCGCCGCTGACCAGGAAATCGTCCGCTCCGGCCAAGGTGGTCCGCAAATGCGTTCGCGCAGGCGTCCGCGCAGAAGTCCGCGAATGGGCCCAGGCGGCGAAGCGTTGTTCCCGCGCTTGCCCGCCTGGTTGATCCTCGCGATCCGGGCGGCGCCCGGCGCGGCCGGATATAGGAGAGGTTGCGGAGGGAGGGATTTCGGCCCGGAGTAATGCGTCCAGGGCGGGATGGGCGACCGGACACGATTTTACGGGCACGATGTCATGGCTGGCCTTGGCCAGGAATCCGGCACGGCCGGCGGCGTCCCTGTGGATCTGCACGCGGTTACGGTAACGCAGAGGTTTCCCC
>DAINDC010000237.1:5438-8428 GCA_036732085.1 Fibrobacterota bacterium | reverse complement strand
CGCGCGTCGCTTCCGATGCGAAAGAACTGAGCCGGCTCACCATGGTATTCACCGTCTTGGCGGAGCGCAGGAACTCGCCCTTGAGCGGACGCCCATCCACTTCCAGGCTCACCGTCTGCGACAGATCGCCGCTGGACACGGCGCCGATCACGCGCGACATATCCGTAGTGGGCCAGACCAGATCGTCGATGAGCCCGTTCAGGGATTCCACCGACTTCGACCATTCCCCTTCCACCACGCCGATATTCGCACGCTGGAGGATTTTTCCTTCCTTGCCCACCGCGCGGCTGACTTTTTCCAACTCCTTGGAAAGCCTCCGATTCAGATCGACCACATCATTGAATACGGATGCGATTTTTCCATCCATACCGGACCAATCCTCGTCGATGCGCGTATTGAAATCGCCCTGCTTGAAGGCGAGCAAAGCCGCATAGAGCTTTTTCTTATCCAGACCGGAATGGCCATTAGTACCGCTGCCATTAGTCCCATTGGCGCCATGATTCATTGCGCCGACCGAGGGCGCGGGGACGGCTGATTTAGGGGGCATGACTTCTCCTGGTGGAATCATCCACTTTCCGGGTGAGCTAATTTTCCAAGTAGGGTGTCACAAGCAAAATTAAAGTCGAAAAACAAACCTTACGGTTATTTGACTTGTTTTTATTTGTCGTTTTTCATTTGGTTGAAACCGGTAAAATCAGATGGAGCAAGGCTTTAAGATACAAGGGGTTCGATTGGAAAACCTCGCACTGAAGAGGTATCCCAAACACAATAATTTTACCGGTTTTCAGGGGAAGAGGCTTTACTTCTCATAGAAGATATGGACGCCTTCCCATTTCTCGATCCTATCCCAAGACCCGGAAGCGCCGATCCAAGCATCGCAATGAGCAAGGTAATACTTCAGGATATTGTCCATCAGATCGTTCGGCATATGGCGATGCGGCGGAACCTTTTCCAACATGGCTTGGAACAATCGGGAAGCATCCCGGAAACTTTTATGGAAATAAATGGTGAGCGCTTTTTCGAGCAAGTCACGCGTAGCGTCTTTGTATTCCCGGACTTCCGCGGGCTGGTGACCGTAGATTTCATAAAGTTTCAAATGACGACTCGAACCTTTCACCTTGACCAGATCGATCCAACGATAGTGCTCATCGGCCAGGCCAAGATCCTGGATGACGTTCTCCGTGACCACCACCTCCAGGTTGTAAAGCTTGGTTTTGGACTCCAGGCGGGAGGCGATATTGACCGCTTCGCCGATGACGGTGCGGTCCAGCTTTTCAAAGGACCCGAAATTTCCGAGCATCACTTCACCTTTGGCGATGCCGATGCCGTTCCGGATCATGGGACGTCCCTGCGCGAACATCTTTTGATTGAAGTCCTGCAGATGCAGGCGCATATCCAAGGCGGCATGCACGGCGCTCCGCCCGTCCGGGAACAAGCCCATGACACAGTCCCCCATGATCTTGTCGACCTCCCCCCCATGCTTGAGGATGGGGCCGGTCATCATCGAGAAATACCGGTTCAGGAAGTCCTGCCTGGCCTCCGGCGACAACTCCTCGGTCAAGCGGGTGAAGTCGCGGATATCGCAGAACATCACGGACATCTCCTGTTGCACAGGTTTGAACTCGGTGGGGTTGCGTCCCATCCGCAATTCATCGAAGAGGGATGGTCGGATGAAACGCTTGATCACCTCTTCACGCCGCTTGAGTTCGATATAAGCGGCCTTGATTTCGATCTCACGGGATTCGGCCTCCTGGGCACGGGCATTCGCACCGGCCAAGGCCATACCGCGGCGGTGGAAAATCTCCATGGCGATTTTGATGCCCAGGCAAGACCAGGCGGTAAACCAAATGACGACTTGCTGGTTGAACAGCAAATGCACCTTTTCGGCAGGGACTGGTCCATGGACCACGTTCACGAGCCAATATCCTGCGTACTGACCGAGGATCAGGTGAAGTGGCATCCAAAAACCTTTGGTGGCAAAACCCAGGAAGAATGCCCATAGTAGATTTGATGATTCCCAGTAGGAATCAGAAGGATTTAAAAGGAACAGGAAAATTTGGGTAATGGGCAAAAGCAGGGAGACGGCCGCCTCCCAGTAGATTAACCGGGAGAGATGATACCGCTTACCACGCGGCCATAAGGTGATGAGTATACTGGCGGCCACAACCACGAATCGCAGCGGCAACCAGTCGTGATAGCCCAACTTCTTTTCCGAAAAATGGAAAACCACATATCCGACGGTGCCTAGGACGCCAAAAATCCGCATGAGACTCTGGGTCAGTTCATAGTCCAGATTGAAAACATTGAACCACGCCGCTTTTATAGAGCGGAGGGAAAAAGGATTGTAGAATGCAGTGAGCCGCTTTTTCATAGGTACGATGCCCCTTTTTGGGACTTTGCGAATCTATCATACAGGGAGGTTGGCGGATTTGAGCATAGGTAAATCAAAACCCCTAGCCCCTCCATAACTCATGCCCCTAGCCCGAATCCAACTCCCCAATTCGCTCGATTCGAGCCTCCCCTCCCCATTTTCCAAAGCCTGCAACCGAATTCCCATCCGCAAAATCGCACTCCCCTTCGCCCCAGGCACCCCACACCCCTCGGCGGATGCCATTTCCGGCACAGGATTTCCCGCCGCTACCTCGGCCTTAGGAAAGAGTAACCCGCGCCACCTCCCATGCGAAACCTGCCGTACGAGAACCTTTCCAAAATCGTGGCCGATATAGCCAGGGGGGGTAACCGGGAGAATACCCTGGGGTTTCCCAAACCATATCGGATGGGGCAATTAACTATTTTTCGAAACGGCAATCGGTTCCCGGAGGTTCGTCCATGGCCTTGCAAAACATCCTCGCGCCCAATATCGCCATCGGACCCGTGGTGGTGGAAGCCATCGCTGAATTCGCCGCGGCGTGCGGCTTCGGGGTGGACCGCCCACCCAACGCCGGCCAGGGGGTACCTGTTGCCCATTTTATGGGCCGAATCGCTTTACG
>DAINDC010000237.1:0-5428 GCA_036732085.1 Fibrobacterota bacterium | reverse complement strand
CTGGTCACGTCTCCGGACGGCAAGGTTTGGACCCAGGTCGCATCGCACACTACGGAAACCATCATGACCCTCGCCAAAATCGGCTCGCTGTACGTCGCCATGGGTTCGGGCGGCATCGTGCTGACCTCGCCCAATGGCCGCGATTGGACTCTGCGCAGCCCCGTAACCAAGGGCTCGTTCGAGAACGTGTTATGGACCGGAACCCAGGCCGTGGCTGTCGGATACCAGGGCGAAGTGATCCATTCGCAGGATGGCCTGCTCTGGTCCCCAAGCGACTCAGTCAACCTGACCTATTGGCCGTCGGCGGCATGAACCGGGAAGCTGCTGGTCGCCTTGGGGGACAATGGCAAAATCGCCACGGCTGACGATAGCCTGCGCTGGACGCTGCGGGTTTCCGGAACGCGGCGGAGCTTGTTCGGCGTCGCCGGCGGCGACTCGGGACTCGTCATGATCGCGGATTCCGGCCGGCGTCGGTACCCCGCCACCAACCGTTGAGGCCGGTATGGGTTTCGGCTGGGAGGACAGGCGAGGCCGGATCTTTTTGACCTCTAAAGGTGCATCACCGGGAATGCGGTAAAACATAGGCAAATCCAAGGGAAAAGGCAGCGGGCCGCGTAGGGTTGGTCGGGGCTCCAGGGTGCAGGAAACGAAGTTTTTTTGAGTACGCATTATAACGGCCGATCTGTCCACCTTTTCAACCAAGCCAATCAAGGACAAACAGAAGTGATCCTAATGATTGAAATGGATACGGAAATCACATAATGGTCAAGGGAAGATAAAGCTTAGGTTAAGAGAGGATAAAGATTGATTGGAATTCCTGAAATCATGGTTTTCATAAATCGGATCTTCCGATATTGCTGCACATGTCAGGCCGGCTCATAAAGTTCGGGCTCCGTCAAAACATTAATCAAGGTGGCATTTTGAATCCAAGGTTGGCCCTCTTCGCTTCGTCCGTGTTTATTTTTTTCGCTTGTGGTACCGGCACTTCTTCCAATCCGGCCGGTTCCGCCGATGTCGGCGGGAGCAAATCGGAACTGCTGGTGGGGAAGGATTGGAAACCCGTTTCGGCCGTTCTGGATCCGGGAATCCGGGTCAAGGGGGCCCTGGTCACGGATTTATATGCCCTGGTGGACGCCTGTGAAAAAGAGGGTTCGACGAAATATTCGGGCAACGGGGCTTACGCCTATATCAAAAGCTCATCGGCATGCGCAACCGGAGAGCCAAGCAGGCTCTCGGGATCCTGGACCATGGATCCGGACGGCAAGGTGTTGACCCAAACGGAAGCGGGCGGTACGCCGATCCAATTGGATATCGTGGAGATGACGTCCACCTCCTTGGTGGTTTCCAATCTGTCGAGCGATTTGGGCGATGGCCTGCCCCATAAAATCACGGTGGGATTCGCGGCCAAAGAGATTTAATCAAACGGCTTTTCCAAGCCCCGTCAGTAATAGAGGAAGCCGATTTCGAATGGATCATACGGCCCACGGTATTGCGGAACACGAAAAAAATGGCCTGATTAAAACGCCTTCCGGCCTTTACCTCGCCAGGCTCCACCAGGTTGAAGGGGGAACCGTAACCGCAAGGGTACTGGTCAATCAATAGCCTTCGGTCGAATCCAGCTGCCGGTCCGGATTTGATCGACCGTCCCACGGGAACCTGGAGAGCATCCGGGATATCTGCTTTCTTTCCCAAATAGGACCAGGCCTATTTCGCGACTTCGTGGCATGGTTTTTGAGTTATCCTTTCCGCATGCACCTGCCCCGACCCCTGTTCCTATCGCCATTGCTGGCCTTTTCCTGCCTGTCCATCCTATCCGCCCTGCCTGTCCAAGCCTCGCTTGCGGATACGGTTCTAAGCCGCACTTTCTACGATACGTCCCTGGTGAAATTCACATTACCCGTCTGGTTCGGTGAGCTGCCCACGGCGAAAGGGAGCTTCATGGTGGGCGAGCTCGGCGGGAATATCTTCCGGTTGGAGCCATCGTCCGGAGGCGGCCTTGCATCGAGCCTTTTCGCGCATATTCCCGCCGCCCTGGTCTCCGGCAATGACGGGCTCCTGGGACTGGCCTTCCATCCCGACTTCAAGGCCAACCGGAAATACTATGTCTATTACATCTCCGCTCCCGGAGAAAGCATATTGGAAGAACGGATGGCCGGCCAAACCTCCCGCAAGGATTCGGGAACCTCCCGCATCCTTTTGCGCCAGACCTTCAAGATCGGCGTGCATAACGGAGGCGATATCCATTTCGGGCCCGACGGGTTCCTTTACCTGGGATTGGGCGATGCCGGCAACCCGCTCGTATTCAATGCGAGGTCGCAAGATCTCCACCTGCTCCCGGGCAAGATGCTCCGCATCGATGTTAACCGGAAAGATACGGGTCTCGAATACGGAATCCCGGCGGACAATCCCTTCGCGGAAAATGCCGATCCGCTGGTGCGCAAGGAAATCTATGCGACCGGGCTCCGCAATCCGTGGCGGTGGAATTTCGATCCGATCGACGGGCGCCTCATCCTCGCCGACGTGGGCGACTGGGTGCAGGAGGAGGTCGATATCATCCGGAATGGCGGGAACTACGGCTGGAGCCGCATGGAAGGCAATACCTGCTTCAATGGGGACGATGAACTCTCGCCCATCCCCGCATGCGATACCGCGGGTCTGACGCCTCCGGTCGCCGTCCTGGCTCATGTCCCCGTCGTGTCCGAGGCCAAATCATCCATCACCGGCGGTTATGTTTTCCGCGGTGATCCCACCTCCCCATTCTATGGCGCCTATATTTTCGGCGACTATATCCGCGGGAAGCTCTTCGGCCTCTTCGCCATGGGACAACCGGCCCAGGAACTCCGGGAGTTGGGAACCGCGCCCTGCGCCATGTCCTCCTTCGGAACCGACTCCGAAGGCAATATCTACATGGTCGGCTATGATACCGGCGTCATCTATAAGCTCGGCAACCCCGGCCTGGTCGGCAAGGGCGTTGCGATCAACCGCAGGAACCCGGCTTCCAAGCCCAAGCTCCTGCTTCGGCAGGGCCGAGGCTGGCGGATCGATGCGGCATCTTTCCCAAAATTCGAATCGCTTCGGATCTTCTCCCTGGATGGAAAACTTTTATTGACGATGGATAAGTCCGCCCTCCGTATGGGCGGGGATGTCGATTTTTCACCGGGTTTATACCTGGCCCAAGGCTCGGAAGGCCCACGCATGCATGCCTTCCCGCTCCTGCTCGGCGATTGACCGGCCGCCCCACGGGCGAATTACGACAACCCCGGATGGACATTCCGCCACCAAGTGGCATGACCCCGACGAATTGCAACCGGCCCTTTCCCCAATCCCTGTCCCATTCTGGTTGCAGCAAACCCGCGGGGATTTCCCCGGCGGACCTGAACGAGGATACCACGGCCTTCTATCGGTATTACCAGGAACGTTATTTCCGGCCCTCCAAGGGCGGCACCCCGGGGGGCGGATATTATATCGACCGGCCGGATAACTACCAAGGCGGCACCTACAAGACCATCTCCGAAGCCCATGGCTACGGCATGATCATCCTGGCCTTGATGGCCGGGCACGATCCGGAAGCCCGGACGCGCTTCGACGGCTTCTGCAACTTCTTCGACCATCATCGCAGCCGCGGCAACGGCCAACTCATGTCCTGGGTAGTTCCCGAAGATGAAGGCCCTGCGGCCCATGATTCCGCCACCGACGGCGATATGGACATCGCCTATGCCCTGCTCCTGGCCCATGACCAATGGGGCTCCGATGGGGGCATAGATTATCTCGGCAAAGCGCGGACCCTCATCGGCGCAGGTCTCAAGGCGAGCAATCTGGGTCCCGGACATCGCACCTTGCTGGGGGATTGGGACAAGAACGGGCTGAACACCCGCTCCTCCGATTGGATGACCGGGCATTTCCAGGCCTTCCACCAGGCCACCGGGGACCCCACCTGGCTCCAGGTCCGAGCCACCGCCTATGGGCTCATCGCCGACATCACGCGTAGTCATGCCCCCTTGACCGGACTGATGCCCGATTTCGTGGTGGGGGATCCGCCTCGCCCGGCCCCGGCCGATTTCCTGGAGCGGCCGCAGGACGGGGCCTATTCCTGGAATGCCTGCCGCGTGCCCCTGCGCCTGGCTGCCGACCTTGCGCATACGGGATCCAACGAGGCACGGGCGTCCCTGCTGAAAATCTCCCGCTGGCTTCGCGAAGCCACCGGTGGCAACCCTGAGGCCATCCAGGCCGGATATGCCCTGGACGGAACCCCTCTGTCGCCGAAGGCATCTTCCGCCTTCACCGCGCCGTTCCTGGCAGGGTGCATGGCTGACCCGGATGCCGGCGAATACCTCGCCGTAGGATGGAAGCTGCTGGGCCGCCCGGGGAGCTACTACGCCGATGCCCTGACTATGCTTTCCATGCTGCTCCTATCCGGGAACTGGTGGGCTCCGGAATCGCGATGAGGTCCGGGCATGAGGGGCTCGAGTTTTTCGGGAAGGTCGGGCATTTTGCGCGTACTCTCCCGCGGAATTGACCCTGCCCGGATTTGAAAGGGGTAACTCGACCGTTACGCTCCCCACCCCCACCAATAGGCCGTCCTTCACTGTCACCGCCTGTAAGGTGCTTCCCGAGGCATGGACGGTCCATACCGCCCCATCCGGCGAGGTGAGTACCTTGCCCGTTTCCCCCATTGCCCACGGCCACCAACTGCTTGCCGGTCCAGGCCACCGCCTTCAATTTGCCCGAGGTCCCGGTGGCATGCCATTCCCAGTCGATGCCGTTCCGGGAGGTCGAGATTCGGCCCAACTCTCCCGTCGCCACCAGAGAGCTTCCGGTCCAAGCGAGCGAGTACAGGTTGGACCATTTGAAAAGTACCGGCTCCGACCAATTGACCCCATCCGTGGAAACCACGAAATGATTGACCCCGGTCGCGACCAGGCGGGTGCCCGTCCAGACGATTGCATTGAGGTAGGCATCGCTCCCGGTGGAGCGTTTGCTCCACTGGATCCCGTCCGCCGAAGTCAGGACGGTATCACGCCGCATCACCGCCACGAGCCGGGTCCCGGTCCAGACCGCGCATTCATAGGAGGCGCTCCCTTGGATGGGGTTCCCATAAACAGAGCGATCCGAAAGCGGAAAGGTGCTACTCGATTCGACCGAGAAGACGCACCCCACGCGGTTTAGACGCTCGAAGCGCGCATCCTGTCTCCGGTACCGGCCGATGGCTTACCCCCGTAAAAGGCCATGCAAGGACCGGGAGTGTCGGGTAGATTGCGATGCATGAGTATGAGGACGCAATTCTATTGGGGTATTAGAGTTTGGGCCGCGGTGACCATGATGGCCGCCTTCATGGTACCGGGAGCGGGAGCGGCCGGCTCCTGCCCGACCGGTCCGGTCTTGACTCCCGGTACGCAGCACTGCCTGTCTCTTATACACATCTGACGCC
>DAINDC010000236.1:0-8430 GCA_036732085.1 Fibrobacterota bacterium | reverse complement strand
ATATTTCCCCCGCCTCTCCCCCAAGGCCGATTACCTGATCTGGTGCGCCACCCAACGCGGCCATGATCATGACATCGCCGACTATGAGGTCCAGCTCTGGAAAATCGGCGACCCCTTCGAGAAGTCCGCGCGGCTCACCTACCATACGGGCAACGACCGGTGGCCGGATATCTGGTTCGAATAGAATAATTCCGGGACCGTCATGGTATTCACCGAAGACATTTTCCTTTTCTATTTCCTCCCGCTGATCCTGGCGGTCTATTACCTGATCCCGTTCCAGCAGAATCCCAAGCCCGGGAAATCCCGTTATTGGATGCGCAACCTGTGGCTCACCTTGATGGGTTATGTCTTCTACGCCTGGTTCGAGCCCTGGTTCGTGCTGCCGATGATGTTCACCAATGTCTTCGACTATTGCTGCGGCCTGTACCTGGGCCGCGAAGGCATGACCCCGCGCCATCGCAAACTGGCGGTGACCATCTCCATGATCTCGAACCTGGGACTGCTCGGCATCTTCAAGTACGGCGTCTTCACCCAGGTGAACCTCAATCATCTCCTGGCGGCCGTGGGCCAGCCCACCTTCAGCGTCCTGCAAATCGCCTTTCCCATCGGCATCTCGTTCTACACCTTCCATAGCATGAGCTATGTCATCGACGTCTACCGCGGCGAAAAACCCGTGCGTTCCTTCGCGGATTTCTCCGCCTTCGTCTCCCTGTTCCCGCAGTTGGTGGCCGGACCCATCCTGCGCTACAACGTGCTCGCCGCCCAGTTGCATTCGCGCAAGCACAGCCTTTCCTTGTTCGCGCGCGGGACCCTTCTGTTCTTCCTGGGCTTCGCCATGAAAATCCTCCTGGCCAATCCCGTGGGCAAGGTCGCGGACGCGGTCTTCGCGGCCCAGAGCCCGCATGCCTTGGACGCCTGGTGGGGCGTGCTCGCGTATTCCTTCCAGATCTATTTCGACTTCAACGGGTATTCCATCATGGCCTTGGGCCTAGGCATGATGTTCGGCTTCGAACTCATCCGCAATTTCAATGCGCCCTACCATTCGGACAGCATCACGGATTTCTGGAGGCGCTGGCATATCTCCCTGTCCACGTGGCTCCGGGAATACCTCTACGTCCCGCTCGGCGGCAACCGCAAGGGCGAGTCCCGCACCTATATCAACCTGGCTTTGGTCATGCTCCTGGGCGGCTTCTGGCACGGGTCCCAATGGCAATTCATAGTATGGGGCGCCATCCACGGTACGATGTTGGGATTGGAGCGTTGGGGCGGCAAGAAGCCCTTCTATGCCAACCTCCCACGCCGGGCCCGCGTGGCCTTCACCTTCTTCGTCGTGCTCATCACCTGGGTCTTCTTCCGCGCGGACGGATTGCCGCATGCCTTCCATTACCTGGCCTGCATGTTCGGCATCGCCCAGCCCGGTCCCTTCGCCGATCTGCTGCGGCCGGAGGTCTACCGCTTCCACAATATCCTGGACATGGCCATCTGCGGCCTCGCCATCATCCAGCCCATCCAGAGCTATGAGTTCGGAACCAAGCTCACCTGGCCCAAGTTCTCCGTGGCCTTCGGCCTGTTCCTCTTCGCCGTGGTAATGATGTACACTCAGGCCTTCAACCCCTTCCTTTACTTCCAGTTCTGAGGATGCATGCGCAAGCTTGAATGGACCTTGGTTGGCGCCCTTCTTTCCGTCTGCGCCGGATTCCCCCTCCTGCAGGCCGCGCACGAGGCCCTGGTGGACAAGGACGTCCCACACCTGTTCGAACTCTTCAAAAACTTTCCTAATAAGGAGAACCTCCATCGCTGGGACGACAATGCCAAGGACCGCAGCATCTTCGCGGCCTGGCTGCGTCCCAAGACCTTGCAGTTGCGGTATGACCTGCTCAAGGAGATGGCTCCCAAGTCCCTGCAGGGCGAAGGCGATTGGCTCTTCTACAACCAGGACGTCGACTATCTGTTGCAGCCGCCCTATACCGACGCGCGCTTCTATAAGGGCACGTTCGACACCTTGGTGGGCGGCAAGCGCGTGAACCTGCGCAACCCCCTGGTGGCCATCACCGATTTCCGCGATCGACTCCAGGCCCGCGGCATCCAGTTGCTGCTCGTCCCCATCCCGGGCAAGCCCGTCATCTATCCCGAAAAACTCTGGAAAGGCTTCCGGGGACAGCCGCCCTCCCCCACCGTGGCCCTGCTCGAGGATCTGAAAGGCCGCGGCTTCCAGGTGGCGGACCTGTTCACACCCATGTTACGGGCCAAAGCGGAAGGCTCGCAGCAGCTATACCTGAAGCGCGACACCCACTGGACCCCGCAAGGCATGGAGGTGGCCGCCGAAGCCCTGGCCGCTCGCATCCGGGAACTCGGTTTCGCCGCCGATTCGGACATGACGACGCATCGGCGTTACGCTTTGAAGGACACCACCGCGGAACGCTGGGGCGATATCGCCGAGATGACCAAGGTGCCGGATCGCAAAACATTGTGGACGACGGAAAAGGTGAACGCCAGCCAGGTGATCGATCTCCAAACCGGCAAGCCCTATAAGGATGAAGCCGCCTCACCCATCCTCTGGTTGGGGGACAGCTTCTCGCGCATCTACCAGACGGATGCGCCCACCAGCTCCGGCATCATCTCCCATGTCGCCTGCAAACTCAACCGGCCCCTCGCCTCCATCGTCAATGACGGCGGGGCTTCCACCGTGGTGCGCCAGCAACTGGCCCGGCGCGGCGAAATGCTGGAAGGGAAAAAGCTCGTGGTCTGGACCTTCGTGGAACGGGATCTGCGTTTCGGATCCAAGGGCTGGCAGATCGAGGATCTGCCCTAGAACTCAATCCGGGTTCCCGAACGGGAACCGTCACCCGGATTCCCTGGTTGTAATTACTTTTGGTCCTTCGACCCGCCACAATTTTGAAAACATTTTCATAAAGGAAGCCCATGCTCCTCCTAGGCATGCTCGGCATGACCTTCGCAGCGCCCATATACAGGGTAAAGGATGGGGATGAGGAAAAGGATTACCTCTCCATCCAGGAGGTCTTGGGGGAAAACAAGAAAGTCGGTCCCAGGAAAAAAGTAAAGGATTTCGATTCGCTATTCGTATGCGAATACATCCTCGGGCACGACGTCGAAGACTCCGTCTACCATGCGGCCACGCCCTATCGAGATCAGTGGATCTTCAACAAACTCAAAGGGAGGATCTCGCTCTACCAAAGCCTCCCCTTCAACGGCCCATATACCTATATGCAAATCCAGCCGGATAGCCTGGTCAAATACGATAAGCAGGCGATCGACGGCAAACTCTATGCGAAGCCCGACACCCGTTTCCTGGTGGAATCCTACCAGGTAGGCAAGACGGTTTCCCTCATGATGCTCCTATTTGGCGGGCTCCTGGGCGGGATCGGGATCCTCTCGAGCGACCAGACCGTCACCGATGAATTCGGCCGGACCAAGCATGAATTCGATCCGAGCCCGTTGCTCGGGGTCGGCGCCGGATTGATTCTCACATCCTGGATTCCCTATGTGATCGTCAAGGATAAATATTCCGAGGCCATCCTGAAGTACAACTTCTAGCCCACCTGGCGGATAGCGCCCAGATGCACTCATCGCATTTGCCGGCGCTTCGCATTTGTTGATCAGGGGATGCAAGGCTGGCATTTATTGACCGGCAACGGCGGTCCGATTTCGCGCCAGTCCGAGTCCCAGAGTTCGCTTATCCATGCCGCAGCGATTTTTCCGGCCCCCGGGCCTTGGCATGGCAATTGCATTTCTAATTTCACCGGAGCGCTTAAGAACCAGCATTCGGGCAGTGCGAAAGTATCGCCCCGTTGCCTTCCGTCACCACCTGATCCATGGAGACCCCATGTTTTCTGTCCCTGCAAGATTCACAATCGGAACCAGCCTCGCCCTCGCTTGCGCCCTGGGGAACGGCCATGCGGCCCTGGACTTCGACACCTACCGCATCCTCACCGAGACCTACCAGGTCACCCATAATGGCAAGACGGCGGACAGCACCCGCACCAGCTATGAATTGACGCGCCTGGGCTCGACGTCCCTGGAGGCCTCCTCCCTGACCCTTACGTCCCATGGAAGTTACCTCACCGTGGTGGAGGAAGCCACCCTCACGGGCAATATCGAGAATCGCCCGCATGATATCACCAAGGATTTCCTGCTGCAAGGCAGCCTGCCCATTCCGCCTTTGGCCGCGGTCCATTACCTGGCGGCCATCCATGGCGATACGATTTACCAGGCGAAACTGCTCAAGACCACCTACAGCCTCGATGACGCCTTCTTCGACACCACCTCCCTGCGGATCACTTTGAACAGCCGGGTCGCCTTCCTGCAACAGCTTTCCGACCGTGGGTTCGAAGCCACCTTTTCCAAATTGTCCCTGGGCGAACCGGTCCGGGTGCGCATCGAATACGATTTGCCTTTCCCTGGGGCTCCCGGGACATCCATCCATGTTCCGGTATTGTTCCATCCCTCCGGGAAGCCGCCCCGCCAGGCCCAGATCACCTTCCTGGAACAGGCCAAGGATTTGCCCGCGCTCCAATGGATCAGCAACAATGGCCGCGTGACATTGAATTCTTCCGAAACCCATACCGTCCAATACCAGAGCGAATTCGAATTACGCCGCGATGAGAGCACCAAGACGGTCGCGACCTTGCAAGCGACGACCTTCGAGTCCGGAAAATTCAAAGGCAACTACCTGCTCTTCCAGGGCGGCCTCAATGATTCCCTGATGAACCTCCTCTCCCGTCCCCTGGAAGTTACCTTCCTATGGCGATGGAATCCGCCCTATGCCTTCGTGGAGGTGCAGAACGGCTTGAAGACCCTTTCGGCCCTGGGCCGCATGGCCGCCTTGGAAGCCCGGACCCTGAAACAGATCATCCAGGAATTCGCGCCCCGCGGCCACCGGTTCGGACTCTTCCGGAGCGCGCCCGGCAATGAGAACACCTTCTTCGCCCCGGCCGAAGAGGGAAGCGATACTTATAAGCAACTCCTGGCCTACCTCGATCAATTCACCGAAGAACGCCTCTATGCCGACTACAAGGACTCCAAGGATACCAAGCCCACCTGGGCCACCACGGCCTGGACCGATTCGGGAGAGATAACCAAGAGCCGGAAGGAATTCCTGAGCGATCTCGACACCATCCACGCCGGGTTCGGCAATCGTCCCGAGATCCTGCGGCATATCGAGATGATCGGATTGGGAACGGCCGGCTACAGCCTGATCGATTTGAAAGACCCCAAGGTGATTGAAAGCATCCTCGACAGCGTCACCCTCTCCAATATCCTCGCGGCTTGGCCGGGCGTCGATTTGGATCAGGCGCTCAAGCTGAAGGCCAACGCGACCTTGCGACCGCTTACGGTGAATTCCCCCCTGGCGGCCGGACTGCCCCCGCTTCTCTTCCCGGTCTTCCAACCCTCTTCGGTGGAGTACCGCGCTTTCACGCCCGCCCGCAGCCATGCCGTGGTGCTGCCCTTCAGCCTCGCGGCGGAGAGGGAAGCGCTCATCAAGGCCGAGGGTCCCTTCGAGGATACCCTGCAATTGCAAGGCATCGATGCCCTGGGAAGGAAGACGCGGATCCTGACCCTCAAACCCCGCATGGCGCGCGCCGCAAGTGATTCCGGCTTGGCCCGGCTGTGGGCCGCGGATCCGGATCGCATCGCGGAAATCAGCGAGGTCGATATCGGCATGCGCTATGGCATCCTGACCAAGGGAACGTATTGGGGAGCGGGCATCGAGGATGGCACGGCTTATCTGCCCACGGCAGCCAACCCCGGCGGCACGCCCATCCTGCCCAAGCTCGTCCGTGTCCGCGGTTCCCGTGCCTTCCAAATCGACGGCAATGTTCTCCGCATCTCCGGGAAGGATGCGGGTCTTGACCTGACCGCAAAGGCTCCCCGACTCGAAATTTATGATATCCGAGGCCGCTTGGTCCTGAGCCTGTCCTTGGAAGGATATCGCAGCGGCGACGGATTCGCCATTCCCTTGGAGATCCTGCAACGACTCGGTTCCTCCCGGCTGGTGCTCGTCCTGCGCGGAGCCGGCCGGGTGCAACCTTTCTCCCTCAATATCGGAGGTCGGCCGTGAAAATCCCCTGGACAATACGTGGCGGAATCAATTCCAGATTCCCGAACGCGATAATCATCACGATTGTAATCTCAATTTCCTTTCTGGCCGGCAACCTGCAGGCGGCGGAGGCCAAATCGGATTCCACAGCGAAGGTCGAGACTTCAGAGTCCGCATCGAAGGCCATGACCTCGCCTTGGACCAGTCTGCGTCCCCGCCAGGTCCTGGTGGGCCCGCAAATCGGGTTCACGGGTTCCTGGTTCAACGCCTCCCCGCAATATCAGGCCCTGATAGAACCCACGCCCGCCAGGGATAATGGCGGAACGGCGCTCAGCCTGGGCGCGGTCCTCACCGCGCGCTGGAGCCACTGGTTCACTTTGAGTGTGGCCCCCCATCGGGAAACCTATCGGATGGAAACCCATGAGGGGACCGTCGCCTTTCCGGACAATCCCTTTCCGCATTCCCTGCATGCCACAACGGATCTCAGTTACAATGTCTGGCCGCTTACCATGGGAATTGGTTGGTTCACTGCCAGGCAGCACTTCCAGGTCCAGCTCGGAGCCTATACGGCCCTGCTCGACCATGCCGAGATCCATTGGATTGTGGACGGCCAGGAGTATTCCAATCTGCCGCCCACGAATTACAACACCTCCCTTTCCGGGTGGATCCTGGGCAGCGAATACGGGCTACGGCTAGGCCCCGGCGACCTGGTGGTGGGAATGGATACCCAAAGAGAATTCCAAACCCTGATGACGGGCCTGGAAGGCTCCCTCAAGGCCCGCAGCGTCCGCATGCATCTTGGCTATGCCTGGGAAATCTGGAGCCGATAAGCGGACTTTACCCGGTCAAGGCGAAAGCAGGACTCCCTATTTTTCTTTCCAATGCTTCCCGGTCCCATCCTCCCAAGGTGGCGGCGGCGGCATAGGTTTCCTCCAGAAAGCGGAGTAAGGTCTCGCGAGGCTTTTCGGATTGCCGCATGCGTTCATAAGGAAGGATGAACTCCCCGAGCTCGCGGCTGTAAAAGACGCCGGCGGTCTCAAGGCGCGTGGCGCTGAATCCCTGGGGCTCGGGATAGGCATAGCAATAGAAGGCGGGCTCCTGGACGGGTCCTCCGCCCGGCCAGAAACCGCAACTGCAAACCTCATGGGAATACGCCTCGCGTATGATGGACACCGGCACGATCGGGTTGGGAGGATGTTCGGGCGCGCGCCGTCCGGAAAATCGCGTGACGGCCAAGTCGAACCCGCCCCAAAAGAAATGCACGGGACTGCATTTGCCCAGGAATCCGGATCGGAAATACGTGAACACCTGTTCGACCAACACCAGGATATGCGCGAACCCGCGGGCATGGTCCCGATCGTAGGAGCGGTGGATTTCATCCATTTTGAAGGGGATGGGGGATTCCACTTCGACCGGCCGTGGCCAGATGGAGGCCCGGATTCCCAGGCTTTCCAGGGCGTTGAAGATCTCGTGGTAAAAGACGGCCACGGTCCTGGGTTTCAGGGCGATGACGCGCATGCCGCCCTCGCTGGTTTGGAGCACCACCTGATGGAACAGGAAATCGAAATCGATTTGGAAGCTGATGCCTCCGTAGGGAATATTCGACGTGGTCAATCCCCTGGCGGTGGGATAGAATGGGGCTTCCCACCAATGGTTGATGAGCGGCATCCGCTCCAGGCGTATTTTCCCGACGACCTGCAACCACATATGCAAGGTCGCATAGGTATCCTTCCATTTTTCCAAGGGAAGCTCCGGCCAGAAATCCTCAAAGGCCAATCCAGGATTCGTCTGGAAACCCGACATAACCACCTCCGTAGCGCGTACCATGGTTGGATCGCAGAAGATGAAAATAAATTCTGCCGGTATCGGGAGTCACGAATGATTTCAGCGCGGATTGCCGAAGCGGCGTGGGGCGGTCGGTCCCGGACTCCGGATTCCGATTCACCTGCCCAGGCATGGAGGTTATTTGGATCGGTCCCAAATAAGCGGTGCGTCTCCGGAGTCAAGCTCCATCTCATCCTTTTCCGGCTGCTGGCGCGCTTGAATTCATTGGGTTCCCGGTCCCGATCCGGTCTTCCAGAATACTTTTTTCCGCCTTGAGATTTACAAGGTATCCTCCGCGTTTCCCCCTTTCCGGCGCATCCGATCCCAAAGTTTGATCGGTCGGGTATGGATGTTTTCGATTGTTTCAGATTTTCATGGATGGATAGAAACCCGATTCAATCTTTGATTTCAACCTTCCGATCCGGTCATAATATGGAACGCATCATCCCGTTTCCGATTCAGCGGGGCGGGTTTCTCAACCGAACAGAGAGGTTGTATGAAAAGTTCCAGCCATCCGAATTTCTTCTCACTTGCACTCTGCTTACTCT
>DAINDC010000235.1:0-8452 GCA_036732085.1 Fibrobacterota bacterium | reverse complement strand
ATCTCATCCGCGCCGGCGCGCGCCTGCACCAGGCCGGCTGCAATGGCTGCATCGGCATGGGCCAGGCTCCCGCCACGGGACGCATCAGCCTGCGCACGGTGCCGCGCAATTTCCCCGGCCGCTCCGGGACCCTGGATGACATGGTCTACCTCTGCAGTCCCGAGACGGCCACGGCCTCCGCCCTGACCGGCGAGATCACGGATCCGCGCGAGCTGGAGAAGCTCATGGACATGACCTATCCGCGCTACCATCCGCCGCAAAAGGAAATCGTCAATACCCGCATGCTCACGGCGCCGCTTCCGGAATCGCACCCGCATGTCCTGGAGCCGCTTGAGAAAGGCCCCAACATCAAGGCCTTGCCGGATTTCCCCCCGCTCGTGCACGACTTCCGCGTTCCCTGCCTTCTCAAGATGGGCGACAATATCTCGACCGATGAGATCCTGCGCGCGGGCGCGGCCGTGCTTCCCTTCCGCAGCAATATCCCCGAGATCAGCAAGTGGGCCTATAGCCAGTTGGATGCGGATTTCCATCGCAAGGCCGTGAAGGCGAAGTCCGAACAGGGCGGGCATATCGTGGTGGCGGGCGAGAACTATGCGCAGGGATCCAGCCGCGAGCATGCGGCCATCGCGCCGCGCTACCTGGGTCAAATCGCCGTGGTGGCCAAGAGCTATGCGCGCATCGGCTGGCAGAACCTCGTCAACTTCGGCATCGTCCCCCTCGAGTTCGCGGATCCGGAAGATTACGATTCCATCCTGGTTGGAGACATACTTGCATGCCAGGATTTGCCGCGCCTGGTGATGATGGGCGCCGTGGGAACCGGGGACGAAATCTTCACCCTTCGCAATGAGGCGCGCGGGACCGAATTCCGGGTGGTCCATCACTTGAGCGATCGGCAGATCCAGGCCGTGCTGGCGGGCGGAGTCATCGGACATTTCAAGGCCCGGCGCATGGCGGCGGCGGAAGCGGTATCCCGATAGGAGCGGTCTCCTGATCCGTAGCCTGATTCACAGCGGGTTTCCTGATTCGCCTTGCGGCTTTGCCACTTGGCAACTTTGCCAACCCGCGCAGACATTCCTCTCTTTAATCCATGCCAAGGATCGAACTCCCCGAATCGGACGAAAAGCTTCTGGATGAATGCGATGTCGAGACCTTCCGTTCGGGCGGCAAGGGCGGGCAGCATGTGAACAAGACCGATAGCGCCGTGCGTCTGCGGCATCTGCCCACGGGCATTGTGGTGATGTGCCAGCAGGAGCGGAGCCAGTTCCTGAACAAATGCATCTGCCTGGAAAAATTGCGGGAGAGGGTGGCGAAGCTGAACATCGTGCCCTTGATCCGCAAGGCCACCAAGCCGCCCAAATCGGCCAAGCGAAGCAAAAAGAAGGCGAAATCCCTGCAATCCAAAAAAAAGCAAAGCCGAAGCGGCGATTGGTCCGATAGCGGGGATTAACGCTTGATCTTGTCGCGCTGAAAATCGTTTTTACTCCCTCCCCTTACCAAACACCCAGAGGAGGAAAAATGAAACCCATCCAGATCGTGAAGGAATGCATGGCGGCCATCGAAGCGAGGGATTTCGAGCGCGCGGCCCAATGTCTGACGGATGACTTCCAATTCATTGGCGGCCTGCCCAAGCCCATCGGCAAGCAGGAATGGTTAGGCGTGCACAAGGCCCTGCGCCAGGCCATGCCGGACTTCAAGTTCAACCTCTCGAATGCGACCGAGAAGGAAGGCAAGGTCAATGGGCAGGTCCGCCTCACGGGCACCCACAAAGGCACCCTTACGATTCCTTCCTTGGATCTCACCGTGCTCGCCACCGGCAAGTCCGTGGCTCTGCCCAAGGAAAAGATCGAAGCCCAGATCCAGACCAATAAGATGAAGCGCCTCGAAGTGACCCCCGTAGAGGGAGGCGGATTGGCCGGCATCGTCAAGCAAATGGGCGTGACCATCCCCGTGCCCGCCATGGCCTAGGCCGCCGTGCTGCTATAGCCGCTGGTGGGGAGGGGGCCGCTCCGGTTGCTGCCCCCATCCGGCTTTGCTACTGTTTGACTTATGAACCCAGCTCCCATTGCCTTCCCCTTCGCGAAACTCGTTTCGGATTTCGAGACCCTGCGGGCGTTCACCTTGCGGCTCCTGGCCGACGTGGACGCCTCGGCCGCCGCGCGCGTGCCCGCCGGATTCCGGAACAGTCTGCAATGGCAGGTGGGGCATCTCCTCTACGCCCAAAGCCAGGCGCTGTTCCTCTGGAGCGGCCATCCGGCGCCCTATGGAAAAGGCTTCGGGGACTATTTCGGCATCGGGACCACTCCGGAGAATTTCGATTCGCTTGTCCCCGATTGGGACGAGCTGATGAAGCTGGCGAAGCGGCATTCCCAGGGGCTGCTGGAAATTGTGGGTGCGCGCGTCGCGGAACCCCTGAACAAGCCTTACCGTTTCATGAACATCAAGATGGGTACCACGGGTGATACGGTGCCTTTCCTGCTCGCGCATGAAGGCGAGCATATCGCCCATATCAAGCGGTTGGTCAAGGCCTCAGTAATCTGAGGACCGGCCTCAGCCGGCTAAAAGCCGATACGCTAGCTGAGGCCCGGCTGCGGCTGGGTAAAAGCCCGCAGTCGCGGTTCCGGCGGCCCCCGTTCCCTCAAAAGGAGAACTTGATCCGCGTCTCCAGGATATTGGCGGAGAAATTATCCGCCTCCGCATCGTTGAAGTAGTGGAAATACAATAGGGAGACGGAGGTATTGGTGAGGAAGTCCCATGTGGGATGGTCCTTGCCGAAGGCCCGCAGGAAGCAGGTGAGTCCCATCCCCACGTTGTTGCTGGAGAAGGCCTTGAGCTTGTAGTCGAGCGCATCGAAGGCGAACGGATCGCCTTTCGCATAATCCCCGAAATCGACGCCGCTCTGAACGTAGTATCGGTATTCCGGACTCATGATCCAATCGGGCGTGATGTACTTGTTCAGCTTGAGGGACAAAGTATGCGAGTCCATGCCCCAATCGTCCCAGGAGTAACGGTAGTTCACCACCAAGGAGCCTTCCAGGCCCCGCAGATATTGGCTCACTTCCGCCCAGGCCGCCTGCCGGAAGCGCAGGCCCGGGTGGCGCTCCGTCACGGTATCCGCGACAGAAGAAGCGGAACCCTCGGTGAGGACCTTCTTGCGATACGGATTGCTCAGGAAGCCGTGATTGCGCATGGCATCCCCGCCGAGGCGCAGGATGGTGGTGGGCGAGAGCAGTTGCGAAACGATCAGCGAGGCCTGATGGGTTTCCTTGAACCGGTTGAGGATGGCGCCCGTCGCCAGGATTTCCCCGACCGAGTCCATGGTGTACTGCATCCGCAGCGATACCGTGAAGTTCTTCTCGAATAGTTCCTGCGTGATCCCGCCGATGAAGGAATTGGAGGAGTAGTCGACTTCCTGGCTGAAGTAATAGCTTCCGTTCACCTTGGTGTCCTCGCCGAGCCCTTGCTCCACGCCGCCGATGATCTGGCCCCGGTTCTTGCGGAAATCGGACTTGCTCTGGCGGGACGGCCGCGAGGCGGAGGAAACCGCGTCCAAGCTGGGCGGCACCGTGGTTTGATCGAGCTCCACGTCCAGCATGATCTGGGTTTGCAGCCAAAGGGTCTTGGCCAGGGAGAAGGCCGAGGTGGCCACGGTATTGTGTTTATTGTCCCCGAAATAGTAGGAGGTGTACTCGACCTGGTCCGCGCGCGCGCAGGCGGCCGCCGCAAGGAGGATGGCCAAGCCCGATTTCCCGGAACGAAGGAAGGCCCGCGTCATTTGGAGCATCCGCAACCGCCCCCGATGCCCGTGGGCCCGCCGATGCTTCCTTCGCGAGTGGAGAAGAACTTCTGCTCCAAAGTCTGCTTGGAGAAATGCCCGCCCGGATCCATGATCGGATCGGCCAACTTCTCGCGCTCATAAGGCTTCACGGCCGCGCAGCCAGAGAGCGTCAGTGTGGCGATCATCAGGAAAAGGATGGATGCCATCGTAATCAGCTTGCCCATGGGAAGACCCCTTTTGAATCACAGAAAAAAAATCAATAGAATTCGCCGCACCGTTCGTGACAAGAAATGATCGCCGGTAATATGGATTGGCGCGAATTGCGAGTTTGGATTTGGGTCGGGCCCGAGGGAGGGGCTCGGGGAAGATCCCGCCCAGCCCGCAGGCTTGTCTGAGCGCATGCCCGGCGAGCGCCCCCGTAAGGGAGATATGCGCGAGTTCCGGAGGGCTGGGCGGAATCTTCACCGACCCCATGTTCAGCCCCGACCCTCTTCTAGGCCTCATAACTTCTCCCCGATTAACTTCTTGACTTCGGCCTCGATCGATTTCATTTCACCTTCCGAGTAACCATCGAAACGGTTGCGAAGCACGCCCCGCTTGTCGATAAGGTAGGCGGATGGCATGCCGCCGAGATCGAATTCAGCCGCGGCCACGCGCTTGGCGTCATGGAGGTAGATGAGGCTCATATCGCGGGACTTGAGGAAAGCCAAGGCCTTGGACCGATCCTCGTCGATGCTGAGGGCCAGGACCACCAAGGAGGGGTTGCGGTCGCGCATGCGGGCCAGGTCAGGAACGGTCTTGCGGCAGGGCGGGCACCAGCTCGCCCAGAAATCGATCAGCACCACCTTGCCTTCCAGGGACTTGAGGCTGACTTCGGCGCGGGCGTCGAAGAGATCGGGAAGGCTGAAGGCCGGTGCGGGATGGCCCGGCTGTGGGCCGGCGACGGCGATGTCGCAGGCCAGGAAAAAGAGTCGGAGGGTTTTGGTCATGGCTTCTAATTATATACCCTATGTCAAACCCAAACTCCGGAAATTTCCGAAAAACCTCGACCGCATTCTTTGGACCGAGAGGAACCCGGAGACGCGGTCGCCGGGATCCGACGCGGTCTTCCGATCCCGTACGAGTTCGCCAGGACCTGGGGCTAGAGGATCAGGGACTTCCAGAGCAAAGCGCCGCCGGCATTGGCGACCCCGAGCGCCAGGTACCGGCCTCCCGCATATAATTCTTTGCCGCTGGTTTGGGTCGTGCAGATATTCGCTAAGGGATCCCAATCGTCCGCATAGGTGAAGACTTTGGCATTCGCCGATCAGTTCGGGCTCAAGGTGAGGACATAACCATCCGTCGCGTTGGCCCAGTCGAGGGTCACCGTCATCGCATTGCAAGTCACGGGAACGCGAGCGCTTGAGACGACGACGGGAGTGTTCAACGCTGCATTTCCCGACGGCATCTTTTCCACAACCACCTTCATCGACCCGGTACTCTGCAGCCAGGACGGGACGTTCTTGATGACGACGTTGACCGATCCGGTCACGCCGCCTTTGTTGCCCACTACGATGATGGATTTGCCCGCGGACGCATCTTGATAGCCCACCGCGTCCACCTGCGATCCGGCGGTGGCGTTGATCCGAAGGCCGGTCTGGTCCGCGTAGCGCTTGTAGATCCAGTATTGGCTGTTGGGCAGCCAGTTGGGCGCCACGAGCTCCGCCAAGTTCGAGAAGAACTCCGTTCCATCGGCCCAATTGGAACGCATGCCCTGGATCCCCGCCCGATCGAATCTCGCGAGAAACCAGGCGGAGTGGCCGGGGTTCTGCTCGGGTTTGCTCCCGTATTCGTTGATGTCGAAACCTTTCACGCCCGTGATCCTCAGGGTCGAAAGGCCGCGATTGATCGTAGCCAGGTCGGCCACCGGATCGCTTCCTCCGCCGGCTTCGTGCCAGTTGAGGATATCCGGAATGACGTTGTTGGTCTTGGCATAGTCGAGGAAGGCGTTCATCCACGAGCCGCCCGGGCCCGAGGCAAGGCTCGGCCCTTCGATGACGGCGGACGGAAGCGCGGCGCGGACTTGTTGATAGGAGTGCTTAAAGGTCTCCAGCCACTGTGCCTGGTCCGGCGTGCCGCCCCAGAAGATGGGATAATCGGGTTCGTTCCAGAGCTCCCAGCGCACGTCGGGACCGGTCATCCCATTGGCCTTCACGCTGTCGATGAGCTGGCTCATGAAAGTCGTATACCCCGTCCAATCGCCGCCCTCGCCGGGAAGGGTGCAGAAATAGCCGTAGTCGTCGCTGACCAAAAGGAGCAAAGTCGCACCAAGGGCCTTCGCCCTCGAGTAGTACGCCTTCATTACCTTGAAGTGGAGGTTCCAGGCCGCTTGCCCGCAGCCTTCCGAGACTCCGCGCCCGCAGCGCATCCCTTTCACCTTGATGTCGCTCAAGAGGGCGGTAGGCGGTTGGGTTCCGTCCTCGGAGATGCCGTAGATGAATCCCGATCCCAGATAGGTGGGCGCGCCCTCAGTGATGGCCATGTCGAGGGTGACCGCGTCCTTGGCCGAAGGCGGCGTCGGCGCGGAGCAACTGGCGTTCGCTTCGAGGAGGATGTCCTGCGCGAGATCGTAGGAGGTGAGGGCGAATGATTTCGTCTGGTAGCCGGCAGCGGTGGCTTTGGGCGTATCCACGAAGGCCGCTTCCTTCACCAACGCCACTTCCTTCACCAAGGCCGGGGCGAGGTACTCCAGGCTCCCGTTCGCCGTCCCGCCACGGGCCATCGGGAAGTACGGGAAGACTTTCGATTTCCCGCCGATGGAAGCCTTGATGAGCAAAAGGTTTCCCGGCCGGATCATGCCCTTCAAATCCAAGCGATAGGTTCCGACCGAGGCCAGGTCCACGGCCTGCTTTTCCAGGAGATTCCCCTTCACGTCGAACACGCCGATCCGGATCGGAGCGGCTTTGGCCACGGAGAGTTCCAGCACCCCCGGTCTAGCCGCATGTCCCCGGACAAGGGATCGGAAAAGGGATCCATAAAAGGCCGAGTGGCGCTACTGCCGAAGTTCAGGGAATAGGCTCCATCGGCGCCGGTCGTATCCTTCAGCTTCGCGTGCAGCAATTCCACGACCGCGTTCGCTATCGGCTTGTTGGCGGCGTCCGCCACCTTGCCGCGCACATTGATGATCCGGGCCTTTGCCGAGAGCCCCAGCGATAAAAGGATTCCCAATGCGATACGATTACCCATAGCTACTTTCTTCAGGAATGGTTTCTAGAGACATTGAAGGAAAGCTAAAACCGGGTTCGAGCTTTACTGCGGCAGCTCCTTGAGCAGGATGTCCTTGAATTCGCAGGGCTGGCTTTCCGATTGCAACGAGAGATACCCGCCCGTGACCGGTTGATTGTTGTACATAGGCCCGCTCATGGTGAAGACCGGCTTGGTCGAACCGCCTCCGCCGGGATTGGAGGGACTGCCGAGCAGCTGGATTTCGATGAGCGGGGGGAATTCGGGATCGCCGGTGACCTTTGCGGGATCGATGCCGAAGATCATCAAGCCCGAGTTGTTTTTGCCCCAGCCCACCGGGTCCTTACCGTTGAAGAGATTGGTCCAACCATCCGGGGTCGTAGACGAGGTCAGGGTCAAGTCGCCCAGGTTACCGGCGGTATAACTCGCGATTTCCTTAACGTAATCCTGGTACCCGGCCTTGCGGATCCGCAACGTATCGACGACCGCGGCCTGCTTGGCGGCGGCCCCCCGATACGGAGGCGCGAGTACCGTCCCCGCAGAGCGGCTTCCGGAATGGAAGAAAGGATGGGTGAAGGTTTCCCCGCCCAGCCGCGGCCGCAGGAAAGACAACCCCGCGTTCCCGCCGGAAGCGGAATACCACCGCGTCCGGGACGGGGTGCCGTTTGCTTGCACGACGCGGCCCTTAAGATTGATCGTCTGCACCTGCAAGACCTCAACCATGGCAAAAGTGAAAATGGCCAATATTTTCACACGCATCACAACCTCCAGACAATCCATCACCAGGCCCCTCCCCGGCTTCGAGCGCTCCCTTGACGTTGACTTTCTTTCCGGTGGCCGGAATGGCGACTGCTTCAGGCATGTGAGGGTACCCCTTATTGTGGAGTGGCCGCCCGGTCCGGCAGGGCCTCAGGCGCAGAGCCTCAACGTGCTCATTTTTGGCAAGCAGCGCTCGGTATAAATTGAAAGATTCCTTAACGGATCCGTGATTCTGAAATTCTCACATATTCAGCGGCGTCCCTCAGTTGTTCGCCGGGGTGCCCGTGGAATTCGTGAACTGGATGCCCATGTCCATCCATTCGATCAGGGCCAGGAGGTCCGCATTCTCCTTGGCGAAAGGGTCCAGATGCCCGGTGGAATCCTTCTGCCACATCGCGCTATGGTCATAGGACGGCTTGCGGAAGAGGTCGCTGCCGTTCGCCAATTGCTTGTTGAGGAGAACCCAGGCGAGCGGGCTCTGGCGCGCGCCATCCGACGTCACGTAATTCAAATGCGTGCCGGCCTTGGCCGTGACATAGCCATTGTCGGTGGCCAGCCGGTTGTAAACGGAAGAGTTGCCGTGGTTGTTGAGGGCGGTGTCGGGAACGTCATGCAGGACCAGGCCTCCGCCGGAATCCTTGGCGTTGCCCACGTTATGGCAGGGGGGGCAGCGGGGGTCCAAGAGAGCCTGGATGG
>DAINDC010000234.1:7087-8465 GCA_036732085.1 Fibrobacterota bacterium | reverse complement strand
TCATTCCCAGCTTATCTTTCCAAGGAATCGATTGTCAATCACCCTGAGCAGTTACATCAATTCTATAAATTTCTGTTCTGCCTTGACGTCATCGAACACAAGTTTGATTGTTTTATCGCATAGCATCAGAGAAGGGAAATCTTCGGGGACGGTACAAACTCGCCCCACCAATTCCGTAGTATTGCATCTCGTGATTAAGAAATCGTTTGACCTGACCGCAAACCTTGGTAAAAAATCCTTCTGGTGTATAAGGCGTTTATTTTCATAATCATCAAAACCCTTTGGGCCCACGGCACTTACTTTTAGGACGCCGTACTTTCCGTTTAATGCCGGTTCATTCACCCCAATCACACTTTTTCCTGCTATTATTTCTCTTAGCACCTCCCTCATTTGAACTCGAATGAGATCTTCATCAAAGCAATATTCGTCTACAAATATCTCTAACCATTCGTTACATTTTTCAATGGTGTTATAATGATTTCTAACAATTTTTTCAATGAACCAAAAAATTTCCGCGATCTTTAGTTGCTCATTTAGTGGAGGAAGATGGAATTCAAATTCTGCAAGATGCTTCCAATTGGTTCGAGGTGATAATGAGCCAGCTGAAGTCTCCACTGCAAATTCGAAAAACCTTTCTGACATGCATAAAAATGGTAACAGTTTTGACGAAAGGAGATTCTTTTTTGCTGTAAACACATAAATGTCTCCGGAAACTACCGCATCGAATTCAGCCACCGCTACCTTTCGCTGGTACGCCCGACGCTTTCCGAATAACACTTGCCCTTCTCGACAACGTCGCGTGAATGTGGTCCCATCCGCCACATTGCCCCACTCCCGAACATGCAACGAACCCGGCTCCAAATGCTCCATCGCAATGAACCGTTCAATCCCCGCTTCCTTCGGATCGCAAGTCTCATTGACATTCTCAACTACATCCCCAAACCGAACCTTCTTCCACCCCTTCCGATCAAAGAGCGGCAGCTTGGCCCAATTCGGATTGACCCGGAGTTTTTCCAACATTCCACTCGAAGCGATCACGATTTCAATCCTTTTAACACCGTCTTACCTTGGCGGGTCAGCCGATATTGCTGCAACCGACTCTTCGGCTTGTCCGGGATGGTCATTTCCAACAGTCCTTGCCGCAACAAAGGATTCACGACTTGGTCCCGGAACTTGGTCCGGTTGCTGCGACCGGCCAAAGCCAGGATTTCTGCGAGTGACTTGGGTTCCGCGCAATTACTCAGGATCGCCACTTGGTCCCGACTTAGTCCCGACTTGGTCCCGACTTGGTCCCTTTTACCAGTGACCTGTCCGGCGACCGCCCCGGTTTTGCCCCCCACCGCTTTAAAGGCCAGCTCGGGCTTGCGCCGGATGCGGG
>DAINDC010000234.1:0-7077 GCA_036732085.1 Fibrobacterota bacterium | reverse complement strand
GTGACAAACCCGTCCGTCAAAAGGAACTCCGGTTCCGGCAGCCCTGCTTTCTTGCACAGGTTGATCATGTCCCCTGTGCCCGTACCCATCCGCTCAATGTATTTGGCCAGGTAAAGCGGCTCGGCCAAAAGCGGATTGCCCGGCACGGAGCCATGCGGCCGGCGAAGCGTCTCCAAGGTGAGCGAGGGCGGCAAAGTCCCGGGATTCCAAACCTCCAGCCGATCGGAAAACAACATCACCTGGACGCTGCCATTGCTAGTATAATCGCGATGGGCCACGGCATTGACGATGGCTTCCCGGACCACTTCCGGAGGAAGCTCGTATTTTACGGGCGCCTGGGTGCCCCGCGCCCGGGTTCCCACCGCCAGGTTGATTTTGGACAGCACGAAATTCACCGCTTGATCCACCAGCTCAAAAGCCGTGCCTTTGTAGACCTGGTAGAAGGGAATAGGCTTGACCGCTTCGGTGCCGTGAAAATGGGCGCATTTGACTTCAGAAGGAATGAGAAAGCGTTGCGGAACCTTGCCGAAGAGCATGAGGGCCGCATAGGTAGGCCGCCCCTGGCTGAGCAGATTCAAATGCTCCAAAACCTTTTCCATGGGCGCATCGGGTGAAAGCGGAAACCCACGACCGGTGCGGGCCAATCGGATGAAGGAACGGATTTTTTCCGCGGATAAATCTTTCAGCGAAGAGCCTTCGGGAACCGCGGCGTCGAAAGGTCCCGAGCGCAACAACTCTTTGGATGCCAAGTAGTCCACCAGACTGGCATACGCGTAAGAAATCAACTCGGGAACGATCTCGAACCGGCGTCGGATCACTTGATCCCCTGCCTGGTTTATCAAGGCCATGATTTTGGGCTGACGCTTCGCATCCGAAAGGCCTTTGACCAGGACAATGCGATGCTTTTTCTTGGCGGACGCTTCCATGAATTCACGATGGGTGGCGGAGATGCCTTTCGCATCTTCCCGGCCATATTGGTTTCCCAGCAAGGCGAGGTACACAGCGCAACGACGAACCTCTTCCAGGTAGAGCGAATCCGCCTTTTGATCCTTCGCGGGCAGATCTTCAAACAGGAAAACCTCGAAGAAGCGGCCCAGCATGGGATCCCGAGTGATGAAATCGCGCAAGGCCGTGCGCTCCCCTGCGAACTCCTTTTGCACCGAGCTGAGGAAGATACGCAACTTCCGAATCACGCACGGACCTTTGCGTTTCGACGCTTGCCCGCTCCTGAGTCCGCCAGCAAATCACGCAATGATTCCCTGACTTGTCGGGAGCTGTCCAGCCAGGACGTCAAGGCAGCAGCGAGGTCGGAACCGGCGGCATCGGAGGTATTACGGGAGGCGCTTAGAGCGGAGATATACATGGGAATGCTCAGGTTCCCATTTTGCTTCCGGATTTCCTCCAAAGGGACCAAACGAGAGAACCCCGGCTCATCCTTGGGTTTGCGATAGGCCTTTACGATACGGCCGATATGGTCTTCCGTAAGAAAGCTCTGCCCCCGCTCGCGGGTCACGTCGTTCACGGCATTGAGGAAGAGGATCCGGTTGCGCTGGGCTTTGGGCTTGGTCATGCGGCAGATGACGATGCAGGCTTCCATGGGCGAATTGTAGAAGAGATTTGGGCCCAACCCGAGCACGGCTTCGATCAAATCCGCTTCCAGAATTTTGCGGCGCATGTCCGCCTCCTCCTGACGGAACAGCACCCCGTGGGGGAACAGGATTGCGCAGCGGCCGGACTTTGGATCCATGCTTTTGACGATATGCTGCCAGAAGGCATAATCCGCACGGCCCTGCGGCGGGGTACCATATAGGTTACGGCCCCATGGATCGGACGCCCAGGCATCCCTATCCCATTGCTTGATCGAATAAGGAGGGTTGGCCACCACCACGTCAAAGCGCATCAACTTGTCCCCTTTGACCAGCTTGGGCTCGGACAAGGTATCGCCCCGTTCGATGCGGAAGTCCTCAATGCCGTGGAGGAAACAATTCATCCGGGCGATGGACGAGGTCATAAGGTTCCGCTCTTGGCCGTAAAGGCACACATTACGCCATTCCTTTTTTTTACTGCGCAAGTGGGCGATGGAAGACAGCAGCATGCCACCGGATCCGCAGGTGGGATCGTAAATGCTCTCGCTCGGCTGAGGCTCCAGCATCTCGGTCATGAGATGGACTACAGTGCGGTTGGTGTAAAATTCGGCGGCCGTATGTCCGGAATCATCCGCGAACTTCTTGATGAGATATTCGTAGCCATTCCCAAGCTCATCCTCGGGCAGGTTGGCCAGGGTCAACTCAAGGGCGCCAAAATGCTCAACCAAATCCCGCAACATGGCGTCGGAAAGCCGCTCCTTATTGGTCCATTGCGCGTCACCGAAAATACCGAACAGTTTATCCGGATTAGCCGTTTCGATTTTTCGCATGGCCTCTTGCAAAGCCTTACCCACATGCTTGGAGCTTTTACGGACTTCGTTCCAATGGGCGTCCTTGGGAACTTGGAAACGATGGTTCTCGGGGTAGGCGGCGAAGACCTTGTCGCCACCGGATTCTGACAAGGCCGCGCGCGTCTCTTCATCGAATACGTCGCAAAGTCGCTTGTAAAACAGGAGAGGAAAAATGAACTGCTTGTAATCCCCCGCGTCGATGGTACCACGTAGAAGGATGGCGGCATCCCAAAGATAGGATTCGAGTTGTTGCTGGGTGATACGGGTGGCGCGGATCATAGGAGGAGCCCTTCCTGCTTGAGAAGGACAATAAGCTTCTCTTCCGCCACGAAGGCGGCTTCGGCGCTTTTCCGCAATTGCTCCATGGCCGCCTCAACGGAGATGGATTCCTTGGCGGCCTTGGGTTCCACATAGCGGGGAATATTGAGATTGTATTCGTTCGCCGCGATTTCCTGAAGCGTGACCACCTTGGCGGCCCCTTCGACATCTTTGAAACCGTTGTACCATGAAAGGATACGTTTGATATGTTCTGGCAGGAGCTCGTTCTGGGCGCGGCCAGTCTTGAATTCCTTGGAGGCGTCCACGATCAGGATTTTGTTCTTCCGCGCCTTCGGCTTGCGCTGGCGAAACACGGCGATGCAGGCAGCCAATCCCGTCCCGTAGAACAGATTCGGCCCCAATCCGATGACGGCTTCCAGAAGATCCATGTCCAGGATTTTACGCCGGATCTTACCTTCATCTCCCATCCGGAACAAAGCTCCGTGGGGAAGGACCACGGCCATGCGGCCCTTAACCGGGGCCATGGAAAGCAGCATGTGTTGAACCCAGGCATAGTCGCCGCTTTTTGAAGGCGGCATACCTGCGAAATTGCGACCATAGGGATCCTTGGCCCAAACCTCTTCGCCCCATTTTTCCAGGGAAAAGGGTGGATTGGCGATCACGCAATCAAAGGTCGAAAGGGCGTCCCCTTCGAAGAAGGCGGGGCTGCGCAGGGTATCGCCCCGGATGATTTTGAAATCTCCGGCGCCATGAAGAAAAAGGTTCATGCGCGCGATTGCGGAAGTGGTCAGTTTTTTTCCTGCCCGAAAATCTTGCCCCACAAAGTACGATCATCCCCATGGTGTTCATGAACATGATGAATGGCCTCAAGGAGCATGCCTCCGGTACCGCAGGCAGGATCGTAGATGGTCTCCCCTTCCTTGGGATCGAGGATGCTCACGATCAGCCGGACCACCGAACGCGGCGTATAGAACTCACCCGCCTTTTTATTGGTCGAGTCAGCGAATTTCTTAATGAGGTATTCATAGGCTTGACCGAGGATATCGGCTTTAGCCACTTTGTTTCCAAAATCGATGAGGGAGAAGTGCTCGATCAGATCGCGAAGCAAGGCATCGGACAACCTATCCTTGTTGGTCCACTGGGCATCGCCGAATATTCCGAACAAGGTTTCGGGATTGGCTTTTTCGATTTCCCGCATTGCCTTTTGCAACGCCTGCCCCACATTAGAAGCTACAGCCCGGACGTTCCGCCAATGACATTTCTTGGGAATCTGGAACCGAAAATGCTGAGGGAACCGGGCATAGTCCTCATCGCCCTTTCCTTCATCCAAGGCAAAACGATATTCCTCGTCATGAACATCGGAAATCCGTTTGAAGAAAAGCAGGGGGAAAACGTAGGTTTTGAAGTCGGCGGCATCCACCGGGCCGCGGAGAATATTGGCCGCTTCCCAAAGGTGGGTCTCCAGGCGGGTAAGGTCGAGGGTATCAGGCTTCATCGGTGGCCGAAAATGTAAAAATCCCTCACTCAATACAGGAATAGGATCGAATTATTCTCCAAGGTTTTGAAAGGAATGTGAAAAGGTGGGCTTGCAGACACTGAGTGATCGCTATACTTGATCTCGTGCAATCCACACTGACGAGCAGAATCCTCGCTGCACTCAAAAAAATCCCCAAAGGAAAAGTCGCCACCTACGGTCAAATCGCCGCTCTCGCCGGGCATCCGCACGCCGCGCGGCAGGTAGCGCGCCTGCTACATACCCTGTCCGAACGCGAGCGGCTCCCTTGGCATCGGGTGATTAACCGTAACGGCCGCATTTCCCTGCCCATGGACGGGCCGGGTGGGATTCAGAGACGACTGCTCCGGAAGGAACGCGTGGAGGTGAAGCCGGATGGCAGCCTGGATCTCGATCGTTTCGGCTGGAATCCCCGCGCTGGAAAATAATCGGAAGGACCGGGCCTTTCCGGCGGTGATCTTTCCGCGCGGCGCCCGCAGGACCGCATTAACGACGCGATCGTCCGGCGCCCACCAGTTCCCGCTGATGAGCAGCATGGAGAGCAGCTCGATGGAATCGCCGTAATAGCCGTCCTGCTTGGCGGAGCTCAGGTGCGCCCAGCCCTTGTTGAGGAAATCCTAGTTCGCGGCATCGGCGATGGAGGAGGCCACCAGGGGCGCTGTGAAGGACATGTCCGAATAGGTGGACAAGGCCGAGCCTTCCAGGTGGTAGCCGGCCTTGATGGTGACGGGATTGCCGCCGGTCGAGCCCTTGATCCAGGCGGAAAGCTTGGCGAGGGCAGCCTTGGATTCGGGCGATCCGTAATGGGCATAGTCGACGGCCAGGCGCAGCGGGTAGCGGCAGGCATTCCAGGAGAAGTCGCCGTCGGTCTGGGCCTCCAGGAAATTGGGGCCGGCGGGCTTGGGCGCCGCCGTTGGAAGGCTTCACGTACTTGGCCTTGTAATAGGCCCAGAAATCCAGGACCGACTTGTTCATCGCCGCCTGATCCACGGTATTCGGCTTGATGCAGCCGGGATGGGCGATCGACATGGGGAAGGCCCTTTTCTCGGCCCGGGCGGCTTGGAATGACGTGGCCAGGATGGCGGCCGCTGTTAATATGCAAGTTACGGTAACGGACAGGATACTTGACTTGGACGACCGGAACACTTCGCACCGCAAAACCGGGCGGGACCCGGAGTTTATTGGGCGCGTGGGCAGCCTTTGTGGCTTTTGGGACTCAGTGGATCTTTAAAACGATGCGGCGGTTCTTGGCCTGGTTGGCGGGAATGGATTTCCCCTCCGCGTCCACATTGGGCGTCTTGGGCTTGGTATCGGCGTAACCCGCCGCCTTGAGCCTCTCGGAGGGAATGCCCTTGCTGATCATGTACTTAACGATATTGGTCGCGCGCGAAACCGACAGCTCCCAGTTGGACGGGAACTGCAGGGTCTTGATGGGGATATTGTCGGTATGCCCCTCGATGTCCACGGCGAACTTGTAGTACTCGATATTCTTGATCGCGTCGGTGACGATGTCGATGTTCTGGCGGGCGGCAGGGCCGATATCCGCCTTGCCCGGATCGTAGATGGCCGAGCTCGAGAATTCGAGGACGATGCCTTCCCGGGTCAGATCGACGCTCACGTCGCCGCGCGCGCGCTGGCCGGCGAGCAGGGAATCCAAATCGTGCTTGATCTCGCCGAGCGGGGTCTTCACGTCCTTGTTCTTGCCGATATCGGAGCGCAGCCCCTTCTTCATCTGTTCGAACAGGACGGGATCGACATGGGAAACGGACAGCATCGAGAGGAAGAAGGCCATCAGCAAGGTCACCAGATCGGCATAGCTCATCAGCCAATCTTCCTCGCCGCCCTCGTGCTCGTGGACCCGGTGGCGGTTATGATGGGCGTTGAGTGCCATGGGAAAATCCCCGACTATTTCTTGGCGGCGGCGGCTTTGCCGGACGCGCCCTTGGCGGAGCCGGACTTGTCCCCGAACATGGAATACTGTTCCTTGCGATCCAGATAGGAGTTGAGCTTGTCCTGGACGTACATGGCGGGCTTCTTCTCCATGATCAGGACCAGGGCCTCGAGGATAAGGTAGTGCCGGAACCGCTCGATGCTAAGGGTCTGCTTGATCTTGGTGGACGCGGGCATGAAGACGAAACGGGCGAAGAGCAGGCCGTAGAGCGTGGCGGTCAGGGCCAGGGAGAGGCCCGGGCCCAGCTTGGACGGGTCCTCCAGCTTGCCGAGCATCACGATGAGGCCGAGCAAGGTGCCCACCAGCCCGAAGGCCGGAGTCATGGAGGCCATGGTGGTCAGGATGGTCGATTCCTGGAGATGCCGGTAGTAATGCTCCTCGACGCTGGTGGTGCCCAGTTCGCGGATGTCCTCCGGCTTGTAGCCGGTGCTGGCCAGGTTGAAGATGTACTTGGTGAACTCGTCCTTGGTGGCCTTGGAGATGCTCTCATAGGCGGCCTGGCCCTCGGCCTGGTATTTCTTCTGCCATTCGATGGCCTGCTTCACGTCCAGCACCAGGCTCTTGGAGGAGATGGTCTGCTTGAGGAAGATTCTCAGGGCGGCGATGAAGGTGTTCCAGACGTACTTGAATCGGAAGCCGATGAAGGTAACCGTAACGGTACCCCCGAAGACGATGGCGAGGCTGGACGGGCTCATGAAGACCTGCCAGTCCTTGGTCTCGTGCAGGATGCCCGCGGAGATGATGATGAAGCCGAAGATTACGCCGAATACCGTGGATAAGGAGATCATGTTGCGCTAATTCCCCTTGGCTTTCTTGGCCGGAACCGCGGCAGGCGCCGAAGGTTTGGCGGCAGGGGCGGAGGTTTTGGCGGCAGGGGCGGAGGTTTTGGCGGCAGGG
>DAINDC010000233.1:8005-8472 GCA_036732085.1 Fibrobacterota bacterium | reverse complement strand
GAACATCCTCACAGGATGTGTAATACTTTCTATAGGGGCGTTCACATGACTTCCTTTTCTCGTACAATTGCATCCCTCCTCTTATCGATTCCAACCCTTTCCGCGTACGCAGCCGGGGGGGGGCGCCACCCGCTGAATTGACAACCCGCCAATTTCCACTCACCCTTCCTGGAATCCCCATTGTCATAGGCAAACAATTGGATCCCCAAACCGGGGCCATCCGCTTCGTTTCCAAATCCGCGCGGGTGAAGGACGCGGCGGACCTGTTCCGATTGGAAGAAAACGAAAAAGCCGCGGAGCGGGCGAAGCATGGAGCCCTGAAAGGGCGGCTGCGACAGGATGTCCTTTCGATGAAGGACAGCGAATGGGTGGATGTCCGGATCCATCTACGCTATCCGGCCATTGCCGCCCTCGATCCGGAAACCCATACGCTCTCGGAATTGAAGGAAGCCGAACGTAGGATCGAA
>DAINDC010000233.1:2978-7995 GCA_036732085.1 Fibrobacterota bacterium | reverse complement strand
GTAAAACCCTTGGGCAGCATCGGCAGCCTGCTTGCGAAGTTTTCCGGGGGATTGAAGAACGTGGAAATCACGGATTCCGCCTCCTTCGATTGCCGGATCAGCAAGGGCCAGATCGAACTGTTGCGATTCGACAAATCCATCGATGACATCGCCTACAAATCCTTGGAAATCCCGGTCACCGCCTATGCCTGGTCCACCTTGGCTACATCGGCCTATAACCCCAGTTCGGGCGTGCCGCTCATGTACCGGGGTCAAGGGATCAATGCGGCGACCTTTGAATCCGGTTTAGGCAATAACCGCCTAGGGAACGATGGCAAATGGTACCCATTCGGGGATTTGGTCCATTGTCTGGGCTTGAATCAGGCGGATGTTTATAACATACAACCGATATGGGCCGATTGGGCACACTCGCAGCAAACCTTCAAGTGCTTATGGCAAACGGCTCCGTATGCGAATCTTTTTCATCGAGGTAGTGGTTCGTACATTTATTCTGGAGATGAGTCCTTCATATCCAATAATGCCATCCAAAGCGTGAGCATGAGCTATGCCAGGGCCTCCGGCCCTGGCAATTGCCCAACCAGAAAGTATCCCACGGTTTTCCCCACCGAGAATGCCCGAGGTTCGGAAGCCTCCCGGATGGATGAATGGGCCTTCCGGTATCCCTATCCCATCTTCTCCAATCCCGCCGCGAATTCGGGAAAGGCCTATGAAGTCAATTGGCAATGCTATAACGCCTTGAGCGTCGGCAATGTCCGGCATACGGATTTGAACCATTACGAAATCCCGGCCGATGTCAGCCAGGATATGTGCGATTGGCAGCTTTCCTGTACCCAGGCCCGCAATCCGCCTGCCATTTACGGAGGTCCGGATCTCAGGGCGCCCCTGACCGATCCCAATCAGGGGGTGGTCTATGCCGGCTGGTCGGGCGATCGCGAAATGCCCTATCTCGTCGCTCCGGGCTATTCGCCCTCTTCGACGGGGCAAGACCTGTTCGATCAGAGCCCCGCTTGCGTGGACGGGGCTCTTTGCGGAACCAGCTTCAGCGCACCCACTCTAAACGGCATCGTGGCTTGCGTGCTCAGCGCGGACAGCCGCATGCGGAATCGACCGCATGCCGTATGGGCGACGCTCCTGGCTACGGCCGAAAACGTGGACGGGGATTATTGGTCCACTCACGTGGATGGGAATGATGGAGCGGGAGTGGTGTCCGGATCCAGCGCGGTGAATCTGGCGCAGAACCATAGCGAGCCGGGTCCAAACGCCGCTGCGGTGGCCTATGCGGTGTCGACGGCCGGTATTGATCAATACCAGGCTAACGGCTCGACGGCGAAATACAACATCCTGATACCCAATCCCAAGCCTGCCGGCAAGCATCTGCGGGTGGTGCTCGCTTGGACCAGCATTCCTACACGCACCCCGGTTGTCGATAATTATCTAAGCGATTTGGATTTGTCCGTGTCCTCTAACGGGGGGTGGAAGTATTCCATGAGCAACAATGCCAATATCGAAATGGTGGATATCCCTGCCTCGGACGTGAGCGCGGGCGGCACCTACCAGGCCATCGCGAGCTTATGGGCAAACCGCTTCCCACCCAGCGGCGCCATCAGCTCGGCCCTGAAATACGCCATCGCCTGGACTTGGGTGAAGGATCATGCCCAATAGCCGGTACCGCCGCGTCAAACGGCCTTTTAGGAAATAGGACAAGTGCACCAAGGGGGTAGATATGCTGAAAAGGACATCGGTTGGAATGAGGTTTCCATTCGGAATGGCATTGGCCATCCTATTGACGGGGGCTGCGGGCAATAGCCGGGCCGAGCCTAGGGATTGCAATGGCTTTACCGTCACCGATAGTGTTGAATTCGACCCGAATCTGCAATGGCGTCTGGACACGGCTTCAGACGCGAAACTCTTCGAAATCTATATAAGATTCCAGTCCAGGGATCCGGTCATGCCGGATTCCTGTCACCTAGTCTACTGTCCGGATGTCGATTATACCTATATGGGACGGCTTTTCAAAACATGGTCGCAAAGGCTTTTCACGGACTATGAGATATTCGCGCCCAGAGATACCCTGCATCGCTTGATGCCGGATGAGTTGGAGGCTTCGGCGGGTTACAATCATATCTGGGCACGAAAATCGACCATCCTTGCCCTTTCCAAGGAATGTTACATCTGGCAAGTGAGCATGGCCCAATATCTGGCATCCACGCGGCCTTCGGCTTCGATTTCGCCATCGGAGAAGGCCAATAGCCATGTCGATGCGCTCGGCAGGAAACCGGATTCCCGCGAGCTTTCCATCGGAGCCAAAATATCCACGCCGGCCTTCGCGCCCAAGCTTGAGTGAACAACTCTATAGGGCGAAGATCGTTTCAATCTTCGCCCAAAGCGTAACGGACGCGTAAACAAGCCGAACCACACTTGCTGATCCTTGCCGGGTAACACTCGCGTTACCTTACGAAGGCTTGCCGCGTCAACTGTTCAGGGTGCCCATGGTCGAGGGCACGCCTTTTATCCTAAGAGGCTCTATCATAAAGGATCCTTCAGAATACGACAGAAGATTATCGCACAGGCAAGTTTAAGAAATCCCCTTTTCCGTCAATAGCCGCCTTCCCCAGCCTCGACCTACCCCATCCTAGCTCTTCGATTCCAGCCCCTGGGCGAAGCCATGCGGGAGTATTCCGAAGGTCAGGAATTGCTGTAACTCCTGGGTGACGTGCTTGGACAGGCAGTTGCCTGTATCCGCGTCGACCCCCATTCGCTCGAAGCGGGGCAAGTGCCGGTGGAAGACCTGAACCTGAGCCAGTTTTCAAATTGCGACTCCCCGAGCCGCCTACCGAGACCGCGGGGCCCGCGTCGATCCGCGAACGCCTGCCCAGATGCCGAGAAGGCTTCGTCCAGGAGGCCACCGTGGGGGCCACAAGGTATTCCTCCGCTCGAAGGACATGCGAATATCAAGAATTGCACGTCCATCCTCGAACTCATCTTCCGCATCCTGGGACTCAACTACCTGGGGAATACGGACTTCGCGCATGTGAAGCCTTCCGATCTGCCGAAATCGGAAAAGCCCGTGGGCGTTTGGCCGAAATCGTTTTGCCTGCGGCGGGCTGAGGCGAAAAAGAGGGTACCGCAATCTTATCTGCTCGACATCTTGGATAGGCTTGGCTTCAATCCTCGCGCACCAAACCCATGGTGCGATACGTGGTCACGTCGGGCTCGGATGCCGTTAGGCCCGGAACGGGCAAAAGCGAGACCGTCGTCCGGAAAATATAGGCCCCGGTGCCGGCTCGACTGCCCGAGAGCGTCAGGCCTTTCCATAGCAGGCGCATGACACGGATATCCCTGCCGGCCACCGATGACAGGTGAATGTATTCGGAACGAGGTACCGTGAATGCTACGGTATTGACGAAGGTACCCAAATTCGTGAATATGGTGACCTCGACACGAAATTCCCGGGTGGCTTCAATTTTGAGGCCGAGATAATGCGCGGAATCCGGATTGGCGCTGTTCATCGAGCCATTGACCACTTCGCAACAGTGACCCTTACCCGAGGTCTGAACCAGAAGGCCGGGGGCATCGGAAATGGCCCATTGTTTATCCGAATTGGGCGATGAAACCGATTGCGTCATCTTGGCGATGAGATTGTGTGGGGTCAGGTTGATGAGATTCTTAAAATCGATATAGGGGTAGCTGCGCCTCACCTTTTTCTGCGTGAGTGGATTCACATAGACCAGGACTATGCTGTCCGAGGCGAGATGGCTGAGTTTGCCATCGCCGGCGACCGGGCTCAAGCCGACTTCGCGCGCAATCGTCCCACGATACGGTGAAGAGCCTCCCGATAAGGTGACATTTTCCCGGTCGGCACTACCCGAGGGCAAAACCTGCACCTGACAGGAATTGCAAGCCTCTCCGGCGGGCAGGTTCAAGTGTATTTCCAGTGAACCATAATCGGCCGTAACCGTGTCGAGTTGTTTGCCGCCATAAAAAAGCGATAAGGACGGCTCAATACTTTGATAGGCGAAGCTGCGCCGCACTACGTCCAAGGCATTCGCGGGATTGGTCCAGACGAATACCAGGCTGTCCGTGGCGACATGCTCCAACTTGCCATTGCCTGCGACGGGAGTCAGGCTTTCCACGCGCACGAAACTCCCCGTGGCGTAGGCGCCCTGAGTCGTCAAGGGAAGCGCTTCCCGGTCGGCGCTGGCCGAAGGAGAAATCTGCACCGAACAATTGGCGCAAGTCTGGCCCGCAGCGGGGGTGACGCGCACTTCCAGATTGGCCTGATTGGCTGAAACCGAGGTCAGGCTTTGGCCCTCCGAAAACAAATTGAGGCTGGGCTGGTCATGGCAAGCCTTAGTCACGCTAGCGGGCAAGGAATTCGTCGTTCCCCGTTGCACGGCAAGTGAATAGGTGATGACGGTATCGCGATTCACCGCCGGTATTACCGTCGTGTCGCGAAAGGTGTGGCTGTATTTGAATTGAATGTTGGTCAGCCCCGCATTGAGCGGCGTGCTTGAACCGAAAACAAAGGTCAGGCTGTCGGCACCCCGAATTGCGGAGGTCTGGCTTTTACCATCGACCGTGACTTCGACGCTTTTACCCGATGTGGGCACGGTGAGAATTTGATTCAGTACCGAAGTGCGCAACAGGTCTTGCAATTCGGTGGCCGGCGCAGCGACCGAGTAATTGGCGCTTTTGGGATTCGTAGCGGAATAGCCGTTGTTCTGAATATTGGTCGTCATGGTGCGAATGGCGGTGGGAACCCCGCCTTGGCCCGCGGTGAAATAAACCGTGAATGTTGTGGGCGTATTCGTACCCTTTTCAAAATCGTTTCGAAAGGCGGCACGGCCTGAATCAAGGCTTTCAGCCTGACTTGGCGAACCGTCCGAAAGAAAGACGAAGAATTGGTTTGCCTTGGGTGATTTCGAATCGGCCATCGCCAATTTCGCGGCTTCGAAGCCTAAGGTGATGTCGGTGCCGCGCCGAATATTCGCGCGGCCGCCGTCAGCCACTATATCCC
>DAINDC010000233.1:0-2968 GCA_036732085.1 Fibrobacterota bacterium | reverse complement strand
CAGCCTTTGCGTGGCATAGGTCATATCGCCATCGTCGTTATGTTGTAACAGGGATCGCAAAGTATCGATTCCCGTGCGGCCGTTGGCGAATACCTTATTCAATGCCGTGAGGGGCACATAAGAATCGTGTTGGGAGGTATCGGAGGGAAAGGCGGTCTTAAAAAAGGGATTGTCGCGGTGATCGAATTGCAAGCGACGGCTGAAAGCCACGAGGCCCACTTCGGTGCCTGGATGGGCGGCATTGATTTCATCGAGCAGGCTTGATACCACCGAAAAGCGCGCCTCGGTGGGATCGGTTTCTATCGCGTCGGAATAATTGGCCATCGACATGCTGCCCGAATTGTCGATGATAAATACGATAGAGGGTTGAACCTGGGTGGTGACGGAACCGGATTCTTGACAAACGGGAATCTTCGCCGCGAGGGAAATGACGTCCATGGGCACGGTGAGGGTGCCGGACGGCAATTGCTTCGGGCAAGCCGTGAGAGTCAGATCGCAGACTTGACCGGCGAGTACGGCACCGGCAAGAAAAAGAGACGCCAAGGAAATTATTCTAAAATTCATGGCTTTTTGCTCTCTGGAATTTGGTTTTACATCAGTCGCAAAAATCAAGTCCGATGCGGTTACACGATAACGAAATCCCCACAAACCCGCTGGACAGAAATGATCGCGTGGCCGATTAAAAGTGGTTGTGAGAAAAGCGTACCAAGCCGAACCCTGCTCAGCCCATAAAATCGCGGGAAGTGAAGTTCCAATTTTTCTTTACTTTGGGCAGCTTAGTTGCGTTGGCCGTAGTGAAGCGGCCAACAGCATCCTTGGCGAAATAGGCCACATCGGGGAAAAACCGGCTTTGCGCGCCCCGGTATAGATTCGTTCTCGGCTGGGACCCTTTAGCCAAAACGCAAAGGCCGAGGCAATTAGGGAACTCGCATACATTCATCCGGCACTCGCGATCAGGATTGGCATCCAGGTCGAACGGCAGCAGGGATCGGATGCTCGGAATCATGCAAAAGCATTTCGCAGCGCATGTCGATACATCCAAAAGATTAAGACTTCCTCAAGAACCTCGGTAACGATTAGCCCTCCCCTTGTATTCTTTGGCGTTCCCTTACTATTGGAATTGACAATGGCTGAAGAGCCAGAAACTAAATCTATTACTGATTATTTTGCCCAGCGGAAAATCGCTTCTCTCTATACATTGCGCACAGCATGGTCGATGATTCGCTGCCCGGGTGGGGTGGCGGGATCTCATGCAAAATCCCAGTCAGAGGAGCGTTTATGAATCGCCGTTCTATTCTTGCCATCATGGCCTTCCCGGTTTTCGCCGCTTCGGCCTGGTCCCAGACCGCGACGACGCTTCGCGAGGCCGCCGAGGCGATCGGTCTCAATATCGGCGTCGCCACCAATAGCAACCAGGTCAGCAACGCCACTTCGGAGTACGCAACCGCCCTCAAGACGCAGTTCAACCTGGTGGTGTGCGAGAACGAGATGAAGTTCGATGGTACCGAGCCCTCCCTCGGCAGATTCACATACGGGGGAGGAGACGGCGTATCCGCCTTCGCGGTCGCGAGCAAGATGAAGATGCGCGGGCATAACTTCATCTGGCACTCGCAAGCCACCGCGGCACAAGCAGCCGTTCATGATCGAGCTTCCGGCCTTAAAGTCATGCGGGACCATATCACGGCGGTCGGCGGACATTTCAAGGAGCAGATCCTGGAATGGGACGTGCTCAACGAGATCGTCGACAACACAGGACTGAGGAATGCGACTACGCGGCCCTCTTCCTTCTGGGACGCCAACATCGGGGACGACTACGCCGACTCGGCGCTGGCCATTTCCCGCCAAGTGCTCGGGACCAACGGCTATTTGTACTACAACGACTATGGCGCCGACGGCGTGAACACAAAGTCGACAACCATGTTCAACCTGGCGAAGAAGTGGCAAACCAACAAGGTGCCTATTGACGGTATCGGCCTGCAATCCCATTTGGGAACCGGAATCCGGAAGGACGATATTTCGGCCAACGTCAAACGCTTCGGCGATATCGGATTGCGCATCTCCATGACGGAAATCGACATCACGAGCTCGAAGACCGAAGATTGGGTCAATCTCTTGAAAGCGTGCATCGAAAACTACAATTGCGTCTCCTTCGTCACCTGGGGCCTCTCGGACGACAGATCCTGGCTCGGGAGCGGATGCCATGGCTGCCTGCTCTTCAGCGGCACCGCAACGCCCAAGACCGAAATCATTCAAGCCTTGATCCAAACGATGGCACAAGCTGATCCGACGGTCACCGCGAAGCGCAAAGAATTCATCAAACGGCTGCCGGGAGCCACCACGTCCATTCTTTACCCGTTGGCGCGCTCGGGTGCCCGTCGCGAAGGCAACGGCCTCTTCGGTGCGTTCCCAGTACCCGTCTTCTCCAATGGATCCGGCAAGTCCATGGATGCCCTCGGCAGGAACATCCTCGCCCCGGCCAAGGGAAGCTTCCCCGGCCTCGGCATCCTGCCCCAGTAAGCTTTGCGGTTGGCGGGCGGGCAAAGGCCCAGCCCGCTACCGAGGGCCCGGCCAGGTGGAGCGACGTCGGGGCTGGCGCGCGTCCCCGGGGGCTTCATCCGGGACATGACCGGTTGGCGCGTGGAGACCGGCGGACATCGACAAGGCCATGGCGTATTGGGCGGAGTCCGAGAACTTCCACGGGCATTGATGGTGCGTAGAGTTGGGGCTGTAGCAACTGCCATGACAGCAGCTATTTCAAGGTCCGGCTCGGCTCCTGAATCAAAGACCCTCGGAGGTCATAAATTCCGCCTCTGAATCCGGGTGGCGCGATGAACCAGGGCCGGAACTGCCGCGGGATCATACTGCCCTTGTTTTGGATAGGGCGCAACCCCATG
The DNA here is from genome assembly GCA_036732085.1 of Fibrobacterota bacterium. Taxonomy (GTDB): domain Bacteria; phylum Fibrobacterota; class Fibrobacteria; order UBA11236; family UBA11236; genus Chersky-265. The sequence goes on along the minus strand of DAINDC010000233.1, from coordinate 74 downwards.
ACCGTGGGGCTGGTCAGGGCCACGGAATAACCGCCCCCGGCGGCGATAGCGGCGACCTGGGACAGGCCGGCAGG
>DAINDC010000232.1:8172-8499 GCA_036732085.1 Fibrobacterota bacterium | reverse complement strand
TGGTGATGCCGATGGCCATGCTCGCGCTCGCCGCCGGCCTCGCCTGGTCCGATGCGGTTCCGGAACACTCCCTTGAGGACTCCCTTTCCCTGCAACTGCCGGAAGCGAACGTGAAGGCCATCCGGCGCGAGGCCCGTCCCGCGCAGGTCAAGACCGAGTTCCTGGGGAAAATCCCGAATACGATGAACGATCCCATCCGCGCGATTTCCTTCCTGCCCGGCGTCATCGTGCAGAGCGATCTCAACGTGCGGCCCTATGTGCGCGGCGGAAATTCCGATCAGACCCAGGTGGTGGTCAATGGGATTCCGCTCTTGCAGCCCTACCATG
>DAINDC010000232.1:6035-8162 GCA_036732085.1 Fibrobacterota bacterium | reverse complement strand
CCATGTGGGCGGCGTATTCTCCGTCTTCAATGCCAGCCTGATCGAATCCATCGATCTGTTCCGGGAGAATTTCCCGGTCGAGGATCCGGGGGCGCTATCCGGCGTGGTGGAAATGAAGACCAAGCCGGCCGCGACCACGCAGTCCCAGGTGAAGACCAACCTCTCCCTCTTGCGCGGCGACCTCTTCGCCGAAGTCCCCCTCGTCGCGAACCGGTTGAGCGTTTACGGAGCCGGACAGGCCTTCCTGCTCAACCATTCCCTGCACGGCTTGCTCAACCTCACCTCGAGCCTGTCCAGCGACAGCCTTTACCAACAGGACATCCAGGGGTATCGCGATCATATCAACCTGCCCGACTTCCAAGATTACAACTGGGGCGCGACCTTCCGCGCCAACGACAGGCTGCGGATCCATTATTCCGGAAGCCTGGCCACGGACGACTATACCGTGGTGGTTCCCGCGCAAACCAATATCCTTTCCAGCCGCCCCGGATCCGGGGATCCGACCTTCGTCGTGCCGGTCCTTCCCAAGAAGGAGATCAGCCGCACCAAGAAGCTTTCCATCGACAGCATCTCCTCCGTCGACATCCGGAACCAGACCCATTTCCTCGACATACCCTGGGACGTCACCTCCCAGAACTTCGTCCAGAATGATCTGGGTTACCAGACCCAGGCCTGGGGCGTGGACTTCAAAGCCGGGGCCGCCGGCACCGATCCGTTCTTCCTCTCGCAATCGTCGCAAGTCTTCAACTACCGGCTGGCCGATACCTACTCCCCATCGGAGAACCACCGCTTCAAGTTCGGCGTCAGTTACGATTACAAGCGGCAGGACTACAAGGTGGAAATGCCCTATGTGCTTTACGATGTCATCGTCAACAGCAATCTGGACATGCTGGAAGGGCTGGGATATTTCACCGACGATGGATTCCAGATCGAGAAGGAGGACAGCACCAAAAGCAATTTCGATTACCTGGGAGGCTATCCCGCGCGGATCCGTTTCACCCATGCGGGCCGGCTCGAGGAGCATTTCGGCAGCGTGTTCTTCTCCCATACTTTGGAAACGCGCACGGGAACGCTCGCGTATGGATTCCGGGGCGAATACCAGAGCACGTCCAGGGAGTTCTTTCCCGGGCCGCGCCTCAGCTACAACTGGCGGGTGGACAAACGCGACGATCTCCTGTTCACCACCGGCGTCTATTCGCAGAACGACCTGCCCTATTACGAAAGGGATCAGAACCGGGAATTGCTCTCGGAGAAATCCGCGCAGACCGGGTTGCAATGGACCCATCGGATGGGGGAGGGCTACCGCTTCGAGGTGGGCAATTACTACAAACGTTATTTCGATCTCGTCTCGCCGACCTTGGTCCCCAACGGCTCGATCGAATTGGGCGGCATCCTCCTGCCCGCGCCCCAGTCGAAACTCAGCCCGGAGGAGATCGCCCGCCTGAAGGCGACCCTGGACACGACCAAGGATTTCCAGGCCCTGCCGGATTCCGTCAAACAGCTCGCCTATCCGGTCTTCGGCGATCTGGTCTTCAACTATGCGAACACGGGGGTGGGTAACAGCTGGGGTACGGAGTTCTCGTTCTTCTATAATCCGACCGCGAAGTGGCGCGGCTGGGCCTCCGTGGACCTGAGCGTCTCCGACCGGCAGGACGCCCCGGGCCGCTCCGTCTATCCCTACCGGTACCACCGGCCGCTGGTCTTCAATTGGGTCAACTTCTTCGACATCCCCGGCAATTTCGACATCGGCTTCACCTACCGGTTCGCCCTGGGACAGCCCTATACGCCCTATACGGGCACCCTGGATGGTACGGGGTCCTTGGATCCCATCCAGGTGGGGGGCCGGAACAGCGGCCGGCTGGCGCCCTACAGCCGCCTGGATTTGCGGCTCTCAAGGGATTCGCGGCTCTGGCGTCGGGATTTCAAATCCTATATCGAGGTGTGGAACTCCATGAACGATCCGAATTACTTCGCGCGCGACAGCCGGACCGGGGAGCTCAAGTCGGCGCAGTTGAACTGGCCTTTCCCGCTGCTGTTCCTGGGCGTTTCCTGCGAGTTGTGAGATAATAGTCCCAATCCACGTTTTCGGATTCCGGAAGTCGCCTTCCGGAGGTTATTTTTCCCATT
>DAINDC010000232.1:0-6025 GCA_036732085.1 Fibrobacterota bacterium | reverse complement strand
TCCATCGTCCTGGTGTTCCCCGACAGCGGCGGAGCCTTTTCCTGCAACGGGCTTTTGGGCGACTTTGACTTCGGTGATGCGGCGGTGATAGTTCTCTAGGCCGAGCATGATTGAAGCAGAGACCAAACCCGAAAATACCGCGTTGACCTGGCCCTCCAAGTTGTCCGCAAGGAGCGTTGAATCTATCCCTTTTATGAAATCAGAACACAAAGGTGGTGGCGCCGCATGATTCTGAAGCAATGCAAGCGTTGATTGGAACGGGAAAACAGGAAAGAGGACGGATTCCCAATGTACAATGTGGAGCCAATTCTTTGCGGCTTTCCAATGAAATTCATCCTCATCACCGGGAATCCGAATGCGGATGAGGATTTGGTGTATCATGCACTGAGAAAGGGCCGTTTTACGAGTCCATCAACAAGCCCGTCGATTTCGAAATAATCGACGCTCCGGCACTCCCCGTACCTTGAGCGTTACCTTCGAAAGATCAAGGCCGGGGGCTTGCGCGAAAGGGATTGCGGACGGCCCAGCGCGTCCCAAAGAATGATCCCGAAGGACCGGGGCGAGATCGGCCGAATCGGACTGATGTCCGTCGCGCAATCGGACTTCGGCAACTGCCCCTGTAGCGACGTGAGAGTGGAATTCCAATCCCCCTTCGGATTGGCCTGGCTGATCGCCGTCACCCCATCCGCAATGCGCGCCTTCAGGTTGTTCACGTCGTCCCAGGTATCGTCATGGAAGGTCGAGCTGCCCGCCACCCCATACCCGTCGTCGGCGATGATGGGCTTATGCGTCAGATCATGCACGCTCTTCCAGGTCATGTTGTTCGCGGAGCGGATCTTGACGTTATTCGCCTCGGTCCCGCCGCCCGAGGTGTTGATGTAGGTGAAGTCGCCCATGTTGAAGGCGCCGTACCACCCCGCAGGATCCGCGATCCATGGGGAGATGTCGAGGGAGAAGACGGCGCCGGGAAGGCTTTTCCGGACGGCCGCGACCATCTCACCCATGAAGGAACCGGCCTCGGCGAAGGACAAGGGGCCGCCTTCCTGCTTGGACCCCGCCTGCGCATACTGGTAATAGTCCGGTTCCATCAGCCAAACGATCGGATCGGATCCCACGATTTTGGCCGCTTCCGAGGCGTATTTCGTGTACTGCGAAAGGATGCGGCTCTTCTGCTGCCGGATGAAGTTCGAACCCTTTTGGCAAAGGTTCGGGGACCCGACGTTGCAATCCTGGAGACCGAGGTCGCGACGGGCCGTGAAGGCGATGATGTAGCTGTAGAAGACCGGAGTTTTGCCCGCGAGCTTGCCCCCTGGCCGGGTCGCTTTTACCATATCCCCGATCCAGTTGCCGTTCCAGTTCTCATCGGATCCGGCCCAGATGGTCACGTAATCGGCGGCGGCCGCATAGTTCACGTTGAGGCCGTTCCAACCCGCGCCAAAGCTGAACTTGCAAGGGGCGAGGGCGGCGGAAACGGCGGATACGGCGCCCAGGAAGAGAGCGGCCGCGAGGCGGAAACGGGGTCGGGTACTCGGCATGATCCTCCTGCCCCGCAACTTAACGGGCTCGACGGCTTTAGTAGCCAGGGATCCGCCGAGAGTTTCGGGAAACTGCACCCCAGTGCCGTCAAATACCCGTCAAATTCCTTCAACGACGGGCTTTGCAGGTACGGGGACCCTCTGACTTCGGGAAATTTGGGAAAGAGGCCTGCACAAAATGCTCGCCCTGGGCATGGGCAAGGACATCCGCGGCACCGGCAAGAATGTGTTGGCCTGCGGCTTCCTCGAGCGCGGTCGATTGCCGGTGGTCTTGGACGATGCCGCCTAAGCCCTGTCCGCGGCTTTGGATCATGTCTTCCGCGATCAGCCGGACAAACGCGGCCAGGCGCGGGTTCTCAGGATCGGCAGCACCTTGCAGCTCGAGGAATTCCGGGTCTCGGAAAATCTGATCGGAGAGATGCGGTCGCTTCCCGGTTACCTGGAAGATTCCGGGCCGGAACCCTACGTTGCCGCGGAACCTTTCGATCCCGTGTAACATCCGGCTTCAAAGAAGCTACGGCCCAAAAGCGGTTAGGGTCTTTTTTCAATAAAACAAACCCGACAAGACAAAATTCAATCCGAAAATATTGATGCTGGAATGATCGATAATCGGGTGGGTATAAGCCGCCTCCATTCCGAGACCGAGATGATCCATTTCGAAAATGAATCCGCCGAATAAGCCGAATACTTTTTCATCGCTCGAGGAGCTGCTGGAAAAGCCGCTAAAGGAATAGGTGGAGCCGGCGAAGCTAAAGCTCGCACCGACATAAGGTATCATCGGTGCGCCTAAAGTGCGAGAGGCGATACCCCCTTGGCCGCCTAAGCTGGTCGTGCTCGAAGACGAATTATCATTCCAGGAGTGCGCCATCCCCAAAAGAGGCCCCAGAAAAAAGTTTTGGCCTACGAAATACCCAATTCGGGCATTTGCCATTAGTCCATCCGAGGAAACCGTTTCGCTTGAGCCATCGGCGGCGGCGGAGCTATGCTCGTAATTAAACGCTCCCAGGACCCAAGCTGTCCCCGGGTCGGTGAATTCGCGTGAATAGGAGATATCGACGAAAAAAAATACGGTCAAAGAAATCACTAGTGGCACGGCACTTTTGCAAAGGCGCATAAAAACTCCTGGATGGTGAAACGCAGCCTGAAAGTAAATCCTCAACTTCGAATCGGCAACCCTTAGGGTGCATAGGTAAATCGACCCACCCCTTGTCCGTCAATAGCCGCCGTCCCCCCTCTCCGCCTCACTCGATTTCCTCCTCGGCGGAATCCGGCGGTAAAGGTTTTACAACCTTCGGTGGCCCGGCAAGTGAAACACTCGTTGTAAGCGCAGGGCCGATAGCATGAACTGTATCGCTTTCTCCGTCTTCACCAACGCAATCAGCCGCGGCGGTCCGCCGCAGTGCGGACACGCAACTTCCTCGCCAAAGGTCCGAATCCTATCGGCAGTTAGCGGAAGAACTTTAGTGGATTTATTAATCCGAACCCTAAAAACTTTTATGCTATAGGACTGAAGCGAAAGAAGTTCAATCGGATATATCGAAGCGAAAGCGGAACCTACCGATTGCCTATTCGGTGATTGACTCTTCCATTCAATAAATATTTTTTGGGGTGTTTTTTGGTTGGCACTTTTGCCGGATGGACCGAGGAAATTCCGGTGGTGCCGCAGGCCGAATTCTTATAAATCTTCTCCCGCAAGTTTTCATCATAGACAGCGATACCACTCGGACCCAGATTTACAATCAACTTGTCGGCCGTGGTCGTATAGTTGATTTGGTATTTCCACTCACTATTGGTAAAGGTTTTTACCACCTTCCTTTCCTTTAAATCGTATACCGATATTTTGATCGAATCTTCCACGAGGCAACCCAATTTTTGGGATTGGAACACCATGTATGTTGAAAACAAGTCCAGGGTACATGTACCCGTCTCAGGTGAATAATCCTCTGGAAGTGGATATTTGCTCCAGGAATTTTCCCCGATTTTCGAAATGCGGAAGACGTTTCCAGAATCCGACACTATCAGGCTATCCTTATATTTTCGGATATATCCCGAATAATGTTCGGGCTTATTGCAAAAAATATTTTCCGTCGTCAATTCAAACGGCTTGTACAGAAACAAGCCGCTCCGGTTCGCCAAATAAAGGTTGTTTCCATCTTCAACATAGCCGGAAGTTTCATCGTTCATGGAACAAGCGTCGCCTTTGGCGCTGATGTAATTCCAGGTTTTCATGAAATCATAGGATACAAAGGAGCCGCGATTGACCAAGGAGAAATAAACACTGTCTAAATGGGAATAGAGAAGCTCCACGTTCGTATGGATATATTGAGTCCAGGATACCTTCTTGATGCGCTCCAGGCGATAATCAAGGAGATAGATTGAGCATGGCATGGTCGTATCCCATCCGCAATAATCCCCTCCTGCCAATAAATAACCGTTTCCATTGTCCCGAAATTGGTTGATTTTATTTGTCCCTACCGAAACCAGGTTTCCATCAACGGAATCACCCTTTTGATTGATTCGCATGATTCCATTGTTGGTTGCAATCAAATATGCATCCGGGCTTTGTAGAGCCGGACCCATTCGCAAGGAGTCAGTGCAATTCATCCGGGAGTCTGACGGCAGATGTATAAGCCACAAAAGCAGCAGCATTTTTTTAATCATGATTTCCCGCCCAACTGCTAAGTCAGAGATTGTACCTGGATTTCCCGATCAAGGATCATCAAAACGGAATCCCGATACCGACATTCCCCATGGGGAAAAGGGCGCGTACGGACCCACCAGAATCAGGGTAGCCGCCTTCCGTCAATGCGCTTTGGGCGAAACCCGCGCCGATACCCAAATCCAAGGTCACGAAATCCCAACGCATTTTATAACCCATTCGCAACGACGGCGCCACAATCACGATATTGCTGCTATTATCGGGCCCTTGGGGAAAACGGTGGATGTTGAGACATTCCAGTTCCGGCTCGATATAGGCGCCTTGCCCCTGCTCTAAAACATAGCGGCGCAATCCCAGGCCGGATCCCAGGAACATGGTCGCATTACTATAGACTTTTTCGCTGTAACCGAAATACATGGGCACCTCATAGGCCCATAGGCCTTGGCCCAGCGCGCCTTCATAGGAAACATGCAAACCCAGAATGGCTACGCTCAGAATGGGGTGAACGGTAAGAGCCTCGGTTTTTCCCTTAGGAGCCACGACGACAGCATGGTCCGAGGCCGAGTCTTGCGGGGCGGCATGCGCCCGGGAGATCCCCAAGACGGCAAAAAGGAGAAGGAAATGGAAAAGTCTGTTCCGCATCAGGGCTACTCCTTTCACCTTCGTTTAAAAACCGAAGGTCTGCTTGCTGAAGGGGATGCCGATATTCGCAGAACCAATAAAACTGGTGTTCTTGCCGTCCTTGTTGGCATAAAAAGCCCCGCCAAGACTCAAATCAAGCGCCACCTGTTTCCACATCCATTTGTAGCCATAGGAAAGTTGGGTCACGGATAGGAAAATATTTTGGACCCGGTCTTTCCCGCTGATCAATACTTCCTGGTTGGTAGCAGGATTATACTGGTAATAGCTTCCGCTTGAGCGATCCTCGCCCTGGAGATAATCGCTCTGGGCGGTGAGATAACTTCCGGAAAAGGAGGCCCCGATATATTTCCTCAATCCCAAGCCTGCTCCAAAGGCGAAGGTTCTGGAGGAATTGTCTTCGGTATATCCGGCATGGATGGGGATGAAGATGGCCAGCCCATGGTCGGTGAGTGAATGCTCATAGCCGATGGATATGACCGGCAGTCCCAATTCACCTGAGGTGATGGCCATGGTTATGGGAGATGCATAGAGGGCGCTGGTATTGGGCTGGGAGGGTTCCTCGGCTTGTGCGGATATTCCGGCGAGAAGATTGAGCAGGGCCAAGGGCAATATTTTCGTAATGAAATTCATGGTGATATCTCCTGTTCTGGAAAGGTAATGCAAATGGGGAGCCAATCCGGTTCTAAAGAAAAATTCCGTGCATAGGCAAATCGAACCACTTTTCCGTCAATAGCCGCCATCCCCAAAATCGACACATCATTCGCGCCAAGATACACCTCACCTTTCCCCCGTAGGGTAGCTTTCCAGTTAACCCTTTCAGTCCGGATACTCCAACCGGAATTTTCCAGCGCCGGATTCCCCGCCCCGCCTCATGGTTCGGAATGATCCGTCTGCGCCACCGGCTATTCGAAGCCAGCATCCCCGAATAAACCGTCACATGCCGCTTGGGCGGAGGCACCAAGGCCGCCCTGCGCGAGAGCAGAGCCTTGGGATGAAGGCCGATGATGATGCCGGGCATACCAAGCACCTACGGTGTCGGTGAAAAGGCGCAGCACATGGCCGGATGGGAATCTGTTCGTGCAGGACATGGTCCACCAGGTAGCGTTCGTGACAGGCGTCGCAGTGCATTTGCGCGAAGTCATGCGAGAGAGTGCCGCAGGTCGGGAATTGATGTAACTCCTGGGTGACG
>DAINDC010000231.1:0-8518 GCA_036732085.1 Fibrobacterota bacterium | reverse complement strand
GGGAACATCTCCGGCCTGTACGGGTTTCAACTCACGCCCCCGCGAGAGGGGCGACAGAAATTTAACAGAAGCGCATAATCTCATGGAGTTTCAACTCACGCCCCCGCGAGAGGGGCGACACCGCGTCCGCGCCGTTACCGCAGCCGATACCGGTTTCAACTCACGCCCCCGCGAGAGGGGCGACATGCCCAAGCCAAAATGGTCCAGGCCGCTCAGGTTTCAACTCACGCCCCCGCGAGAGGGGCGACTCCTTGCCTCCAAGCATGTATTTCCAAATCTCGGTTTCAACTCACGCCCCCGCGAGAGGGGCGACGGCCTGTACGGGAACATCTCCGGCCTGTACGGGTTTCAACTCACGCCCCCGCGAGAGGGGCGACTTCAAAAACGAGGACGAGCGGAAAGAATTGCAAGTTTCAACTCACGCCCCCGCGAGAGGGGCGACTTTTGGTGAGCGGTCGGATAATATCGACTTGATGGTTTCAACTCACGCCCCCGCGAGAGGGGCGACTGGCGCTAGCAGCCATTCCGCCGCGGAATCGGCGTTTCAACTCACGCCCCCGCGAGAGGGGCGACCAGCGCAAGCGCCAAGGGAGTGTTGGGTATTGTGGTTTCAACTCACGCCCCCGCGAGAGGGGCGACACCCCCAGGTTTGCGGAGTCCATACAGGCACTGTTTCAACTCACGCCCCCGCGAGAGGGGCGACCTCCTGCTGCCCATCGAAGAGCACCTGGAGACGGTTTCAACTCACGCCCCCGCGAGAGGGGCGACTATCCCGCGTCGATTCATTCGGCAAAGAGTTTGTTTCAACTCACGCCCCCGCGAGAGGGGCGACGGCGGGTGAATATAGCATCGGTTAAACCGAGGCGTCCACTAGCCCAATCGCTAACCCAACCACAGGCCAAATGACGGGTTAATCAAAATCACATTCGATTTTTAAAGAGCGCGAAATTTTCGTGAAATCCGCATCGCTAAGCCTAGGGATATGGAATGGAGCTTGAGGTTAGCGAATCATCTAAACCATGATTAATTCGCCGAGATCCGGCGGCTTTTTAGCGCCATGATGCTCTACCTTCCGTTCCCAGTTCGAGCCGAGAAAGTAAAAGCGCAGGCTGTCTTGCTCTTTATGCACAATGGCCATCAGCCGGGTTTTTAAAACTTCCCAACGGGCAGGATCCACATTGCATTCAAATACGGAATTCTGGACACGAAGTCCAAAATCCTCACATGCCTTGGCCGTTCTTCGGAGTCGTTTCCGACCGGCGGGGGACGTAGTGGAAACATCGTAGCTGACCAGAACCAGCACGGTTACCTCCAGAGAAATGCGGGGTAGAAATCGAGATCGCCGCGGATGTGCCGGGCCAACAATCGAGCTTGTGCCAGAAAACAAAGTCCGATGTCCAGGTCTTCTTCCAGGAACGGATGCTGAATGACCTCTCGCTTTCTTTTCTGCAAGGCGGCCAGAACCGTTTTCCTAGTTTCGACCGTCATTTCAACTTCCGATGATGCCTGGACGACAAATCCATCCGCGTTCACCTGCTTTAGGTTTACGAGACCCAGAACAAGTCGGTCCGCATAAGAGGAACGAAATTCTTCCATTAAATCCAAAGCCAGGGAAGGGCGTCCGGGTCTTTCCACGTGGAGGTATCCGACGTAGGGATCCAGTCCAACGGACTCCAGCGCCGACCGCATATCCATTGCCAAAATTGAATACACAAAAGAAAGTAGAGCGTTTACCCGATCCGTGGGTGGCCGTCGACTGCGGAAGTGAAAACGGAAATTTTCATCCGGCACTAAAATCATGGCATCAAAAACCGAAAAATAAGCTTCGGCGGCATCGCCTTCGATTCCGCGGAGGGATTCAACGGAATTCGTATTCCGCACCATGGTCAAACAGTTTTCCATGCGACGCAATGCGATTTGGATCTCTTCCATTCGAGAGGCGTCTGGATGATTGCGGGCGAATCGCAACAGGGTGCTCCGCTGATTCTGGATTTTTGCGGCCACGCAGGAACGGGAGATTTCCAACGCTCGCAAGGGCATGTCCGCAATGCGATATTGTTCGCGCCGAAGCAACACATTGCCTTGAACCGGTCCCGTCATTCGCGCAAGGAAACGGCCATTTCCATTGAGATACGTAACGGTGACTCCATTACGGGCGCAGTGCTCGGTCAGTTGCGGCGAGACACCGATATCAAATCCAAAACACACGATTTCCCCTATGGCATGCAACGGAAACTGGGCCACCTTTTCCCGTTCCTTACGAACCGTGACCGCCTCCCCATCTTTATGCAGATACGCCCCCTCCAGGGTCATATAAAGCGTATTGCGGACGTGCTTCATCCCAAAAGCTCCCGTCGATAGGCGTCTAACTTCTTGGGTTCGACACTCTTCGGTTGGCAAATTCCGATTAGCGAACATGCCCGACAGCCTTTTTTCCATACGGCAAGCGGAAGCCGTCGAGATTTCATCATCAGATCAAATTCCGAAATCATTTGCAACGTCCGATGGCGAAGCCCGTCATCGAATACGACATCCTCACGCCGCCGGATTTTTCCGTAAAAGATCGCCCCCTCCGGAACCCGGGATTGGGTCATCTCCTCCAAACACAAAGCTTGCGCGCACAATTGGACCCGATCGCAATCATCCTCCTTGGGCTCGCCGCGTTTGAACTCAACCGGACGGATTCTCCAATCCCCAACCAGATCCAGGAACACCGCGGTATTCGGCGCATCGGCCACCTTTTCAACCTCGACTACATCCAACCGGCCATACAACCCCAAGACCTGGGATTGAACCCGCACCCCCGAGAACTGTCGCAGGCCTCGGCGGAATTCACGATACCCTTCGTCGACGCGTTCATGGAGTGTCCGGCCTTCAGCCGTGCGTTGGTTTTCCTCCCAAACCTGTTCCAGATGAATGAGTCCGGCCTGGCGTGGGCAAAAGGCCATGTGCTGCAAAGCTGATATGGGATGAAGATCTTCGTCGGCTATTGACACTTTAAAAGATCCAGGATCCATTTGTGGCTGCCGTGGTTTTGCTATGACTTTGGAAGACGCTTGGGTCTTTTCCGCTTCACGGGTTCAGGAAGATAGTTCTGCGATGAAACAATCTTTTTTCCCGTCCGCTCTTCCAGTTCTTTGCGGGCTTTCCCAGCTACTCCACCGCCTTGTCTTGCGGCCTCCTGGTTTTGCTTCAACCCGTTGGCGTCCCGAACCCGGGTAATCTCGGTGGTAGCGGCCTCACCCAACATGCTGAAAATCAACTCCAGATCATTCATATGGTCCCGAAGATTTTCGCGCTTGATTCCTTTGACCCGCTTGTATTCGGATGGCGTGATCCCAAAAGCCGCCTTGGAAATTTCGGCCGTCAGAATGGCATAGTCACGATCCTCCTCGACCCCGCGATTCTTCCATTCGTTAGTCAACTCCTCGCGGATGTGGATGGATCGCATCCTTTTCTCAATCCAGTCATCCGGGTACCCCTTCGCTTTGTACAGGGCCCGCGTGCGCTTGGTGGCAATTTCCGGATCCTCGATTTCCTGGATACGCTCGTAACCCACCTTGGCCAACCACTTCTTGAAAGGTTCGGCCTTGGGGGAGGGAATGCTTTGGATGATGCGGAAAATGCCCTCGGTATTGGCACAATTCAGGCTTTGTGGGCCTCCGGAGGTTTGAATCGAAAGGGGGGTGACAATTTGTCCCCACCCTTCACCAAGCTGAGGATCACGAATCCGCATTTTCCGGACATAGTCTTTACCGTCCGAGGTATCGGTGAGCGCGACGACAACATCGTTTACAACGAACCACCATTCGCCTTTGTGAAGCGACTTACGGATTTCCTTGCCCCGGAAAAGAGCAATGTGGGGAGACGGGTCTGCCTCAGAAGCCATTAATTTCTTCCGGCATTAAGTCCTTCAACTCTTCCGAAATAGAGAAAGTCCCATCCGGATTCACTTTGAGGGAGCGATGGACTTTGGCGGAAGAATATTGCCCAGCTTTGCTGTTATGTTTCCACCAGAATACCTTGAGAACCTCCATGCTACCTTCCGGGCGAGCTGAGGAGGCATCATTTTCGAAAATCTTAGGCAAAATTGACTTGATGACGTCTGCATCGGAATCGGAAAAGCCGGTTCGCTCAGCCAATTGCGGGTTCATACTGCCGTAGGTTAGGTAAATACCTTGATCAATCCTGTGCTTCATGCCCATGGTGTCGGAACCACGCTTGCTGCCGTCGCCTTCCCCACTCACGCTCTTGGTAATTTGAGTGCTCGTTATACTGACTGGTTCCATACTGAATGCAGACTGGATTGTAACGGGACCTCGAATTCCAATTGACACTCCAGTATCGCCTTCCGACTCAGTATCGTCATCTTTCTTCTTTCCTTTTTTTCCCGACTTAAAGGCAAATAACTGTCCGAAGGCTCTAACATCAATCCATGTTTTGCACGCCAAAGACGCCGTTTCCGGACCTCCTAATTTGTTTCCAAGTTCAGCATCCGCCCGTTCCTTAAGACTTCTTGCCTCATCGACCTTTCGATCATCGGATTGCACGAAAACTGCATACCCCGCTTTCTCGACATCCGATGATTTCATGAAGCGCTCAACCAAACGGTCGCGAATTTTCCTTTTGAGACAAACATCCGAAATTTCTCCCGAACCGGAGTAGTCGGTTCGAGGCCGGTTGCCATTGAGAGGGTCACCATTTGGATTCGCATTTTTAATACGGAGAATTAATGCGAAGTCAATTTTTTTAGTCAGGGTGTTCATCATTGCGCTCCTTCTTGAGATGTTTTATTTTTGGAATCACTAATACGCTTCAGCCTCTCGTCGTTATCGAATTGTCGCTGACAATGATACCCCAGCAGAAATTCCCCAGTCAAACGGGAGTCATTGACGAAATCCTTTGGATCAAAAAGACCTGTAATTTCATCCAGAGAACTCTTGAGCTCCGCTTGCACACCGGGCCACTTAGCTTTAATTCTGGAAAAGTAGGGAACCAATGAGGTCTCAATAATTTTCCAAGTCGAGAAGGGCCGATCTCCAAATCTTTGCATCAGCTTGGATGCCGTAGTATCCCGGCTTTCCTTGGCGATGTAAAGTGCGGTATCTTCGACCCTCTCACCAATTGCCAACAGCCGTCCGTAGAGGTAGTCGCGTGTTTTTCTTTCCTTTTCGAGCGCCATTTGATACTCTCTTTCCTTATGAAATCCTTTGTACAAAGCGCATGCCACGCCTAATGTTTGCTCCCACTCCCAATTGTCCAATCCAACCCTATTGGTAGCCCTCCGTGTTGTGGATTCAACAAGGTCTCTAGGTATTTCACGCCCATCAACAATGCAGGGTAAGATTCGCTCGATGGTTGCCTTAAGAAGTTTTGGATCAAGGCGCTTACCAAAGGAAGCTTCGGCTATTGATTTCGGAGAAGGCGCGGATGGAATCCATTCGATTCGCTTTTTTTTCTTTTCGAAGGGATCGTCGACTGCAAACCGAATTCGCCATGAATAGGTTGAATGCCATTTTTCAAGGCAGCTCAAAAAATCTGACCCCCTCAGTTTTCGATAAAAGATGATCGCCATTCGGCCTGGCGTTGCAGAGTCCAAGCCCATAACCACAACACTTGCATCGCCCTCCAAATTTGCCTTGTAGCCAGCCATGGCTCTATTTAGGCGTAACGAGAAGGACTGGCCGACATCTCCGATATCCGTTACGTGTTCAATCGGGGATTCGGTTTCTCTGGAATTGGAATCATCGAACAGAGACTTGGAATCACTCCATAGGTCTGGGATTGATTGCATACCCAAAGCCCAGGAAACAAAAACCTGCTCGCCATTTCTGTAAGCCTGCTTCCGCTTGATTAACCAGCGGAGAGCACTATGAGCCTTCTGGGTGACTTCAAAGGAAAGGCTAGCAGCCTCTTCGGATTTTTCAAATCGCCCCCGAAAGGTGAATCCGCTCTGATCATTTGATGAAATTAGTTTTGCCTTATCTGCACCGTGTCGAAGCCTCGCAGGGTGCTGCTCGGCAAGCACACTCTCCAAATTCCCTGTTACCATACAGAAGCCCTTGGACGTTCGCTGACTCGCCTCAAATTTTTGCCAAGCGATTTGAAGTGTTGGGTCGTCCCAAGTGGCCGAATTTGGATTTCCTGGGACTTCAATTCGCCACCGAACAAAAGCATCTCCTTGTTCTTGAACTGATTTCCCACCCTCCTTTTTTGGGGTCAGGAGTTTGAAAATCCCGGAAACCTCTTCGTTTGACTCTTTATTGGTACCACCCGATTTTTCGTTGACAATCAATACGCCATTTGATGCGTTAAGAACTCCCGATTGTACGAGATCCGCCACAACTGAAAGCTTGTTTACATAGATAAGAACGGCTTTCGCACTGGGGTGCGCATAGGGGGACTGACACCAAGTAGATAGCCTTTCTTTATACCCGCTGAAATATGATTTTTTGGTGCCTCCGAAAGAGGAATAGTCGCCCGCACAATATTGGATTTTATCCGCAAGAGCGTGTGGAGCCTCCCCGCTCGTCCTTCCAGCAGAAGCCTCCGTTGCTGGAAGGACCGTATCCTCTTTCTGGACAAGGATCGCGCGTCGAAACATCCCATTTCCATCCAATATGACTTCGATATGAGCTTGTTGAGTTGTATGAGCAATGGGCATTAATCGTTCCGTGCCTGGTGGTTCATTCCCCTCACAGGCTACATAGGTATCATAGAGGTCCTGGATCCAGCTCATTTCAATTCCCCCATTCAAGGGCTTCGTCATCCACGGACTTCAAATTTTTTCCAACTCCAAAGTGCTTCGGCTCCATATCGCGAACAAATTTTCTTGCAGTGCAATTTTCGGGTCGCTCGAAGCGAATAACGCCATCGACCATGGTTGGCCTCCAAAAGCGCGCTTCCAGTTTATTTTTCCCGGTCTCCTCTGGATAGTCAAAGCCATGGAACAGCAGTCCGAAACCAAGTTCACCTGCCCTATCATAGTGCCCTTCTCCCGAGCCGAACTCGCACGGTTCGACATATCCCTGGCAGTCCCTTGTTCCCAGAAAAATATCCTGCCGCCCGCCTCGGTCGAGCATTCGATTGGCAATTTGAAAGTGTTTACCTTCCACTTGATCCGCTACCAGGTCGGGTTGGTGTCGATTCCATTCGAAGTGGGCTCTCACCTGATATTCAACATCCGCAAGAAAGGTGTAAATGGCCAACGTGTTTCCACCGCCGTATTCTAATGGCTTGGTACCTTTGGTCTGGGTTCGAATTCGCTTCATCACCCTTACTTGATCGATTACCCAAATTAACGTCGGCTTCCAATAAACCGATTTGGTGACGCCCTTAAGCGCTTCATAGGTGGGAATATGGTAAGTACACTTCTCTCCGCCGATTTTCGTCAACGGATCGGTAAATAGGGCGAAGCGTCCCCATACTTTGAATTCAATTGAGTTCTTCGGTGTGCTATACATAGAGAAGCTCCTCATCTGAAACGGGTTCGGTGGCGAGTCCAAAGTCCTTGCTGTAATACCGTTCATCCAGGTAGTAGATCTCCGTGCCCTTTTGAACCTCGGTTAACGCACCTTGATCCTCGAGTTTTTTAAATTCATGCGGAAACAGATTAACGGTAAACTGCTGGGCTCTTCGAAGGAGATTGAATTGTTTTTCCACTTCGAATGCAGAACAAAGTTCTGCGACCAGCTCCCTGCCCTGTGTTCCGTACTGAACAATAACCCCCCGGGTTGGAGCATCTATCGCTCGGAACGCCTTAGCTGCGGCCATGAAAGATTGGCGAAAGTAATTATCGGATGAATTCACAGGAGATAGGGAGTTGATCGAGAGAAGATTCAGAAGGGTGTCATCACGCCCAACCTGATCACTTGTTACACGGTATCCCATTTCGTCTTGCCGATCGAAGAAATAGTTTTTGTAATACCATTCCATGGCTTTCGGACCGATAAAATCGTTATCATAAGCGTCGGGATTATCGAGGAAATCATCAAAAACTCTGTCCATTTTTTCCCGCCCAATGCGGATATCTTCTAGATATTTCAAGTCTTCCCCTGCCGGATTGATCACATGAACCACTCCCATCTCACGAGCTCCATTGCGATTACATCGACCAGCCGCTTGAGCAATAGAATCCAAGCCGGCCGCAAAACGGATTACCGCGCCAAAATCAATATCAACTCCGGCCTCAATAAGTTGGGTGCTTATACAGAGGGTTGGTTCTCCGGCTTCCAGACGGATTCGGATATTTCGCAAAATTATCCTGCGATGCATCGGGCACATACTTGTACTGAGGTGATATGCTGGTGCTCCAATATTACCGTCCAATGTTCGGTACATTTCTTTCGCCGCCTTTTTGGTATTCACAACTACCAAAGAACTTCCCACCCGCTGCGCCTCGTTAAGGGCCAGATCAGCAATGTCCTTTACTTCCCACCCCCCTGGTTTTCGGGTATATTCGACTTTCACCCGCTTTAGATTCTCGAACAAATTTTGGCTCTTCGGGCGATCGAGTGGG
>DAINDC010000230.1:0-8521 GCA_036732085.1 Fibrobacterota bacterium | reverse complement strand
CAACAAAACCGCTGTCAATATTGAGCGAAAATACTATTCAGCAAGCCCGAAATAATCCCCGAAATAAAACCGCCCCTCCGGCCATGGGCCGAAGGGGCGAGTCATTCACGCGAATGAGGTAACGGAGAGGTTACTTCTTCTTGCCCTTGGACTTCTTGGCTTTCGCCTTAGCCTTCGGGGCCTTCGCCTTGGCGGCGGGCTTCTTGGCGCTTTTGGTTTTAGCCTTGGCTTTGGGAGCGGCCTTCTTTTTCGAAGCGCCGATCTTGGAGGCCACCGCCTTGGCGGGCTTGGCTTTCACCTTGCCTTTAGACTTAGCCTTGGCTTTTGCCTTGGCGGGCGCGGGCTTCTTCGCAGGCTTGGCCGCCGCTTTCTTGGCGGCCGGCTTGGCTGCAGCCGCTTTCTTCGCTACGGGCTTGGCCTTCGCGGTCGCCTTCTTGGTCGAAACCGGTTTGGCTTTCGCTTTCGCAGCCGCCTTCTTGGCAGGAGACGGCATCGCGCCATCGGTAGAGCTCGGGATCATATCCCCGGAAGTGCTGGAGGTCATATCGTCTTCGGGCTCATCGTCGAGGTCCCAAAGATCATCCTCGTCCTTATCGGAAACCTTGGCGGCCGGGGCAGGAGCTTCGGCGTTATCCGCCTCTTCACCAAACTCATCGCCATCGTCGATATCCTGTGAAGGAACGGTATTGGAATTCTGATAGGGCTTGTCGTCTTTCATGTCATCCAGGTGCGAGTTCATCACATGGGTCTCCTTGGTTGGAATCGTCAAAGAAGAAAGAGTTTTCAGAATATAGTCACGTTTCCCAATTAATATGGATTAATTTCCACGTCCTACAAGGCTTTTCCAGGTCTCATGGACTCGGCCAGGATTTGGAAATCAACTCGGCCTTGATGGACCCGACGGGAATCTTACTCTCCATCTTGACCGGCACATGGGCCTCGTCGTCCGTGACCCAGATTGTCAATTTGCCCTTGGCCTTGAACAACTCATCGCCCTTGAGGACCGGTTCCACCACCAAGGTATGGAATTTGCCGGCCGGCACCTCCACATCCTCCCGGCCATGGCAGAGGACCTTGAGGTTGTACTTCTTTTTTCCGGAAACGGCAGCCAAATCCAGGGTATCGCCCGCATCAATTTTTTGCGTCCGGATGAAATAGAAGGCGGAAAGCACGTCTTGGGTGAAGGGCTCGATGTCTAAAACGGTATCCTGGGTCTGCAGGGTATGCGTCGTCTGATTGTATATGGCCTTTATATCGGCATGATAGGATCCTTCATGCAGATGCTTTTCAAACCGGAGCGGATAGACCCCGCGCGCATCAATGAGGGAGGAAACGGTATCCCGGACCGGGTAGAAGGTTTCGAAAAAATGATTGCATCGGGCCAGGGATTGGATTTTCCACTGGTGCGGATCGGCCGTGGGCAACAGCTCCAAGGTCGCCTCGCCCGCATGCACCCATCGAAAACTCCAGCCACCCCAAATCACATCGAACACCAATCTCTCCGGGGCTTTCAGCGCTTTTTGTCCCAAGTCCCGCAAGGGTGGGGGAATCGTATCCCGCTTGACCGACACTACGGGAGGCTTGGTGGCCGGGACCGCCGGCTTGTCGATGGGTTTGGCGACGGATGATTTTGCAGCGGGTTTTTCAACGGGCTTTGCTTCAACAGGCTTCGCAATGGGCTTGCCGGTTTTTCCGGAAGGCACGGTCCGCCCGGAAATCGGAACCTGAACCGTATTTGTATAGGCTAGGCCCGATAAGGCGAGCCCGGCGGCGATTATTCGAAAGGTGGGAAATGCCATTCCCTCTAACCTACCAATCTGGCAAGTCCCTTTTTCCCGATATCCTTCCGAAATTGCGCTCCGGCGAATTCCACCTTGGCCGCACCTGCATAAGCGGATGCTATCGCGGTATCTAAGGTGGCGCCCTGTCCCACCAGGCCCAGTACCCGGCCTCCAGCCGTGACCAACCGATCCTGCAAATGCTTGGTTCCGGCATGGACGACATGGGATTGGGGCAAGGCCTTGAGGTTTTCGAGACCGAAAATGGGGATGCCGGTTTCATAAGATCCGGGATAGCCCTTGGAGGCCATGACCACGACCGTGGCCCAGTCCTTGGGAGGCGTCACCGTGATTTGATCCAAGCGCCGGTCCATGGCCGCCAAGATCAGTTCCAGGAAGTCCTCTTGCAGGATAGGGAGTATCACCTGGGTTTCCGGATCTCCTAATCGGCAGTTGAACTCGACCACCTTGGGTCCCTTGGCGGTGACCATCACGCCCACAAACAGGATGCCGCGGTAGGGTATGCCTTCCTGGCGCATGCCTTGGAGGGTGGGGACGATGATGGTGCGGGAAACCTCTTCGATGAGTTCCGGAGTCATGACGGGCGCGGGCGCATAAGCTCCCATGCCTCCCGTATTGGGACCGGTATCCCCGTCGCCGATACGCTTATGATCCTGGGCCGAAGGCAGCAGCACGAAGGCTTCGCCATCCGTGAGCGCGAAGACGGAGGCTTCCTCGCCGTCCATGAACTCCTCCATGACCACTTCCGAACCCGCAAGACCGAAGATAGCCTTGGGACCCAGCATCGACTGCAAAGCGTTTTCGGCTTCCTGCATGGTGAGGCAAACGACCGCACCCTTGCCGGCCGCCAATCCGCTGGCCTTGACGACGATGGGCGCCCCGACTTCGTGCAGATAGTTGCGGGCCGATTCCAAGGTCCGGAACGTACGGTATTGGGCCGTGGGGATATTATGGCGGGCCATGAAGTCCTTCGAGAAGGCCTTGCTGCCTTCCAGGGCCGCCGCCGCGCGGTTGGGTCCAAAGATGCGGAGGCCTTGGGCTTCGAAATGATCCACCAGGCCACCCACCAGGGGTTGTTCGGGACCGACTAGGGTGAGGTCGACTTTTTGGGATTGGGCCAAGGTCTGGAGGCCGCGGAAATCGTCCGTGGCGATGGCGAAACAAGAGCCCAATTCCTCCATGCCGGGGTTGCCGGGGGCGAATATGAGGGTGGGTTGGTGCGGGGATTGGGAGAGCTTGAGGCCGATTGCATGTTCGCGGCCGCCGTTCCCAATAATCAAGATTTTCATGAGCGGAAAATATAGGAATCCTCTCCCGATTCGGAGCGGAATACGGGCGGGCGGTGGGGGGGCGGGGCCCCCGCGCCCCGCCCCCCCCCCGCCCGTCAGCCCTTCGTTCCAGAGCCGGAGAGGCGTCCCGTAGACAGACCGGTCAGGATAATTGCGAACGGAGAAAGCAAAGACTCAGAGGATCCAATCCCACCGACAACCACTGGAGCGGACTCCGGATCATCGTTTGGCCGCGGAGAATAAACCAAGACCACTACTCGCTGCAACGATGCCCTCCGAGGTCGACGCTCCTCTGCGGTCAAAGCCCCCTGAGTCCCAACCCCCTGAGTCTACGCGGAGCCAAAGGCTCCGCGCGCCCTCCACCGGATCAAAAGCCCCCACTACCCCGCGCCGACCCGCAGCCACCTCCGCCTACCCGGAGCCCGCCCCCATCCACGGATCTCATCCGCATTCCCCCTCTTCTCCCCAACTCACTCCCGCCAGACCAAGCTCCGAGACTACCGGGGTCGAGTTGTCCCCTTCTTCGCATTTCCCTGCGGGCGGAGGTCCGGGTCCCGGGATGGGTCCGGGCGATATCGCGGAGCCGCCGGCCCGCAAGGCGGGACGGTAAGGCGAAGCCGGAAGCGAACGCGCAGGCGAGCGGTTGCGGAAGCCCGGTGGCGAGCGACTGGCTTTCGCGAGCCCAGCTCCGACCCAATGAATCGAAAAGCTTCCGGCCAGAAGACCCCGCAGCACCCGACGCCTTAAGGCGCAGCGCCTGAGCCCGAACCCCTCTCGGGGCCCGGCCATGGGTCTACAGCGAACTCCGAAGAAAGGGCCCGCTTAATCCCAGCAGACCCGCAGAAGTTTTATGGGGGTTTAGTTCAGGAACCAGGGTATGCGGATGATATCCTGGAAAGTCACGAAGAGGAAGAGAAGCAGGAAGAAGCTGAAGCCCACCCGGTTAATCATATGCTGGGTCGACAAGGCCAACGGCTTCTTCCGAATCCCCTCGAGCAACAGGAACATCACCACGCCGCCATCGGTAATCGCCAGCGGCAGGATATTCAGTACCGCCAGATTCGTATTCAGCAGCGCCATGAACTCCAGGAATTTCTGCACGCTCTGGCGCAGGCTGCCTGCGATCATCTGCACGATTCCAATTGGCCCCGACAAGGCCTTCAGCTTGATCTTCCCGAGGATGATGCCCGACAGGGTCTTGAAGACCAAGGTCGCGGACTCGGCGTTCTTCTCCACGCTTTTCTTCATCGCTCCGGCCACGCCGCGCTTCACCAATTCGGTGGGCACGGAAACGCCGGGATAGATGCCGACCACGAAGCGCTTGCTGCTCTCGTCCATGATGGGGCGGATGGGGATGTCCATCTTCTGCTTATCGCGGACGATGGAGATGGTGATCGGTTCGCCCTTGGAACCATTGACCATTTCGATCAAGGCGGTGGCCGAGGGAATGCGGATGCCGTCGACGGACAGGATCTTGTCTCCCTCCTTGAGTCCCGCGGCCTCGGCGGGCTTGCCGGGCATGACCTTGGCGACCATGACTTCGGATTCGCCGTTGATGCCGGAGAAGGCGATGCCGAATTTGGGATTGAGTTCCGGGGTCAAGGTCACGGTCAAATCCTTGTCGGCGCGGCGGATTTCCATCGGGACCGGATGGCCCCCTTCCATCGCCACGTCCTGCATGAACATTTCCCAGCCCTGCACCGGCTTGCCGTTGAACTTCACCACCTCGTCGCCGCGGAGGACGCCGGCCTTCTGACCGGGAGAATTCTCTTCCACTTCGCCGACTACCATGGAGGCCTTGGGCTCCTGCACGCCGTTCAGGTACAGTCCGAAAAGGATCAGGAAGGCGAAGACGATATTGGCGGCGGGGCCGGCGATGGCGATGCAAAAGCGCACCCAGATGGGCTTCACGCGGAACTCGTCGGAATTGCCGTAGCCGCCGTCATCGGGATTCTCCCCGGCCATGGCCACGTAGCCGCCGAAGGGAACGGCGGAGATACAATACTCGGTATCGCCGCGCTTCCAGGTGATGAGCTTCTTGCCGAAGCCGATGGAGAAGGTATGCACCTTCACGCCCAACTTCTTGGCGACGATGAAGTGGCCGAACTCATGGATGAACACCATCATGCTCAGGCCGATGAGGCCGACGGGCAGTTGATAAATCAGGGACCAATAACCGGTCAAATTCATGGGATACCTCTTTCCAGCCGAGCCAGGCTCGGCCGCTTACAGCTTCCCGGTTTTAACCGGGCTTCCCGGCTTTTACCGGGTTCAATGTCCGCTTGTTTTCCAATCCATCCATGATATGGGTGGCGGCCTGCCGCGCCCATCCGTCCGCCTTGAGCACGTCGTCCAAGGTCGGATTCCGTTTCACTTGCGCGTCGTCCAGGACCGCCGCCAGGATTTCCGGAATATCCGTGAATCCGATTTTTTCGGCCAGAAAGCGCGCCACCACGGCCTCGTTGGCGGCGTTGAGAATCGCAGGTGCCGTACCACCCAGGTTACCGGCGCGGTAGGCCAGTCCCAGGCAGGGGAATTTATCCAGGTCCGGCGGGAAGAATTCCAGCTTGGCGACCTTGGCCATGTCCAGGCGTTCCACGTCCAGGGACCAGCGTTCCGGAAAGGTCAGCGCATATTGGATGGGAAGTTGCATGTCCGGGCAACCCAACTGGGCCATCAACGAGCCGTCCCGGAATTGCACGAAGGAGTGGATGATGGAACTCGGATGGATGACGACCTGGATATCCGCCAAGGCGACGCCGAACAGGTAATGCGCTTCGATGACCTCCAAGCCCTTGTTCATCAGGGTCGCGGAGTCGATGGTGATCTTCTCGCCCATGACCCAGGTGGGATGCTTCAGGGCGTCGGCCTTGCGTATGGATCCGAAACCAGCCTTGGGCATTTCACGGAAGGGACCGCCCGAGGCGGTGAGCTGGAGGTTCTCGACTTCCGAAGTGGGCCGGCCGGCCAGGCATTGGAAGATGGCGGAATGCTCGGAGTCGATGGGAATGAGGCGGCTGTCCGGATATTGGCGCAGGGCGGCGTTGATGATCTCGCCCGCCATCACCATGGTTTCCTTATTGGCGAGGCCGACATGCTTGCCGCACTTGATGGCTTCCAAGGTCGGTTGGCAACCGATGGCACCGACCAGCCCGTTCAAGACATAATCGACATCGGCGCGGGAAACGAGTTCCAACAGGCCGTCCATGCCTTCCAGGACCTTGATGCCGGTCCGGCGGCGCAGTTCCGAGGCCGCTTGCGGGTCCCAGAGGCAGGCGACCTCGACCTTGAATTCCTGGATGATGGGGAGCAATTTTTCCCACTGCCTGCCCGCCGCGACCCCGACGACCTTGAACCGGTCGGGATGCTGGCGGAACACCTTGAGGGCGGCCATTCCAATGGAACCTGTGGCGCCCAATAAGGCGATGTTTTTCTTATGCATCCGTGGTCAATATAAAAAAAGCCCTGATACCCATTATACCATGGTTTAGAATGCCTGCCAAAGCGCCGGTTAGCGTGGTTCGTTCTGTCGTCGGATGTTATAATCGGACCGGTGAAAAGCGTGGGTTACATGGCCGGTTCGGGGCGGATTTGGGAGTGACATAGCATGGGGTGGCCCAGGGTTTCACGGATATTCGCCTTTTTACTGCGATTGGCCTTCGGCGGAGGGTCGGTGGGGACCGGAATCAAGCCTTTCGGCCTGGCCGGAATTTCCAAATCCGATATCGGCGTGGTGGGCGTGCCGTTGGAAAAATCCAAGGTGGAACAGGCCCTGGCGGTCTACAAGTTCCTCAAATGAGTTCCGCTCCCGTCAAAAGCATCCAGAAGAAGCTGATCGCGAGTTCGGTGGCCGTGCTGGCGACCGTTCTGATGGGGTTCCTCGCCACCGTCATCCTCATCAATATCTCTCTGGCGTCCCGGCAGAAGGATGCGGCCGTGGCCGGAATCCGCAATAGCTTGCTTGCGAAGGGAAATATCCTGGTCAGCAACAACAGCCAGGCCCTGTCGGAGATGGCGGCCGACAATTCTTTCCTGGGAGTGGCCAATCTGGTGGCGACCACGGTGCGGGACGATGAGGACGTGATCTACGGCATCTATATGGACAATACCCGGCAGCCCTGGGTCCGCGCGGATTCCGGGAACCCGAATGGCGCCATTGCCGCGCCAGGTACCTTGGATGATACGGTGAGCCGGTGGGCGGCCGGGGTGAAGGATTTCTCCCATCGCCAGCTCCGCACCCGTTCCGGCGATGTCTTTGAGTTCGTGGCTCCGATCAAGGTGGCGGACGAGAAGGTGGGCGTCATCCGCTATGGGCTGACCACGGCCAGCATGGACAAGGCCATCGTCGAGGCCTCCCTATCCGCCCGCCAGGCCCTGGAGAAGACCATCGCCGTCCTCGTCCTGATCGGAGGCCTGGCCATCCTCTTCGCCTATTTCGCCGCGCGCAACCTGGCGCATCGCATCACCCGTCCCATCGAGGAATTGCAGGTGGCCGCCAACGCCATCGCGCGCGGGGATTATGCGAGTCCCGTCAAGGTCGTAAGCGACGACGAGATCGGCCTGCTCGCAGCGGACTTCGATGCCATGCGGCGCACGGTCAAGGAATACACCGAACGCCTGGAAGAGATGGTGGCGGAAAAGATCCAGGAGATCAAGGACATCCTGGACAATATCGAACAGGGACTGTTCACCGTGGACCTGGATGGCAAGGTGAATCCGGATTACGCCCTCAGCACCAACTCCATCCTCGGCCTCGACGATGTCTCCATGCGCACCTTGGGCGAACTCTTCCGGTTGGACGGGCCCCAGGTAGCCGATTGGATGGATTGGCTGGACATGGTGAAGCAGCGGCACGGGACCCTACGGTGGGAGAAGCTGGTCCGACTCTGTCCGGTGCGCGAGCTGAAGTTGTCGGACGGCCAGGGCGGCGAGCGCATCATCCTGGTGGGCTACCAGAAGATGTTCAACAGGCAGGAGAAGCTGCACAAGCTCATGGTCCTGGTCCAGGACGTCACCGACGCGCGCCGCATCGAACGGATGATCCGCGAGGAGAAGGATCGCCACGAAAACGAGGTCAAGTCCATCCTGGGCATCGTCCGCTATGCGGCCTTCATCCCCGATTTCCTCGAGGACCTGGGCCTGCGCCTGGCGAATCTCGGGACCGCCATCCGCCGGGTTCCCGCCACCGTCGGGGACGAACGCGTGGAAATCCTCGCCGCGATGTCGCGGGATCTGCATACGCTCAAAGGCACCTCCGCCACCTATGGTTTCGAGGCCCTTTCGCGGCTGGCCCGGGAAGCGGAGGAAGCCCTGGCGGAAGCGCGGGAGCCGGGGCATCCGGAAGATTCGCAGGAGTGGATGGGCATGGCGCGTTTCCTGGAGCGCATGGAGGCGGCGCGCGCGGAAATCCAAGACCTGGTCAAATCCCTGATG
>DAINDC010000229.1:7210-8523 GCA_036732085.1 Fibrobacterota bacterium | reverse complement strand
GGTAGGCAGAACGCAATCGAACATGTCGACTCCCAGCCGCACCAGGTTCACCAAGTTTGCCGGCGTCCCGACCCCCATCACATAGCGGGGTTTGGCGGGAGGCAGGATGCCGGTGCAATAATCGGCGATCTCGTACATCATTTCGGCCGGCTCGCCCACGCTCAGCCCGCCCAGGGCGATGCCCGGCAGATCCAAGGTCAGCAGATGCTCGATGGCGCGGCCGCGGGCCTCTTTATGCATGCCGCCCTGCACGATGCCGAAAAAGCGCTGCCCGTAACCATGCAGGGGAGGGTGGGCCGTCAGCCAGTCCAGGGCGCGTTCCGTCCAGCGCTGGGTCAGACCCAAGGACTTGTCCACCTCTTTTGGCGTGGCGGGATAGGGCGTGCATTCATCGAAAGCCATGATGATGTCCGCGCCGATTTGGCGTTGGGCTTGCATCACGGATTCCGGGGTGAACATATGTTTCGAGCCGTCGATATGCGATCGGAACTCCACGCCCGCTTCGGTGATTTTCCTCAGGGTCTCAAGGCTCCAGACTTGGAAGCCGCCGGAATCGGTGAGGAGGGCGCCCTCCCAAGAGCTGAAGCGGTGCAGGCCGCCGGCTTTTTCAATCAGATCGCAACCGGGGCGCAAATACAAATGGTAGGTATTGCCTAGGATGATCTTGGACCCGGTCTCCTTGACGCTCCGCGGCGTAATGGCCTTGACCGCGCCGGCGGTGCCCACCGGCATGAATACGGGAGTCGGGATGTCGCCATGATCGGTATGCAAGACTCCGGCGCGCGCCCGCGAAGCAGGCTTAGAGGAACCGGAACTTCCCGGGGAGCCGGAACTACCGGCTGCGGGGCTGTGGATTTCGAAGAAAGTCGTCATGGCGGGTTTCAACCGCCACAAAGTTGCTTTCAGGCCTTGTGGGCGTCAAGTGTGGCGCGGACTTTGGCCAAAAGCTTGGCGGGCGTGAAAGGCTTTTCGAGGAAGTTGAGTTCCGAGATCAGATTCATCTCCGGCAGCAGATGGTCCGGGGCATACCCGGACATATAGACGACGTTGATGGCCGGCCTCAGTCTCAAGACGGCTTCGGCAAGGTCCCGCCCGTTCATGCGGGGCATCACCAAATCGGTGAGCAACATGTCAATTTTGATTTCCGAGGCCTGGGAGAATCCCAGCGCGTCCTGAGATGTGGCCGGTTCCAGGACATGGTACCCTTCCAGGACGAGGATATCCTTGGTGAGCTTGCGAAGATCCACATCGTCCTCCACCAAAAGGACCGTCTCCCCATTAGTAGGGATGGCCCGGGTGCTGGATCGGCGGGG
>DAINDC010000229.1:0-7165 GCA_036732085.1 Fibrobacterota bacterium | reverse complement strand
CCGGTTCAGCCGTGCGCGGCAGGTAAACGGAGAAGGAGGCTCCGGAATTGAGGGCGCTTTCAACTCGAATCGTACCCCCGGCATGCTGCACTATTCCATAGACCGTGGAAAGCCCCAGGCCGGTGCCGCGGCCTTCTCCCTTGGTCGTGAAGAAGGGCTCAAAAATCCGGGCCAAGGTTTCCGGATCCATCCCGCATCCGGTATCGCGAACGGTCAGTCGGAGGTATTTGCCGGGTGAAGCCTTTTCCCCTTGACGGAAATGTCCCGTTTCCAGGCGGCATTCCTTCAAGCCCAGGAACAGGTTCCCGCCCTTGGGCATGGCATCCTTGGCATTCGCCACCAGGTTCATGATGGCCTGTTCAATCTGGCTGCGGTCGACCTTCACGCGCCCCGCATCCCGTTCAAAGCTGCATTCCACCTCGATATCCTCGCCCAGGACCATGCGCATCATTGGAACGGATTCCCGGATGAGTTGCGCCAAATCCAGGATCTGCGCATGCACCACCTGCTTCCGACTGAACGCGAGCAATTGGCCCACCAAGGCCGTGGCCTTCAGGACCGCCCGTTCGATTTCGATCAGTTCCCGGTGCGCGGTCCCAGCCTTGGCAAGCTTCATTTGCAAGAGGCTGGCATAACCGGAAACCACGGACAGGATATTGTTGAAATCATGGGCTAGGCCCCCCGCGAGCCGTCCCACCGTTTCCAATCGTTGCGCCAAGCGCAGTTGCTCCTCGCTTTTACGGAGGGCTTCCAAGGTTCCTTGCTTTTCCTTGCGGTCCCGGATTTCCCGGCTCACGGCAGGCGCCAACCGGTGCAAATTGCCTTTCGCGAGGTAATCGTTCGCGCCGGCTTTCATGGCCGCCACAGCCATCTCTTCGCCTTTATTCCCGGAGACCATGATGAAGGGCAGATCGGGTTGGATCTCACGGACCACGGACAGCGCTTCCAGGCCTTTCATGGAAGGCAGGGAGAAATCGCCGATAACCAGATCCCAACGATCGCTCAACAGGGCTTGGGTCAGCGCCTCGCGGCTCTGGACGCTTTCCCGGTTGGTAATCGTGAAGCCGCCCCGTTGCAATTCGTTCGCGGCCAGGCTTATATCCTTCTCGGAGGCTTCCACGAACAGGACATTCAAATTCAATTCCGCACTCCCGCTCTCCGATTGCAATGGGACGGGGTCGGCATGCAGTAGCGCTTGTTCAACCTGCGCATGCAGGCCGTCTCGAGCTCTTTTCCAATCCATGTAGCCCACGCTTCCTATGCTAATCGTAAAGGCAGGTTGATAACATGAAATAACAGGATTCATGTCACAAAAACACTTACAAAATGTACGAAGAGGTGGTTTTCAGTTAGTAATGGGGATACGAAATGAACTACTGATAAAGGAATTCGAAGGCTTCACCCAGCTTGCGGATGAAGTGGAATTCCACGCCCGGCATCTGAAGTTTGCCGCGTAAGGGCATGGGCAATACCACGGATTTGAAGCCCAGGCGGCCGGCTTCCTTGATCCGGGCCTCGATATGCGGAATCGTCCGCACTTCCCCGTTCAATCCGAGTTCACCCAGGGCCAAGGTATTCGGCAGGCACTTTTTGCCAAGGTGATTGGACGCGACCGCGCCTGCGATGGCCAGGTCCAGGGCCGTTTCCTCGATCCGGAATCCGCCCGCCAGGCTCACGAAGATATCCTGCGGACCGATATCGATGCCGGCGAATTTCTCGAGCAAGGCCAGGATGATGGTGAGGCGCTTGGAGTCCAGGCCCATGCTCACCCGCTGCGGCATGGAATAATTGCTGCGGGCCACCAGGGCCTGCACTTCCACCAGGATGGGGCGCGTCCCTTCCATGGTGCAGGAGACGACCGAACCGGGATCGCGTTCACCGCGGTTATGCACGAAGACCTGGGAGGGATTCTCAACCTGGATGAGGCCGGCCGAAGCCATTTCAAAAACACCAATTTCATTGGTCGCTCCGAAACGGTTCTTCACGGCGCGCAGGATGCGGTAGGCATTGTGGCGTTCGCCTTCGAAATAAATGACCGTGTCGACCATATGCTCCAGCATGCGCGGACCCGCCAGCACGCCTTCCTTGGTGACATGGCCCACGATGAAGATGGCCGTGCCCGTGCTCTTGGCATGGACCATGAGGGCCAAGGTGCATTCCCGGAGCTGGGTCATGGAGCCGGGAGAACCGGGAAGGTCGGTCTTGTAGATGGTCTGAATCGAATCGATGACCAGGACGCCCGGCTTGCTCGATTGGCATTGCTTGAAGATCGCGTCCAGGCTGGTTTCGGAAAGCACCAGCATGTCCGGCGAAGGGGTTTCCAGGCGTTCGGCCCGCATCTTCAATTGGGTCAGGGATTCCTCGCCGGTGACATACAGGACGGGCACTTCCGCGGCCGAGAGCAAGGTGGCCATCTGGAGGAGCAAGGTGGATTTTCCGATGCCCGGATCCCCGCCGATCAGCACCAAGGAACCTGGTACGATGCCGCCGCCCAGAACCCGATCCAGTTCGTTCATGCCCGTATGGGTCCGGGCTTCCGCCTTGCCCACGACCTTGCTCAGCCTCTGAGCCTCACCCGCCTCGCCCAGGCCCCGTTTCTGGCTGTCCTCTTCAAAAGCGGCCGCCGAGACTTCGATAAGGCTGTCCCAGGTCCCGCAGGATAGGCATTTGCCGCTCCACTTGGAGGTCGTGTCACCGCATTCGCGACAGGCGTAAAGGATGCCGGATTTGCTTTTCGACTTGGATATGGCCATCCAGGAAATTTACAATAATCGGGTCAAGACGACCTGCACAAATTTGCCCCAATGCTGAGCGAGAGTCGGGAGCTAATTCTGCCTCAGTGAGAGGTTTGCACTGGCCGGGGCCAAAGGTCAGTCCGCTTCTGCGAGTAATTTCCTTTGGCCGGGGCCAGCGTCTAGTCTGCCTCTGCGAGAAGTTTGCGCTGGCCCTTGATGAATTGCTGGACGTAGGGGTTGCTGGTCGCCCGGGTCTCCTCCGGCGTGCCTACGAAAATGATCCGTCCATCCAAAAGCATGGCGATGCGATCCGCGATCTTATATGCGGAAACCATGTCATGGGTGACCACGATATTGGTGGCCCCCAGCTTGGCCTGCATGTCGATGATGAGATCGTTGATGACGTCGGAGGTGATGGGATCGAGTCCGGTGGTGGGCTCGTCGTACAGCAGGATTTCCGGATTCAAGGCGATGGCGCGTGCCAGGCCCAACCGTTTCTTCATGCCGCCGGACAATTCGCTCGGCATCTTGAAGCGGAAATCGGGATTCAGATTAATCATATGCAAGGTCTCGGCCACGATACGATCGAGATCGGTTTCCGTCAGCTTGGGATTGTGTTCCCGCACGGCGAATTTGATATTCTCGCCCACGTTCATGGAGTCGAAAAGCGCCGCGCCTTGGAAAAGCATGCCCATGCGCTTGCGGATGGTCTGCACGTCCACGCGTTTGGGGCTGCTGATGACCTTGCCATCCACCACCACCTCGCCACCATCGGGTTGCAACAGGCCGATGCAATGTTTCAGGATCACGGACTTGCCGCCGCCGGAGGTTCCGATGATGACCATGGTCTCGCCGCGACGGATTTGCAGGTTCACGTCGCGAAGCACCTTCTGCGGACCGAAGGACTTTTGGAGGTGCCGGAGTTCGATTAGGGTATCACCACTCATGCGTCTTAAATGCTTTCTTCAGTAAGCGATGTATACGATGAAGAAGTCGACCACCAGGATCAGCACGCAGGAGGATACCACGGATTTCATCGAGGCCTGGCCTACGCCCCTGGCCCCGGCGCCCGCCGACAAGCCGTGATAATAGCCCATCAGGACTACGATGGCTCCAAAGACCATGGCCTTGATCATGCTGATGCGGATGTCGTAGCTCGAAAACAGGAAACGCAATCCAAAGATATAGGTGGCGGAGGTAACCTTGAGGATCAAGGTCGTCACGATCCAACCGCCGATGATCGCGAGGAAATCCGATATCACCACCAGCAGGGGAAAGGCCAGGATCCCGCTGATCAGCCTCGGCACGGCCAGGTAGCGCAACGGATCGAGAGCCAGAACGGTCATCGCGTCCAGCTCTTCCTTTTCCTTCATCGTACCGATCTCGGCGGCGATGGCCGAGCCCACCCGGCCGGCCAGGACCAGGGCCGTCAGCACCGGTCCGGATTCGATGATGACGAATTTGCAGACCGCGGTGCCCAGATAGGTATTGGGTACGAATCCCCGGAACTGGTAGGCCGCCTGGATCGCGGTCACGGCCCCGATGAAAAAACTGATGACTATGATGAGGGGCAGGGAAGAGGTGCCGATCCGGACCATCTGTTGCATGGTCAAGGCCGGGTTCATGAAGAAGTAAGGAAAGCGGGAGACGATTTTTACCAGCAGGATGACCACTTCGCCGACCCTGCCGATCTTGGACGCGAACGATTCACAAAGCAAGGCGAGCAGCCGCAGGGCCTGGCCGCCGATAGCCTCCAATACGATTTCCCAGGCTGCAGGTTTAGGTGCAAAGGCCTTGGGAACGGGAGGCACGGCGGACTCCATGCTCAGAAGCCGTCATTTTCGAGTCCGCGACCCGAATAATTGGCGAAGGAAGCGTAATCGGAAATGAAGGTCAGCGGGCAATCGCCTGTGGGTCCGTTTCTCTGCTTGGCTAGGATGATTTTGGCCTTTCCTTTTTCGGCCTCTTTATTATAAACCTCATCGCGGTAGACGAACATCACCAGATCGGCGTCCTGTTCGA
Source organism: Fibrobacterota bacterium (assembly GCA_036732085.1). GTDB lineage: Bacteria > Fibrobacterota > Fibrobacteria > UBA11236 > UBA11236 > Chersky-265. The sequence continues at coordinate 2,408 of DAINDC010000229.1, read as the reverse complement.
TGGCTCCGGACTCACGGAGATCCGAGAGCTTGGGTTCGCCTTCACCGCCGCGTTGTTCCACGGCGCGGCTCAGCTGGGAAAGGGCGACCACGGGGATTTCCAACTCCTTGGCCAGGCCTTTGAGGCCGCGGGAGATTTGGGAGATTTCCTGTTGACGATTCTCCTGTCGGCCCGCGCCCTGCATGAGCTGCAGGTAGTCCACCATCACCATGTCCAGGCCATGTTGGGCCTTGAGACGGCGGCACTTGGCCCGCAACTCCAGGATATTGAGGGCAGGATGATCGTCGATGAAAATCTTGGATTCGCTGATCGGCCCCACCGCGATCGAGAGCTTGGGGAAGTCCCGCTGCGGCAGTCGCCCGGTGCGGAGCAGATGCATATTGACCTGGGCCTGCCGGCAGAGGATACGCTGGACCAACTGTTCCCGGCCCATTTCCAGCGAGAAGAAGGCTACGGTTTTTTTATAGTCGATGGCGGCATTGGCCAGCATGGATAGGGCGAGCGCGGTCTTGCCCATGGCGGGACGGCCGGCCAGGATGATGAGATCGGTTTTCTGGAAACCGGAGGTCATGCTGTCGAAGTCTTTGAACCCCGTGGGCACGCCGATGATTTCACCCTTGGAATAGCTTTCGATAAGTTTGAAGGTATCACTCAGGATACGTTTGATGGGGATGAAGCCCTGTTTGACCGTGGTTTCGCTGATGGCGTAGATTTCACCTTCGGCCTGATCCATGATCTCACCCGGCTCCTGGGAGCCGTCATAGGCTTTCTCCAGGATGCGCGTGGCCGAGCCGATGAGACTGCGGAGGAGAGCCTTCTCCTTGATGATATGGCAATGCTGTTGGACATTGGCGGAGGAAACCACCTCGGAGGAAATCTCCATGAGGTAGGCATCGCCGCCGGCCATTTCGAATTTCTGGTTCTTCTTGAGCGCTTCGGAAACCGTGATGATATCGACCGGAGAATTCTTCTCGAACAACCCGGCCACGATCTCGAAAATGACCTGGTGCTTTTCCAGGTAGAAGTCTTCGTACTTGAGCACTTCCAAGGCATCGCCCACGGATTCGCCGTCCAGGAAAAGCGCGCCGATGACATGCTTCTCCACTTCGATGGCCTGGGGGGGAACGCGGAACGAAGTCGCGCGCATTTCACGGACCTCTTGACCGGTACTCATCTATCGGCCCGCGCTTCCGACATGCGTTTTTGCAGCCACTGCAAATCTTCCCATGCTTTTCTCTTCCATTCCTCTCGGCGCAACAAATCCTCGGGGTGATAGGTGACGATGAACTCCCGGCCACCTTCCCGATGGGGGATCTGGCGCAGTTCGTCCAGCGTCTTGCCGGTCTTGAGAACCGCCTGGGCGCACGTTTCACCCATGAGCAGCACCACGGGAACCTTGGCCAAACCCAATTCGATATGCAATAAAGGCAGCACGCGCATGAGTTCGCGACGGCTCCAGGATTTTCCCGGTTGCGTGCATTTGACAACCGCCGTCCGATATAAAGTTTCGCAATCTAGCCGGATGGCCCGCATCATTTTCTCCAGCAAAGCCCCGGCTTCCCCGGAAAACAATTTGCCTGCGGTGATATCGGCTTCCCCCGGCGCCAATGCGACCAAGGCCAAGGGGGCATCGCTGGGACCTTGCCCGCGGACCCATCGCATATCCCCATCGAACCCGTAAAGCAACCGCGCGTTCGCTTCCAGATATGCCCAGTACTCGGGTAAGCCGGGAAAAACCGGGAAGTGCAAGGCTTCCGTGGCCCGCAAGGTTTTGATGGCGGACAGACCCTCGTCCTTGTCCGCCTTATTGGCTGCTTCAAGGGCCCGGGACAGATCGCCGAAAAGATTCGATGGAGAATTGCTTTGGAAGGCAGGAGCATGTTGGAAGGGTATGGAAGACGGTTCCCGGGAATCGGTTTCCAATCCTTCATCTCTATCCATTGGCATATCAGCGGGTTTGGCCGGGGTGAGGCCGGGCTTGGGAGTAGGAGTTGCCGTCATCTGCTTGCGCAGCATGGGGTGGGGGAGGATGACCTCATCCGTGCCGACCTGGCCTTGCCAAGCCAGATAGCTCCGGAGCAAGTCCTTCGCCGTCATTTGCCGTTACCCATCAGATTGTCAAGATGACCCACCACTGCGGCGGCCAATTGATCCTTATTCCATTCCGTTAGAACGGCTATTTTTTTTCCGTGCCCATGGACCTTGTCCCCCCGGTTCAATATCGCCGCCAGGACCCGGTCTTTGCCGAAACCCATGGTCGTGGCCACAGGATTATTGACCACCATGAGATCGCAATTGCGTTCCACCATTTTGGCTTCCGCATGGGCGATGGCGTTGGAAGTTTCCAGTGCGAATCCTACCAGTATTTGGCCGGGTGGTTTTCTCTGACCCAGTTCGGCCAGGATGTT
>DAINDC010000228.1:0-8647 GCA_036732085.1 Fibrobacterota bacterium | reverse complement strand
GACATTGGCCTGTGCGGCCGCATTGATCCTCAATGCCTGCGAACTGCTCGCAGGCAAGGGCGGAGGCACGGAAACCGAATCCAAGGTGGAGGTGGCGGGATGCCCCGTGAATCCGGACGGCAGCCCGGCCGTGGGCGCGCGCGTGATCGTGCGGCCTTCCGATTACCTGGCCGATCCGGTTTCGACCACGGATGAAAGCGACTTGCGGCTCGAGACCATCACGGATGCGCAGGGACGATTCCACTTGAAGGATCTGCCCGCCGGTTCTTATCGCATGGAAATCACCGGCGCCGAATCCGGCGGCCTCATCCGCGACTTCACCGTATCGGCCTTGGGCCGGGGCTTCGACTTGCCGCAGGACACCCTGCGACCGTGCGGCGGTATCTCCGGCGCCTTCGCTCCCGATAGCGACGCACAGCTTGCCCGCTTCGTCCAGGTTTACGGCATGAAGCGATTGGTCAAGGCGGATCCGGCCGGCAACTTCCTGGTCGGGAATCTTCCGCCAGGCGCCTATGAGATCCGTTGCAGCAGCCTCCAGCCATTCCGCCACGATGCCGTGCTCCCCAACCTGATCGTGAAATCCGGCCAGGTGACCCCGCTAAAGGAGGTCTCCCTTGCCAAGGAAGCCAAGCTCATCTTCCACGTGGATTCGGCCGGGCTGCAAATCGAAGGCATGGATGCCGGCAATCCCATGATCCTCGACAATGAGATTTGGAGCAACGGGATCGAAGACGAGTATATCTGGGCCAAGGCCAGCCTGGGCCAGCTCAACCTGCGTGGCAACGTGGTCACCCAGGATATGGGCGGCCAGCAACATACCACCATCGCGGAACAGATCCGGAAATGCCAGGATGATATGCGCATTGCCAAGCTCGCGGGCCTTATCAATCTGGTAGAACCGGTGGCAGGCGCGGAAACCCGGCTGGTGCTTCCCACCTCCGGAAGGATAGAGGATCTGCAGGCCACGCCTTCCGCGGGAAGCGAACTCATAGTCGCCGAGGCCCGCAAGGCCACGCCGGAGAAGCCGCTCCTGGTGGTCGTGGGCGGGCCTTTGACCACGGTCGCGCAGGCCTATCTCACCGATCCCACTATCGCGAATCGCATGGTGGTCGCCGGGAACTATTCCTTCAACGTCAACTCCTACGATACCGCGGCCAACTACGTGGTCGCCAAGAAATGCCGCTTCGTCGAATGGGGCCGGGGCTATGTCTGGGGCGGGTCGCTCGATACGACGCGGCTCCAGGAAATCCCCACCAGCCTCATGGGGGAACGGATCCATTCCCAACTATACGACGGTCGCCCCAGGCTCATATTCGGCGATCTCGCTCCGGTGGCCTACCTGTTCAACAAGCGGGTGTGGAAGAGCGCGGACATGGTCAAGGAATCCTCCAAGCTAGTGGTGCAGCCCGCATCGGACATCACCTTCGACTTCCTGGACATCCCCTCCGCGGCCAATGATTACGACCAGTTCCAAGTCGAAGTATTCGCGACCTTCGGCAACCCCAATTTGTATACGCCCAAAACCCTGCCCAGCAGCATTCCCGCCGAGGCCTATTCCGGGAACTCCGGGATCGGGCTCTTCGCGCTGGATACGGCCCTGGGCACCAATGGCGTGGCCTATCCTACCGGGGCCTGGACGGAATACCGCGTCTCCATCCCGACCGCGGGCAAATATGCGGCCACCTTCCTCTACCGCTGCGGGGCGGGCGGGAGCATGTCCCTGGGCCTCTCCGGACAGCCGGCGCTGGTCGATCTCAAGCTGCCGGCCACGGTGGCCTGGTCGGAAGCCAAGGTCGATTCCATCGCCTTGCCGGCCGGAACATCCGTGTTACGTATAATCTCCACTTTCGGGAAGGTCGAACTGGATCATTTCGAGATCCGCTAACCGGGAAAGCGTTTATGGGTCGGGAAAAACCCTTGCGGATCCGCGGCCAAAAACGCCAGAAACATCAAAGGGCATAAAACAACAACTTCCCGCACGGTGGAGCCGGCGATTCCCGGATCCCAAGGCTAACTTCCCAGCATGTTTGCGGATGTTCCCGTTCGGAACCTTTCCTTTCGGAGCCCATTGAGCACGGCCTTCCGGCTTTTCCAGGTATCATCCAAGTTACCCAAGAAAACGCGTTCCTGGCTACCGATCGTTCTCCCCAGGTAAACGAATTGTTGCCGGATGTGACGGGAGCGGCATGATGTCCAACCCGGAAAGGATGGGGCTCGCTTATCTTAAACCTGCCCCACCGCCTTACCGCGGGGTCGGGCCCGGCTTCTGCCTGGAGAGCGCGGTGGCCAGGTTGCCCCGGGCGGCGGAATTCGAAGTATCGGCCGCGATGGCTTGCCGATAATAATCCAAGGCCCCGGCGGTATCGCCCGAGGCTTCATGAATGACACCAGAATAATTGAGAGCGCCGGAATGATTCGGATTCAAGAGCAGGGTTTTCTTCAAGTAGGCATCCGCATCCGGAAGCATGCCCTGTTGCAGGAAGGCCGAAGCCACGCCGAAGGTCAGATCCGCATTGGCGGGATCCATGGCCGACGCGGCTTGCAGCTCCTTGATGGCCGGCGCGTATTGCTTGTCAGCCAGGTACAGGAAACCCAGGTTCATCCTTCCTTCCACATTGGTGGAATCCGCCGCCACCGAGAGGCGATATTGCTCCAGGGCCTCGGCGAGGTTCCCGCGCTTGTAGAGGATGTCGCCCAAAAAGAGATGCCCCATCGCGAAGTCCGGATTGGCCGCCACAGTGCGCCGATAGAAGACTTCGGCCTGGTCGAAACGGCCCTGCCCCTTGTAATAGGTGCCGCTCAGGAAGTTCGCCATCCAGCTGCCCGGTATGGCTTCGGCCAGGTTCAGGACCTGGGAATCGAAATTGGCGCCGCCTCCCCGGTATTGGGAAAGGCCCAACGCGGCGACCGGGAGGATGAACAAGGCCCACAGCCATCCATGCCTGGATACGCCCGCCGGTTTGGGATCCGCCGCCGGCTGCTCCCCGTCCTTCAAGCCCAGGCCCAAGCGCGTGCTCCGCTCGCGGACTCGCCAGATGAAGCCGTCGAAATAGAAATGCAAGAGGGCCGATGCGATGGTGATGCGCAGCAGCCATTGCGAAGCGCCCGTGCCCAGAAAGGCTCGCTCGGGGATGTTGAAGTCGCCGAAAGAGGAAAAGGTGCCGATGGATCCGTAGGCGAGGATGAGCAGCGCATAGCAGGCCAGCCTGGCCGGCCCGCGGCCGAAGAGGAGCTTCTCCGCCGCGCCGACATGGAAATCCCGGTCCACCCTTTGGCGTTCGAAGATCCAGACCAGGGCATTGTATTGCACATCGTGGAAAATCTCCCACAAGACGATGCCCAGCACCAGATTATTGAGCGCCACGGTGCAGTACCACCAGAATGCGAAGCTGGAAACCATCACCGCGAACTTGACGGCGCTGGGAGGCGAACCCGCTTTCATCTGGCGATAGGCATTCGCCAGAAAAAGCAAGGTGATGACCGCGGTCGCCGCATCCCAGGCCCATCGGAACGCCCCGAAGGCCGCGGGCGTGATCAGCGGGCCTCCGGAAGCGTAGAATTGGGTGATGAGGGAAAACTGCTTGGCCGGAGAATGCAGGATGGCCGCGCCGAACCAGGCGACGCAGAGAAAGGCATCCAGGCGCGCCGTCGCGAGGCGGAAGGATTTGACCTTGGAATCGTAGATGCGCATGAAGCCGTTGATCTGCATGGCGCCATGCCAGGTGCCCCAAGCCACGGTGGCGCAGACCAGGGCATTCAGGTTCAAGTAAGAGTAGAGGGCGCAGGTGGAAATGAGCAGCGCGGGCACCAAGGTGAAACGGAGCTTGAATCGGTGGAACAAATCCGGATCGGAATAGGCGCGGATGAAGCCGGGCAGATGATGGCCGAACCCTCCCAATCCCAAAACATAGAGGGACAGGGTTTCCACGGGCACGAGGCCCTTGGCCGCGAGTCCGATAGGGATGATGAGGAGTGGAGTCAGGATGAAGAGGAGCAGATCCCTTCTGGGGCCCAGGATCCAAAGGCCCGCGAAGGCGGGAGACGTAGCGCTATTTTGCATGTAGGCAAAGTATCCAATTTCATGAGCGCGCGTTGCGATTTTAAAAAGATTTTCCCACGCGAAGGGTTTTAGGATGAAGCGGAATCGGATTTGGAATGCCATCGCGGTCCTCTCCCTGCCCATGCTGGCCCAGGCCGAAATCTCAATCGACAAGATCCGGGGCGAAGGCTATTCGGATATCGGGCAGGTGGTGAAGGGCGACAATGGCGGCTTGGCGGTGGAAGACCAATACCTGAGCCGGCTGGGAGCCACCTTGACCGTGAGCGATACCCTCAATGGGAAATTTTCGGTCCGCGTCGGCGTGGGCGGGATTTTCTGGCAATCCTTCCCCTCGGGGGATTTCTGGCAGAACTTCGTGAAGTTCGGCCCAGGTATCACCGAAGCTACGGCCAAGTTCCACTTCACTCCCGAGATCAGCGCGGAGGGTGGATACTTCCCGTTCAAATACAATTCTCCGGCCATGAACCTGGGCGAATACCTGCTCCGGAGCGAATCCTATCCCACCTATATCACCACCGGAGGCTGGACCTGGGTGGATAGCGCCTATACCCGGGTCATGGGACTGCGGCTTCAGGCCAATCATTTCGGCGGAGCCTTCCACCATGAATTGGGAGTCTATTTCGAATATCAGGATCCGCCGCTATTCGACATCACGCCGGCCTACCTCTTTTCCTGGCGGCCCGCGAAGGGAATCGAAGTGGGCGGCGGCGCGGCCCTGCGGCGCTGGTTCAGCAACAATCGCGCGTACTTCGGGGATCCCAAGGACGCGAAGAATTCCATACCGGCTTCGCAATACGTGGAGATCGCCAACTTCCCGGAAGTCCAGAACCAGGGGATGGTCCACTATAGCTACCTCGACGGCTCCGGAGCGCGGGTCGCCGCCGACACTTTCGCGGTTTGGAGGGGCAATGCCTCCCTCGATCAGAACGCGCTCCTGGCCGGAAAGAACGGCGCCGCCGTCGAGAAGGTCCGCATGATCCAGGACGGCAGCCCGGCGGGCATGCGCAAGGGCATCAAGAAGTTCCTGCTCAATACCAAGTATTCGGACGGGTCGAATTGCTGGGACGGCTCCTCGACCACCTGCCAGGCCTATTATGACGCCAATGGTAACCTGGCCGTTACGGATGCTAATGGAGCTCCGCTCGCCTCCTCCGCGGCCGGGTCCACCGCGGCGGCGCAAGTCACCAAGGAACAGGACATCACCCGTTCCGCCGTCAATCTCATGAGCCGAGTGGAGTTCGACATCGCCGACATCCTGGGTATCAAGGCGGCTACCGGGCCCTTCAAGCTCTACGGGGAATTGGCCGTGCTGGGAGTGCAGAACCAACCCGTCTACTACGAGCATATCACGCAACGCATGCCCGTCATGGCCGGCATCCATGTCCCCACCTTCGGGATCCTGGATCTGCTCGCGGTGGAAACGGAATACCTCGACAATCCTTACCAAGACAGCCAGCAGGAATTGGGGATACATAACCGCGAGCCGCTGGTAGGGCCCAGCATTCCCATTCCCGACCTCCCCACTACCGCCTATGATCAGCCTCGGTTCAACATGCCTTCCGTGCATGGGGACGATTGGAAGTGGAGCATCCATGCCGTGCGGACCATCATTCCCGGGGTCAAGGCCAAGTTGCAGATCGCCAACGACCATCTCCGCTTGCAGAACTTCGATGTCGGCGGCATCCTGCCTTCCGTCACGCCGCAGACCGTCCGTAAGAATCAATGGTATTTCATCGCCCATCTGGAATGGGGCTTGTGATGGGGAACATGGAAAAACGCAGTGAAACAAATGACAAGGGAAAGAACCCCATGAAAGCGATTGCATGTTTGGCATTGTCCTGCCTGGTCTCAGGGATGGGCGTGGGCCGCCCTTCCGCGGCCGAAGGGGAGACCAACAAGGTTGATCGCAAGTTATCCGTGGTCGGCTTCGTGGATGCCGGCCAGGTGGTGAAAGGCTCGGTGATCAACGACGACGGATCGGCGGCGCCGCTGAAGCTGAACAATGCCTTCCTGAACCGCGACGGCATCGCCCTCACTTATTCCGGGACCATGAACGATCGCCTGCATGTGAATATCGGGGTGGGCGGCCTGTTCTGGAAACCGATTCCGGAAACCTCCAATCCCGGCAGCATGCGCCTCCAGTTCGGCCCGGGCATTTCCGAGGCATCGGCGCAATACGACTTCACCTCCAACCTCAATTGGAAATTCGGCTTCTTCGGCTACGATTATAATCCGGACGCCAAGAACCTGGGCGAGTACCTCCTGCGCAGCGAGGCCTATCCCAGCGTGGTCCATACCGCCGGCCCGGGCGGCTGGGTCTGGATGAACGATGCCAAATACAAATCCATGGGGACCAAGCTGACCTGGAACGTGATGGATGGGATGATCCGCCAGGACCTCCTGCTCTTCAGCGAGTTCAACGAAACGCCCATCTTCGACTTCTCGCCTTCCTATGTCGCCACCGCCAAGGTCGGCAAGGCCTTCGAATTCGGGACCGGCTTCTCCCTGCATCGCTACCTGCCCATCAAGCCCAGCGTGACCACGCCCAAGAAGCCCTCCAATACCTATGTCGAGATCGACAAATTCCCGGCCATCCCCGCCATCCACGATACCGTGGGCGGCCATTATCAATTGGCCTTCGCGGGCGGAACCCTCAAGGATATGCAGGGCAATATCCCGGCCTATACCGAAAGCGATGGGACGACGCCCTTGGTGACGACCACCAAGGATGCGTCCGGGAATATCGTCTACGTGGCCGCCGGTGATACTTTGCGTCCCAGGGTCTCCACGCCCCTGACCTTCAAAGGCATCAAGGTGATGGCCCGGGCTTCCATGGACATCGGCGCCCTCATGGAGCTCGATCAAACCAGAGCCGGCCCCTTCAAGATCTTCGCCGAAGCCGCCGTCCTCGGTCTGCAAAACCAGCCCTATTATTATGAGAAGATTGGCCAGCGTATCCCGATGATGATGGGCGTGGATGTCCCCACCTTCGGGGCCTTCAGCCTAGTCTCGCCGCAACTCGAGTACTTCAACAATCCCTATCCGGAAAACAGCTATCAGCAATATTCCAATACGCTTCCCCAGCCCGCCTTCCCGGCCGGCAATCCCGCCCTCTACGAAGCCAACCGCGCCTCCGGCCTCTATGCCGAGGACGATTTGAAGTGGTCCCTATATATCCAGCGGAACCTGTACACGGGATTGGATCTTTTCCTCCAAGCGGCCAATGATCATTTCCGCGTGCAAGACGTCAATGCCGGGCCTTCCTTCACGCCCGTGACCCATCGGAAATCGGACTGGTACTATCTGCTGCAATTCCAGTGGAGCATGTGACCTCGGGAAAATCATGAAGTCAATCAAAACGGGTTCCAGGAAGTTCAAATGAAAAAGGAAAAAACTATGCAAGTGAAATTAGGTCGATTGGCGATGATGATGACCGGGATGTGCCTGGGGCTCGCAGGTTTGGTGTCGGCGCAGACGGTGCCGCTGGCGAAACAGCGCGTGGTCACCATCGACGGAAAATCCTACATGCTGAAATCGAAACTCAATGCCATTCTCGTCGGCAGCTTCACCTATGGCTTCAACCATACCGTGGGATATCCGAACCTGGAAGCGACGCTGAAGCGCATTGGCGCGGCGGAAGGTTGGACCGTGGACGTCACCAGCCCCAACAATAACGGCAACGAGGTGACCGCGGCCAATTTGAAGAAGTACCAGGTCTTCTTCGCGAACTATATCTCCGGCTGGGCCGCATCGGGCAGGTTCCCGACCGCAGGCAAACAGGCGATTGAGGATTTCGTCCAGGTCGACGGCAAGGGCGTATTCATCATGCATTCCGCGGGGGATTCGGGACCGTCGCAGAACTGGCCCTGGTTCTATAATGTCGCCCATCCGGTTCTTTATAATGGCGAGTCTTCCCGCCTCACGGTGTCGGCTCCGGTATTCATTCCCGCCGCCGAGAAAACCCATCCCATCATGGAAGGGATCAATTTCGCCGGCAAGGATACCGTTATCTTCCCGCAAGGGGAATGGCATACCTTCCAGAAGATCATCACCTCCATCTATCCCACCGCGGACGTATTCCTCAGGATGGATGGGACGCATTGCACCAAGGATGGTGCCGGAACCAATTGTGGCAGCGGATATAACTACAGCGTTCCCGGCGGTTACCCGGCTTCCTGGACCTTCCCGGATATGAAAGGCCGAATCGGTTATTTCATGGAGGGGCATGATCTGATAACCATGCAATCCATGACCCAACCGATTTGGGACAAGTTCTTCAAGCAGTTCATGTATTACATGGCCGGGTACGATACGACGGCCGTGTCCAGCGTCGTTCCGCATAAATCCGGATATGAAATGGGTCTCGATGTTTCCGGCATCACCTTCCATTCGCCGGAGCAACCGGGCGTCCTCATCAGCAAGTCGGGACCGCATATCGTCGATCTGTTCGATATGGCCGGGCATAAGGTGAAGGAGATCCGCGGCTACCGCTCTCCCATCGATTACGATCTCACTTCGGAGCTGAGAGGCGCGAGGAGCGGAGTCTATGTCATGCGCGTGACCATGGCCGGAGCGGTTAAGACCCTG
>DAINDC010000227.1:0-8709 GCA_036732085.1 Fibrobacterota bacterium | reverse complement strand
CCGCATGGGACCGCCCTATGCCTTGGCCGTGCCGGCCGCCTATGCCCTGAGCGTCAACTTCCTGGCGGTCTCCGCCTATGGCATGGAGACGCCCATGTACGTGGCCCTGGCCCTGGCCGGGACCTGGTACGCCCTTTATTCTCCGCGGCCGATATGGGGCTTGGCGGCCGTAAGCTTCCTCGCGCCCCTGGCGCGCCCCGAAGGCGCGCTCCTCCCGGCCGTGCTGGTGCTGCTCAACCTTCGGCGCCAGTTGGGGCAAGCCCCCGATCCAGCGTCCAAGCGGTCCGCCTGGCTACGGGCCCTGGCCTGCGCGGCCGCGGCGGCGGCGGGCTTCGCGGCTTTTTTCGCCTTCTACCGCTATGCCTACGGGCATTGGCTGCCCCATTCGGTGGTGGCCAAGCGCATGGAGATCCACGTGGGGTTCGCCGATGCGATATACTCCTGGATCCTCAATGTCTTCTACAAGGGTCCCACCACCGGGGGTGTCACGGCGGTTACCCTGATCAACCTGCTGGCCATGGCCGGCGCGGCGGCGGGATTCCTGCGCGCGCAGCGAAGGTCGTCCGCAGCCGTACCCTGGGAGTTACTGGTCTGGCCCGTATGCTACTTCCTGTTTTTCATGGCCACGCGTTCGAGCTACATCCTCTTCACCTGGTATTACCTGCCCGTGCTTCCGTTCCTGCTGCTCTTCGCCATTTGCGGCCTGGAAAGGCTCGCATCGGGCCGATTGGGCGGGAAGGCCGCCTGGTTGCTGGTCGGCCTGTTCCTGGCCTATGTGCCCTGGCAGACCTTTCGGCAGCACCTTCCCCGGAAACACCGCTTCGCCCAGGAGGCCCGCGAAGGGCGGTACCGCGAGGCCGCGCATATCCTCGATTCGCTCGCTGGCCCCTCCGATCATCCTCTCGTCATGATCGACGAGGTGGGGGCGCTCGGCTATTACTCCACCAAGATCCGCATCCTGGATTCCCACGGCCTATTGTCTCCGGAGGCCTTGCCGTTCCTGGCGGGGAAGTCGAATACCTATTTCACCCGCATGGCCGCCATGCAGGACAAGTATGATCCGGAATGGATCCTGGCCATGCGATTCCTGAAGGATGAAGGCCAGTGGTATATCGGCGAGGATGCCTTGTACGCCGGGTATGAAAGGAAGTACGTCTTGCGCAGGCCGCCGCATGGGTACAATTTCGAGATGTGGCGCAGGGCCCGGCCCGATTAGGAATCGGGGTCCGATTAAGAATCGGGGGCCCGATTAAGAAATCAGTGGCCTAGGTCCGGCGCAATCGGGTGGGGGCCCAAGGGAAGAGGGTACGCCGCCGCCCCTTGCGCAGGCGATGCACCACAAAAGGCGTCGCCAATAGGGCCAAGGGCAGGATGAGCACCATTCCCGCCAGGAGTGAGACCACCCCGGCGAGCACGCTCAAGATCAGGAAACCGGAGGCGAGCGAAGCCATCCGCCAGCCCGTCGGGGGCCCCCGACGGGAGTTGCCCATGGGTCCGAGGCTTTCGGTATCCGCATCCGATCCGTCCAGGTGAGGCCATGTGCCGATATCGGGTTTCTTGTTCATGGATTCGCTCCGCGCGGTTGCCTGCCACGGGGAAACCGGTGCCTGGGAACCAGATCCCGGATCAGGAGGAATCCCATCAGCAAGGTCAGAGGTATGGTTCCGATGACTCCGAATCCGTAGGAGACGAGGAACGCCACCACATTGATGAGCACCAAAACGACCAGGATGCCTGCTATCTTCAACCATGCTACGGTCGAATCCAGGGCCGGCAGCTTGTCTTCGGTATCGTCTTCCATGAGCGCTCCCATCCCCGGGGCCTTGATTCGCGGTGCCGTATCGGGCTCCACGATTCAGCCCTTGTTCTTCAACAGGCTGGAAAGATCCTCGGCATGCTCCTCTTCCATCGCCAGGATCTGCTCTATGAGCCTCCGGGTGGTGGGATCCTTTTCGCCGAAATACTGGATCATCTCCCGATAGCTGTCGATGGCGATCCGCTCGGCTACCAGGTTCTCCTTGATCATGTCATCCAGATCCTTGCCCTCGACGTATTCGGCATGGCTCCGGGACGTCAGGTGCTCGGGGTTCAAATCCGGTTCGCCGCCGAGCTGTACGATGCGTTCCGCGAGCAGATCGGCATGGGCCAATTCCTGATCGGCATGTTCCTTGAACTCCGCCTTCACGGCCTCCGATTGGAGGCCCCGCGCCATGAAAAAATGGCGTCGATACCGCAAGGTGCATATCACTTCCGTAGCCAAGGCCTCATTGAGCATGGTGAGGACCTTGTCGCGATCGGCGGCATAGCCTTCGGTCACCGCGCCTTCGTTGATATGTTTGCGCGCTCTGTCCCGTAAGGTCTGCACGTCCGTCAATGTCGTCGCATTATCCATCTCGTCTCCCTTGGTTCTTTTTTTAAAATACCTTTTGGGCCGCAAGGGTGCTCCTTTTTAATGGGCATGTCCGGAGGCCTTGTAAACGGCGCGATTATCACGCTTGGTGCATGCTCCGCCCGCGTTTGACGCCTTGCCGTAGTCGCATCCGTTCAACCATGGAGCATTTGAACGATGGAGAAAATTCTGTTGTCTTATTTTCCAAAACGTTATATTCCGACCATTGCGCCTTTTTTTTCCGGAACCGCACGAAAGGGTCGAACATGTTTCCCGCCGCCTCTCCGGAATCGCCGCCGGATTCCAATCCCTCCATTCCGGATCAGGCCGCGCCTCCCGCCTACTGCCTGCAGGTCCTGGACGGGCAAGTGCCTTTCGGGATCTGGGTCTGCGATCGCGAAGGGGGCGTCGTCTACCTGAGCGCGTCTTTCCTGGACCTGCTGGGCATGGATTTGCAGGAGTGCCGGGTTAAGGGTTGGGTGGGCCGCCTGTCCGCGGAGGAGGCCGAGACCACGTCGGCCCGCTGGAAAATCTGCCTTCGCAGCGGCGATGCCTGGGAACATCAATTCGATCTCATGGGGGCGGACGGAGTCGTCCGCCATATCCTGAGCCGCGGCGTGCCCGTGCGGGACGGGGAGGGGGGCGCAACTTCCTGGGTCGGGATGCATCTCGACATCGGCGGGATCCGGGAGTCCGAAGAGGAGCTGCGCCAATCGCAGGAACGGTTCCGCGTGGCGCTGGAGAGCGGATGCGATCTCCTGTATGAATTCGAGCCCGTAACCTGCGTGCGACGGTGGTTCGGGCCCGTGGACAAGCAGCTGGGCTTCGCGAACGAGGAATTCCCCCGCACCCAGGCGGCCTGGGAGGCGATCCTTCACCCCGACGATCGCGAGGCCGTCCTGCACGCCCATGCCCGCGCCCTGGAGGGCCGTTCGCCCTTCCATCTGGAATACCGCGTGAAGCGGAAGGACGGCGAGGTGATGTACTGGCTCGATCGCGGCAAGGCCATGCGCGACAAGGACGGGAAGCCGCTTTTGTGGATCGGATTCGTGACGGATATGACCGATCACCGCAGAGCGGAGGAGATGCTCCGCAAGAGCGAGGAGCGCCGCCGCATCTCCCAGCGCCTGGAGGTCATAGGCAGGTTGGCCGGCGGGATCGCCCATGATTTCAACAACCTGCTCACCGCCATCAACGGATACAGCGAACTGGTGCTAGGCGAACTCGGGCCGGACAGCCCCATCGCTTCGCACGTGAGTGAAATCCTCCGGGCCGGCGAGAAGGCGGCCATGCTCACCCGCCAGCTCCTGGCCTTCAGCCGCAGGCAGGTGATTTCCCCCAAGCTGGTCGACGTCAACGATATCCTCACCGAGATGCGGAAACTGCTCGCGGAATTCCTGGGGAAGGACGTCCGGATCAGCTTCCGGCAGGATCCGCAGCTCGCGAAAATCAGGGCCGATCCCTCCCAGGTCGAACAGGCGCTTCTCAACCTGGCCCTGAATGCGAAGGACGCCATGCCGCATGGGGGCGAGCTTATCGTCTCCACGGAGAACATGGAAATCGGTCCCGGCGAACTGCCGGGGGATTCCCTCGAAGGCGAGGCGCGCCCCGGGCCCTACGTACTGCTCTCCATACGGGACACGGGCACGGGCATGGACGAGGAGACGCAGGCCCATCTCTTCGAGCCCTTCTTCACCACCAAGGGAAGGGCCCAGGGGCTGGGCCTCTCCGCCGTTTACGGGATCATGAAACAGGGAGGGGGTCACATCCAGGTTACCAGCCGGAAAGGGCACGGGACCAGGCTCAACCTGTACTGGCCGAAAGCGGAGACCGGTCTTAGGCCCGGCTCCGGCCAGGCCTCTGCCGGGGCGTCCGAACCGGGCCGCGAAGACGCAGGCTCCGGCCCTGCTCCGGCGGGCAGGAAGCCTACGGTCCTGATGGCCGAGGACGACGGGGTGCAGCGCATCGTCATCCAGGAGATGCTGGAGAACCACGGTTTTTCGGTTCTGGTCGCGGGCTCCGGAAAGGAGGCTCTGGACATCGTCCAGCGCCAGTCCGAATCCATCGATCTGCTCCTGGCGGACGTGATCATGCCCGGCATGGACGGGCTGGAACTCGCCTATGCCCTCGGTTCCATCCGTCCCGGAATCAAGGTCCTGTTCATGTCCGGCTATACGGATTATCGCCAGGTGCGCGAAGGCGTGCTCGAATCCCAACTCGACTTCATCGGGAAGCCTTTCACCGCGCGCGAGCTGGCGGATAAGATCGGGGCGGTGCTTTCCATGAATCGGGTCGCCTAGTGCCTTCGGCGTCCCT
The DNA here is from genome assembly GCA_036732085.1 of Fibrobacterota bacterium. Taxonomy (GTDB): domain Bacteria; phylum Fibrobacterota; class Fibrobacteria; order UBA11236; family UBA11236; genus Chersky-265. The sequence continues at coordinate 4,004 of DAINDC010000227.1, read as the reverse complement.
GCCTCTTCCGGCCGGATCCCGCGGAGGTTCGGAGCCTCGGCAGGGGGTCTTCCGCAGGTTACGTCGGTTCTGGATCGGCCGGGCCCTGAATCCCGGCGCCCCGGGAGCCGCCCAGCACCTGTCCCTCATCGCCTTTTTCGCCTGGGTGGGGCTGGGCTCGGACGGATTGTCCTCGTCCGCTTACGGCCCCGAAGAGGCCTTCGTGACCCTGGGGCGGCATGCGCACCTGGGAATATTCGTGGGCGTGGCCTCGGCGGTCACCGTGCTCGTCATCAGCGCCAGCTACCTGCAGATTATCGAGGCCTTCCCGGCGGGCGGCGGGGGGTACCTTGTGGCGAGCAAGCTCCTTTCGCCCTTCTGGGGCATGGTCTCCGGAAGCGCCCTGCTCATCGACTACGTGCTCACCATTACCATTTCCGTGGCCAGCGCCTCCGATGCCGTCTTCAGTTTCCTGCCGCCCTCTACGCATGCCTTCAAGCATGGCTTCTCCATCGCCGCCCTCCTGGCCCTCATCCTGCTCAACCTTCGCGGGGTCAAGGAATCGGTGCTGCCGCTGGTTCCGGTATTCATCGTCTTTGTGCTCACCCATGTTTTCGCCATCCTGTACGCCGCCGCCACCCATCTTGGCGAAATCGGTTCCGTGGCCGCAGGTACCTGGGCGGATACCCGTAACGCGCATTCCGAACTGGGAACCATCGGATTCATCTTCCTGCTCATGCGGGCGTACAGCATGGGCGCCGGCACCTATACCGGCATCGAGGCCGTGAGCAACGGCATCCCCATCCTGCGCGAGCCCAAGGTCCGCACCGCCAAGCGCACCATGATCTACATGGCCACCTCGCTGGCCTTCGTGGTTTTCGGGCTCATCCTCGCCTACCTGCTTTACCGCCTCGAACGCGAACCCGGCCGTACCCTGAACGCGTCCCTGTTCTGGGCCATGACGCGGTCCTGGCATCCGGTCGCGGCCCATCTCTTCGTGTCCATCGCCCTGCTCTCCGAGGCCCTGATCCTGTTCGCGGCCGCGCAGGCCGGCTTCCTGGGAGGACCCCGCGTGCTCGCGAATATGGCGGCCGATCATTGGTTCCCGGTCCGGTTCACCACCTTGAGCGATCGGCTGGTCACCCAGAACGGCATCTTGCTGATGGGCGGGGCGGCGCTGGCCACCTTGGTCTTGACGCATGGATCGGTGCAGTACCTGGTGGTCCTCTACAGCATCACCGTATTCATAACCTTCGTCCTGTCCCAGTTGGGCATGGTCCGCTATTGGCTGCAGCCGAAGCGAAGGTCCCAGGGTTGGCTCCACAAGCTGGGCATCAATGCGACCGGCATGGCCCTGTCGGCGTTCATCCTCACTTTCGTCGTCATTCTCAAGTTCGATCAGGGAGGTTGGATCACCTTGCTCGCCACCGGAGCCTTGATCAGCCTGGCCCTGCTCATCCATCGCCGCTATCGCAAGGTACGCACCATGCTGGCCCGGCTCGATATCCTGGTGAAGGCGGCCAGGTCGGCCCGCATCCAAGCTGAAAGGGGAGACATCCCTCCCCTGTTGCCGCAGCTTCCGCCCGAGGTAAGACGGATGGGTTACGATCCCAAGGCCAAGACCGCGGTCCTGGTGGTGGGCGGCTTCAACGGACTGGGCCTGCATTCGTTGTTCGCCATCCTGCGGCTGTTCGGGATCCTGTTCCGGAACTTCGTCTTCGTGGAGGTGGGGATATTGGATGCCGGGAACTTCAAAGGGGCCGACGAAGTCCAGCGCCTCCAAGCCCATGTGGACGAGGAACTATCCGAATACGTGGCCTTCATGGGAAGCCATGGATATCATGCGGAAGCCGTTCCGGTCCTTAGCCATGATGCCGTAGCGGGCGTCGCCGGGGTCACCTCCAGCATCCTGGAGCGATTCCCCCAGGCCGTATTCTTCATGGGGCAGATGGTTTTCGAGGAGGACTCCTTCGTCTCGCAACTCTTGCACAACAATCTCGTGTTCTCGCTGCAGAGACGGCTCTACCATCAGGGTACGCCTTTCATCATCCTTCCGATCCGGATTCCGGGCTGACCTTTACATCGTTGGCCCATAGGGTTTTTTCCCCGGCAAGGTGCGCCACTCCTTGAATGCGGGCTGGGCTTGCTTCGCCAGGAAGCGAACCGTGAGCAGTCGGCGTTCCGAAATCTTGGCCGCCAGTTCGCGGTAGATGAAATCGTCCCCGAACCCGATCGCCTCCGCATCCGCGCGCGAATTCGCATAGACGATCCTGTCCACCCGCGCCCAATAGGCGGCAGCCAGGCACATGGGGCAAGGCTCGCAGGAGGTGTAGAGTTCACAGCCGTCGAGTTGGAAGGTGCCGAGTTTGCGGCAGGCCTCGCGGATGGCCACCACTTCCGCATGCGCGGTGGGATCGTTGGATGCGAGGACCTCGTTATTGGAACAGGCGATGATCTTCCCGCCCTTGGCCACCAGGGCTCCGAAGGGCCCGCCGCTCCCGTTGCGCATGCCTTGGAGCGATCGCGCTATGGCGGCCTCCATCAATTTGCGGTCCGGTCTCGCGCCTCGCGTCGGTTTCGCGCCTCGCGTCGATTTCGCGCCCCGCGTCGGTTTCGCGCCCCGCGTCGGTTTCCTTGGCTTCCTCATGCTTCCGCTTCCTGCAAGGCGGGCTCGGAGTCGGGTGCGTCCGCGCGGGGAACGACCGGGAGATCCACGAGGGAATGCTCGTCCAGCCGGTCCAACTCGATATAGGTCGAGCCCTTCTCGTCGCGGCCGAAGATGAACGCGAACTTGGCGCCGTGCACGACTTCGGAGAAGCTGTAAGAATTGCGGATATAGATCATCTGCGCGAAGGTATCGTCGAAGGCCTTGATCTGGATGAAGAACTCGCCGTCCCTTTTTTTGAAATCCTCCGCAGTCATGCCATACAGGGGGCTGCCGGATTCGATGGGATGCACTATCGTCCAGCTCAAGGGGAAGAAATGGATCATCTTGCGTTCGAGTTGGAGATCGAAGAACTGGCGCGTGCCTTCCGGACCCGCCATGGATAGGGAGAACTGGACCTCGGTTTCGATGAGCTGGTTCTTGCGGGCATTTGCCATGCGGAACATCAGCCCCGTGCCTCCGTTATAGGGCGAGACCAGGAGGTGGTCGCTGAACAGGAGTCGCGCGCGGGGTCGGGCGAAGCGCGCGTAGAGCAGGCCGGTGGCGATGGCGAACCCCATAAGGCCGGCCAGGGACTCCACTGCGGCCAGCATGCTGGTGGGTATGCCTTGCGGGGCGATGCGACCGTAGCCTACCGTGGTCAGGGTCTGGGCGCTGAAAAAGAAAGCGTCCCAGAAACTCCCTATCATACTCTTCCCGTCATGGCCGACAAGATGCTCTACTCCGATCGCGAGATAGGCGAATGAGAAGAGGGTGTTCACCAGGATATACAGGAGCAAAACGGTGAGGATGAACAGGGGCCAGTTGAGGTTGATGAGGACTTGATAGGTGTTCTGGGCCCAGTACCGGGGAATGCCCCGCCGTTCCACGTTGAAGCTGCCGTCATGGTTGAGGAGCCGGACCTTGTCGGCCACGAGCTTGGTGCCGAATCCCAGGTCCTGGAATTCCTTCCGTTCGGGTGCCCGCGGCGCGCCTCCTGGAGTCGAGGAACTCATGTTCATGGGTGATTCCTTTTATGGCGGATATGGATTTGCCTGCTTAAAACTAGTCAACGATCAAACTAGTCAACTATCCCAACGATCCGCCCGGCCCGCACCGTGAGCGGCCAATGCACCTGGCGGACTTCCAGGGGATTTCCCCATGCGGCCTCCATTGCGCCCTTGATCAAAGCCACCGGATCCTCGCCCCGCTCCTTCCGGTAACGCTGCACCGTAGACCATGTCCACTTCCTGGGTAACGCGGCAGTTACCATAGCACCAGGCGGCGAAGGCCGCTCCCGGCCTGGCCATCAGCGCATCCTGGGAGGCCTGGGGCCGTTCCGCTTCTCGCATTCCAGGAAGTGATGCGCCCGGGCCAAGGC
>DAINDC010000226.1:0-8720 GCA_036732085.1 Fibrobacterota bacterium | reverse complement strand
TCGAAGGGATACTCGGAGCGCAATGCCGAACGCCTTCTGCAGTACGTCGGCGAGGTTTTGCGGAAGGAAGAATAAGGATCAGGGGGTTGGCCTAAACCCCCAGCCCCTGACCCGCATCGAATCAGGGGAGTTGACATGACCGTTCGCGAAGTCGATTGGGACATCTCCAAGCGTGGCCAGGAAGACGTGGCCCGCCACCAGAAGAAAATCAAGGACAGCATCCGCGAGAATATCGCCGATGTGATTTCCGAAGAGAGCATCATCACCCGGAAAAAGGGCCAGACCGTGAAGATTCCCATTCGCGGAATCAAGAGCTACCAATTCATCTACGGCAAGCGCAAAGGCGGAGAAGGCGGCGGAGGCTATGGCCTCGGGCATGGCAAGAAGGACAAGGGCGATGTCATCGGCAGGCGCCGGACCCAGGAAGGCCAGGGCGACGGGCCCGGCAAGGGCGGCAAGCCCGCGGATGCGGCGGGCGAGGACTATATGGAGACGGAGGTGGACATTGAAGAGTTGATCCAGATGATGATGGACGACCTTCAGCTTCCCGATTTGCGCAAGAAGGAAATCGCCGAGACCGTGGTGCCGGCCGGTTGGAATTTCGAGGACATCGAAAAGCATGGCCTCAAGCCCAACCTCGATAAGAAGCGCAGCATCCGCGAAGCCATCAAGCGCACGGCGGATTCGGTATCCAAGCTGGCGGAGAAGACCGGCAAGCCCCTGGCGCTCTGCCAGAAGGCCCTGAACAAGTTCCGCGGCGATTACCAGAAGGCCCTGGAGCTCCTCAATACCGAAAACCCGGAAGCCGAACTCGTCGACGAGGAAGACAAGCTCAAGCCCTTCATCGCCCATAACGATCTGCGCTACCGCGTGGTCAAGGAGAACGTCGAGAGCCATAGCAATGCCGTGATCCTGGCCATGATGGACGTCTCCGGCAGTATGTCGACCACGAAAAAATATCTGGCCCGATCCTTCTTTTTCTGGATGGTGGAATTCCTGAAGCATAAATACCGGCACGTCGAGATCCGTTTCATCGCGCATACCTCGGAAGCCAAGTTGGTGACCGAGGAGGAGTTCTTCCACAAAGGCGAAAGCGGAGGCACCATCTGCGCTTCCGCCTATGATCTCGCTTATCATCTTATCGACACCGATTATCCGCCAGCCAAATGGAATGCCTATGCCTTTCACTTCTCGGACGGAGAGGATTGGGATCCGGCTAAGACCATGCAGAGCGTGAAGCGCCTGATGGAGAAAAGTCCCAATATGGTCGGCTACGGGGAGATCCGAACGGAAGTTGCCTACGGCCAGCAGCTCATGCGTAACTTCGAAGAGTCGTTCAGCCTCGAGCGGTATACCTCCTATCGGGATTCCGATTTCGAATATTACCTGGCCCAGCGGAACGAGCTTCCCCTGGCCGGCGTCATCCTCAAGAACAAGGGCCACGTGTACCCGGCCCTCAAGGTCTTCTTCTCCAAGGAAAAGCGGATATGAGCGGCCATAACGATATGAAACGCCTGGTCAAGGCGGATAACCATATCCAGAAGATCGTCGCCGAATACGGCCTCGACTGCTTCCCGCAGGAATTCGACGTGATCCCGGCGCAGAAGATGTTGGAGATCATGTCGTACAACCTGCCCGTCAATTATTCGCACTGGTCCTTCGGCCGCGACTACGAGAAGCAGCGGACCCAGTACGAATACAGCGGCGGCATTCCTTACGAGGTTGTGCTGAACTCCAATCCATCCCGTGCCTTCCTGATGCGCACCAATCCCTATCCCATCCAGGTCCTGGTCATGGCCCATGTCTATGGCCATAACGATTTCATGAAGAACAATATCTACTTCGGTTCCACCCGCCGCGACATGCTCACCTCCGCCAGCGAATCCGCCGGCCGCTTCCGCAAGTACGAGGAGGACTACGGCATCGACGAGGTGGAAAGGCTGATCGACGCGGCTCAGGCCATCCAGATGCATATCGACGCCGATCTATTCCCCAAGTCCAGCGAATCCGAATCCTCCGATCCCAAGAAACGCCGGATCATCACGCCGGCTCCCTTCGGGGATCTCTTCGACTTCGACGGCCAGCTGAACGCCAAGACCTTCGAGGAGAAGCGCGAAGACGCGCGCAAGCTGAAGAAGAAAATCCCCGCCGAGCCGGATTCGGATCTGATGGGTTTCATCATGCGCCATTCCCCCCGCGGCTATGAGGAATGGGAGCTGGACATCCTCAACGTCATCCGCGAGCAATCGAAATACTTTATGCCCCAGCGCAAGACCAAGGTCATGAACGAAGGCTGGGCGTCCTTCTGGCATATGCGCATCATGTCCCGGCTGTTCCAGGACGGCTTCCTCACGCCCGAGGAGCATGGCTTCTACAACCTCTACAATGCCCGCGTGCTGGCCAGCAACCCCTATGGCATGAATCCCTACCTACTGGGCGTCAAGGCTTTCCTCAATATCGAGAAGCGCTACAATGCCGGCCAATTCGGAACCGAGTGGGAGCGTAGCGAGTCACCGGATAAGTGGGACATAGACCTCAAGACCGGGAAGGGAATGGAGAAGGTTTTCGAAGTCCGCCGCACCCATATGGATTGGTTCTTCCTGGACGAATTCCTGAACAAGCAAGTGGTCGAGGATGCGGAGCTGTATATCTACGGCACCAAGCAGCAGGGCAATGTCGAGGAGCTCACGGTCGAGGAGACCAACTGGCATGTCATCAAGGATCTGGTGGTTCGCTCCTTCGCCCATTCCGGTATTCCGCTCATCAAGGTCACGGACGGCGATTACGGGGGCAAGCGCGAGCTCTATCTGCGGCATTTCTACGATGGCCTGACCTTGGAAGAGGAATACGCCCGTCAGACGCTTCGGCATGTCTTCACCCTATGGGACCGGCCCGTGCATCTGGAAACGGTGGAAGTGGAAGGGAATTCCGAAACCCGGATCCAACTCACCTATGATGGCAAGGGCTTTTCCAAAATCAACCTGGGCAGCTATTCCGCGGAATAAATCCAGGCGTCGGGCGGCGCACCTTGTCTTTCTGGCAAGGGCAAAACCTCGTCTTCTTCCCGGTCCGCCCCGATTCCCGCCCTTCCGATTAGTTACATTTTCGGTCCATGGAACGACAGCCCAAACCCGAATTCTTCCACATCCTCAGGACCCAACAATTCGACCGTGGCGTCTTGGACGAACTCTGCGAGTTGACCACCGCCATCCGGAAATTCGCCAAGACCAAGGAAGGCCTGCACTATCTCCGCGGCCTGCTGGCGCATAAGCGCGCCATGCTGTATTTCACCCAACCCTCCACGCGCACTTTCCTCTCGTTCAACAATGCCTGTCAGATCCTGGGCATCCAGACCAGCGAGATCCGGGACGCTTCCACCTCTTCCGAAGTCAAGGGGGAGAGCCTCCTGGACAGTCTCCGGACCTTCTCTTCCTATGTGGACGTGGTGGTCATGCGCACCAAGGAAGAGGGGCTGGCGGAATCCGCGGCGGAGCTTTTCGATCATATCCAACGTCGCGTCCCCATCATCAATGCCGGCAGCGGGCGCGACCAGCACCCGACCCAAGCGCTGTTGGACATCTATACGTTGGAGCGCAGCTTCAAGGAAATCGGCGGCATCGACGGCAAGACCTTGGGCATGATGGGCGATCTCAAGCGCGGCCGCACGGTCCGCTCCTTATGCTATTTGATGAAGAACTACCGCAACGTCAAGCTCATTTTCATCGCGCCCGATCATTTCAAAATGGAGGAGGATATCAAGATCCACCTCCAGCACCATGGCGTCCAATTCATTGAGACCCAGGATTTGAATGCGGTCCTGCCGGAGCTGGACGCCATCTATATCACGCGCATCCAGGACGAGCATGACAAGGCCGGCGAGTCCAAGGCCGTGGATATCAGCGCCTTCAAGTTGGGGACCCGGCATCTCCAGCATATGAAGCCCCACTGCGTCATCATGCACCCCTTGCCCCGCCGCGATGAGATCCATCCCGATGTGGACCAGGATCCCCGGGCCAAGTACTGGCGACAGGAACGCAATGGGATGTGGATGCGGGTGGCCATCCTGGTGAAGCAGTTCAAGGTTGACCATCTGATCATGCACGGTCATTTGCTGGACTAGCCCCGTCCTCTAGGACGTCCCCAAAAGGGCTTCCCCAAGGTCCCGCATCCAGGACTCGCAGATCAGTTATTGCTGGTCAGGGCCTGATCCTGGTTTCCAAATCCCGATCCGGATCCGTCAAATTCCCGTAGATACGGGTTATGCCCTCCGGCATGGCTTTTGCATTTGCGCCAACCGGATTCGCACCCGTCCCCGCTAAAAAAAAGTGGGACGCAACAATCAAGGGGAAACCATGATGCCCAGCCGATTTACCCTTTCAATTTTCGCCGCCTTGTTGGCGACCTCGGCCTTTGGCCAAGTTACCTGGCAGACCACGCATACCACTAAACCTGGTCTTGGGTTCAATAGTGGCGAATGCGAACTGACCCGCGCTAGCTTGCGCGTCAAGGTTTTTCCCGCCTATCTGGACGTGGAAGAGGATGCGGAGATGGCTCCCGTCGGACCGGTGGATACTCTCAATGATGCCAAGACCTTGGAGATTTCTGGAAACATTTCCCTGCCCGCAGGTGCGGTCATCACGGGCGCCTTGCTTTGGGACGGCACCCGGATCCTCACGGGCAACCTGCTGGACCGGGCCAGCGCGGACAGCCTCTATGCCAGTCTGATGGAGCGGAACTCCACGCCTCCCGTCCGACCCAGGGACCCGCTGATCCTCGAGTCCACGGGTAAGGACACCTACCGCTTCCGGATCTATCCCGCCGAACCGGGCAAGAGCCGGCATCTGCGACTACGCTATCAGTTGGCTCCCACCATCGGAGCCGAAGGTCTGGTCATCTCTTTGCAAGCCGCGATCGCGCCCCTGTTCGCGGGTTCCGGCCTTCAGATTCCCGTGAACCTGGAAAGCGGAGGCGAGGTTTCCAAGGTCATCTTCTCGGAAAGCGGCGATGCGCGCACGGAGATGGTCCTGCCCCGGACCAGGCTCATGGCTGCGTCAGCGCTTGGCAGCGGGACCACTTCCTGGGATATGTGGGGTAATTACATATCCATACCCGGCATCCGGATTTTTCCGACCGATCCTTTGCATCAGGTTTCCGTGAAGACTTCCTTCCCGGGCGGAACCCTAGCCGGCAATTATCTCAATCTCTATACGGGCGTCACCGACCAGGTCCTGGCGGGCCTCCATCAGCGCGTGGAGGTGGTCATCCTGTGGAAGTGGCACAATCCCGGCACCTGGATCACCAAGACTCCTTATGGCGATCAGGTTTCCGGCTATGTCTATCAGGCGCAAAGCCAGGCCTCCGTGTTGGCCGAACTCTACGGGCAACTCGGCGGAGCGGGCACCAAGGTCGGCCTTCTCCATGACGACTCGCGCCCCGTTCCACGGACGTTCAAAGCCTCCTCGCGCGGAGAGCAACCTTATATTCAGGCCAGGGAATATTTGCAGTCGATGCAGGAAGCGAATTATGTCGAGAATTTCGCCCGCGGCATCAAGGTATTGCGGAACGACAATAAGCAACCGCTGACGGCCACGCTCAAGGTGAGCAAGGATCGTTTCCTCTCCAATCTCCGGCTGGTGAAAACCCTGTACTCGCCGGACTCCGGCATCGTCCGCCATCTGCTCGTAATTTCCGCCGGCGACGATTACCTGACCGAGGATTACGATATGAATCCCCAACTGGACAGTCTGTTCCAGGACCAGCCGGTGACGCTTGGTCCCGTGGCCGGGTTCGGCTTCAGCCAGTCCGGATTCGATATGTTCGAAGCCCGCCGGACCCATGCCTATCGGGGCATCACGGCCTCCACGCCTTGGGGAGAGTTGCCCGCCTTGCCCCCGCTCAACCTCAATGTCGTGGTCCGCAATGCCAAGAAAGCCTATGACTTCACCGTGGCCTGCTCGGGCGGACTCGATATGGCCTGCGGAACCTTGACCTTCCATGGAAAATCGGATGAGGCTTGGAACGACACCTTGGAATGGCAGGCCTTCGATAAGGCCGGCAAGGGCATAGGCAGCACCCGCACCGTCCCCACGGTCATGCAGCATCCCCAGGATACCGCCACGGCCCTCCTCTGGGCGGGATCGGCCTCGCCGTTCTCGGAGAAGAAGGAATTGCCGCTGGGACCCACTTATGGTTTCGTCGATCGTTGGGCCAGCCTGCTGTCCTTGAAAAAGGACTCCCTCAATACGGCCGTCGCGTCGGCCTACGGGGATACGGGCGTGCCGCATATCGCGAATGCCGAATTGAAGGACATCATCCCAAATTATACGGAGGGCGACGCGCCGAATAATCCTGCCTCATCCTTGGTCGCGCATATGGGCCAGATGGGCTCCCTGTCGGATCCCTCCGCCTGGCATATCGAAAGGGCCAGGGGCAATACCTTGCTGATCCGGATCCCGGGGATGTCCCAAGGTCTCCGGGTTTATGCCGAGCTTTTCGATCTGAGGGGGAAACGCGCCGGTTACTGGTCGACCGGCTCGGAGGAAGGCTTCCTGAGTTTGGACATTTCCGGCATCCGCCCGGGCATGTTCCTCCTCAAGCTCCAGGTCGAAGGCGTACAGAGCGTCAAGCGCATTACCCTTTAGGCACCGGGCACCGCGTTTCAGGTCCTTTAGCTCCCTTAACTCCGAATAGCCAAGGCCCAGGCCAAGGCATACAGGCCGTAGACGGCGGTAACGAGTCCCGCCTGCCAAGCGGGTCTGGTCCAAGCCTTGGGGAGGAACCGCGAGAGCGCGCCCAGGGCCGCTCCAATTCCGAATCCGTAGAAGTGGGCCTTCACGTCCACGTTCTCGCCCAAGCCTACCAGCACCGCCACGAAGAAGGCCGAGATCAAGGGGGTAAGGCGGCGGAGGCTGCGATCGGAAAGGCGCGGCAGGTTGAGCGTTTGCGCGCCTGCCAGGAGCCCCAGGACCGTGAAGACCACGGAAGAAAATCCGATGGAGACATGGTTCGCGCCGGACGTCACCGCTCCGCCTGAGGTCAACGCCACCAGGTAATTTGCCAGGGCGCCGCCCAAGCTGGCCAGGAGCATGATGCTCCCGATTCCCAATCGATGGTTGAGCAGGTTCAGGATGAAATACCCCGAGACCAGGTTGCTCAGCAGATGGCCGTCATCGGCATGCAAGGTGGTGGCGGTCAGGCAGCGCCACCATTCGCCGTCCAGGATCAGGCGGGCATCCGCGCTGCCGCGGGCATGCCACCAATTGGCCCAGGGCTGCAGGCCGATGGCGAAATAACAGAAGGCCGGTATCGCCAGGAACAGGAGCGGGGCGATTTGGAGTTCGAGGTTCCCCTGCTGGATGGGGGGATCCAGATAGCCGCGGTTTTCGGCCTGGTAGAGTTCGATCAGCTCCCGGGCCGGCCCGGCATCCGGCTCTTCCACGGTCAGGCTGAATTCCGCGCCGTCGAATTCCATCCAGTGTTTGATGCCCTGCGAGGAGAGCAGCAGGGAATAATCGAGGATCAGATCCTTGCGGGGGCTGCGGGCCAGGACATGCCGGACCACGGGATCCGGCAACGGGGCATAATGGTCATCCATGCCGGCGATTGAACTCCACGCAGTCGGCGTAACCTACAAGTTTCCCCCCGAAAATATCGAGCGCGCTGCCGATGGAGAGATCCAGGCGCCCCTGGCTTTCGCGAGCCAGGCGGTCCAGATCGGAAAGGTCGCGCGCGCCGCCGGCGTATGTGCAGGAGAGGGGGGAGATGCGGGAGAGGAGATCGACCAGCTCCCAATCCATGCCTTCGCATCGGCCTTCCACATCGGCCGCGTGGATCAGGAATTCCCGGCAAAGTCCGGCCATGGATTCGAGCAGGCCGGCTTCGATGCGGACTTCGGTTACGGTCTGCCAGCGGTTCATGGCGACGAACCAGTCGGCTCCCCGGCGCCGGCAGCTCAGGTCCACTACCAGGCGTTCCCGGCCCGCCAACCGGGAGATCCGGCCCAACCGTTCCAGACTGAAGTTGCCTTTTGGGAAAAGCCAGGAGGTCAGGATCACTTGGCTGGCGCCCGCGTCGAGATAGGGGAGGATATTGGTATCGTCCAGGCCACCGCCGATTTGCATGCCGCCGGGATAGGCCCGCAAGGCCGACAGGGCCGCCTCGTCATTGCCGGATCCCAGCATGATGATATGGCCTCCGGCCAGTCCATCGCGCTGGTACAGTCCGGCGAACCAGGCGGAGTCGTGTTCGGAAATGAAATTCGTGCGCAGGCCTTCGCCGGATTCGGACAGGGTGCCGCCCACGATTTGCTTGACTTTTCCTTGGTGAAGATCGATGCAGGGGCGGAAGACGGTCATGATTTTCGGGATCCTGGTTTTATTGAATATTAGTTTGAACTTTCTAAGTTACAAATCGATTTTCAAGGCTATTATAGCGGTGGGATAAAGGCTCCGGATTCGCATGGACACGGTCAAAAAACCAATAAACTGGACCAAAAATCTGAAGGCCACGGCTCATGCCGGTTACCTGACGATCCGGGCCATCTGGCTTACCATCTGGGCCCTTTACCAAATCGCCTTGGGCGCCGCCTTGGTCGGGCTGGTGTGGGCGGGCTTCAAGGCCGGGGAATATTTTTCGCTTTGGGACATCCGCAACCTCCGTCATGAGAACCCCGCCACTACGACCTTCATCGATTCCCAACGCCATCGCCTTACGGACAGCCT
>DAINDC010000225.1:0-8736 GCA_036732085.1 Fibrobacterota bacterium | reverse complement strand
AACACGGCCTTGACCACGTTGTGGGGGTTGGTGGATCCGATGCTCTTGGTCAAGACGTCATGCACGCCGGCCAGTTCCAGTACGGCGCGGGCGGCGCCGCCGGCGATAACGCCGGTACCCGGGGAGGCGGGACGCATGAAAATCTTGGCGGCGCCGTAGCGCGTGTTCACTTCGTGCGGGATGGTCTTGCCGCGCAGGATGACGTCAACCAGGTTCTTATGGGCGTTTTCCGTGGCCTTGCGGATGGCTTCGGCGACTTCATTCGCCTTGCCGGATCCGATGCCTACGCGGCCCGAGCCATTACCGATGACGACGATGGAGTTGAAGCTGAACCGACGTCCGCCCTTCACTACCTTCGCGCAGCGGTTGATGGCTACAACCTTTTCCTGGAATTCCGACTTTTCGCCAGAATCATTTTGGTTGTTTCTACCCTGGGGTTGCATCATACCAGCCATTTAAAACTCCAGTCCGGCTTCACGGGCGGCATCCGCCACAGCCTTGACGCGGCCATGGAAAAGGTTTCCGCCACGATCGAAAACCACATTCTTGATTCCGGCTGCCTGCGCCTTGGTGGCGATCAGCTTGCCGAGTTCCTTGGACGTCTCGACCTTGTTCTTGCCTTCGATGGAAGGCTTGAGCTCAGGGGACAGCGAGGACAACAGGAGCAAGGACTTGCCACTGGAGTCGTCGATGATCTGGGCATAGATATGATTCAGGCTGCGGCGGACGCAAAGACGCGGCCGGACCGTGGTGCCTTCGATCTTCTTTCGGATTCTCTCATGCCTGGCCTTCCGATTGACCAGCCTTGTAACAGCCTTGTCCGCAAACATCTCTTATCCTCTTTCGGTTTCCTGAAACCAATCGCTCGCCGGGCTTTCGCATCCGGCAGGGCTCACTGCCCGCGGGACTTTTACGCCCCGCGCGGGTTTACGACTTCTTCACTTCTTTCTGTACCACGACTTCGCCAAAGTAACGGACACCCTTGCCCTTATAGGGCTCCGGAGGTTTAAAACCCCGGATCGTTGCCGCGACCTGGCCGACGGCCTGACGGTCGATACCGTCGATGACCACCTTGACGTTTCCGTCCATCTTCACGTTGACGCCCGCCGGAGGGGTGAACAGGATGGGATGCGAGTAGCCGAGGAGCAGGCTGACGGCCTTACCCTTCTGCTCGCCGCGATAACCCACGCCGCGGATTTCCAGTTCCTTCTGGAATCCCTTGGTCACGCCCGTCACCATATTATTGATGACCGCGCGGGAGGTGCCATGCAAGGCACGGTCCGTCTTCGCATCCGAAGGACGCTTCACGGTGATGACGCCTTCCTGGTTTTCCAGGGAGATGCCTTCGTGCATGACGAACACCAGCTTGCCCTTGGGGCCTTCAACGGTAACGGTCTGGCCGTTCACGATGAGCTTGACCCCGGCGGGGAGCTTGATAAGCGCTTTACCTACTCTAGACATGGTTAACTCCTACCAAACCTTGCAGATGACTTCGCCACCGATATTCTGCTCGCGAGCTTCATAATCGGTGAGCAGACCTTTGGACGTGGACACGATGGCCATGCCGAGGCCGTTCATGACCTTGGGCAGACCGGTCGCCCGGGCATACGATCGACGCCCGGGGGCGCTGACGCGTTGAATGCCCTGGATGGCCGGTTGACCGTCCGTATATTTCAGGAGGATTTTCATCACACCCTGCTTGCCATCATCGACGATGACGAATTTCTGGACGAAGTTGCGACGCACCAGAATTTTGGCCACTTCTCTACGCAGGCCGGACGAGGGCATTTCAACCACTCGCTTGCCGACCCTGGTGGCATTCCGGATTCTTGTCAGCATATCGCCGATGGGATCTGTGATTCCGCTCATGCTTAGCTCTTTTCTCCTTGCATATCCTTCAAACCGTTCCTACGAGCCCTACCAGGAGGACTTCGTGATCCCGGGTATTTCACCTTGCAGGGCCAATTCCCTAAAGCAGATGCGGCACATCCCGAACTTACTCATGTAAGCGCGGGGGCGACCGCAACGGCGGCAACGGTTGTATCCACGCACCGTGAACTTGGGGGTGCGCTTCTGTTTTTCAATCATCGATCTCTTAGCCATATTCCCTATTCTCCCCGTATCACTTGCGGAACGGCATTCCGAGGGCGGTCAAGAGAGCCCTGCAGCCCTCATCGTCCTTGGAATTGGTGACGAAGCTGATGTCCATGCCTAATATCTGGCTGATCTTGTCATAGTTGATCTCAAGGAAGATGATCTGCTCCTTGATACCCATGGTATAGTTGCCGCGTCCATCGAAACCGCGCTTCGGCACGCCGCGGAAATCGCGCACGCGGGGAAGGGCGATGGAGATGAAGCGCTCCACGAAGTCCCACATCTTCTCGCCGTGCAAGGTGACCTTGACGCCGATCGGGAGGTTCTCGCGGACCTTGAAGTTCGAGATGGCCTTCTTGGCGCGGGTCGGAATCGGTTTCTGACCGGTGATGGCGGCAAGGGTGCCCACCGCCTCCTCGATCAGGCGCTGATTGCCCGTCGCTTCGCCGACGCCCATGTTGATCACGACCTTTTCCAGGCGCGGGACTTCCATGACGTTCTTCAAGCCCAGCTCTTGCATGAGAGCAGGTACGATCTCTTTTTGGTATTTTTCCTTAAGCCGTTGCATTATCTCTTTGACCTTTCAGCCGACTAGTCTACGGGCTTCCCGGATTTTTTCTCAACCCGGATGCGCCGGCCGTTGGTTACGGTTTTCCGCACCTTCACGGGCTCGTTGCTCTTGTTAACCAACATCACGTTGGAGATGTGGACAGGCATGGCCTTGTCGACGATCCCGCCCTTTTCGCTTCCGCGACCGGGCTTCTGATGCTTCTTCGCGATGTTCACGCCTTCGACAATAACCTTGTTCTCGGAAGCCAGCACCGTGATGATGCGGCCGACCGTTCCCTTGGACTTGCCAGCGATCACCTTGACGCTGTCGTGTTTTCTCAGTTTGATGGACATGACTAGATAACCTCCGGCGCCAAAGACACGATCTTCATGAACTGCTTCTCGCGAAGCTCGCGGGCCACCGGTCCAAAGATGCGGGATCCCTTGGGCTCCCGGGCATCGTTGATGATGACCACGGCATTGTCCCCGAAGCGGATTGCCGATCCGTCCTTGCGCTTCACTTCCTTGGTCGTTCTTACGACGACGGCTTTTTGAACGGTGCCCTTCTTGACGGCGCCTGTGGGCGTCGCCGAGCGAACCGCCACGACGATGATATCACCGAGGCTGGCATAGCGCCTGCGAGTGCCACCAAGAACCTTGATGCACATCACTTCCTTGGCCCCGGAGTTATCGGCGACGCTGAGTTTCGTCTGCTGCTGAATCATCTTTTGCCTTTCCCCGTCCTACTTCTTGCGCTCTACGACGCGGACCAGGCGCCAACGCTTGGTTTTGCTCAAGGGACGCGTTTCCATGATTTCCACGGTATCGCCTTCCTTGGCCGAATTTTCATCATCATGGGCCTTCAACTTGACCGTCGTGGTCAGAATCTTCCCGTAAATGGGATGGGATTTCCTGTTGACCACGGCGACCGTGATGGTCTTATCCATCTTGTCGCTGGTCACGACTCCCGTCCGGACCTTCCTGCTCGCTCGTTCTTCCATGCTCGCTGCTTCCATATTTCCTCGCGTTCGGGCTTACTTGCCCGATGTGGCTTTCTGCATGAGCACGGTTTTGGCGCGGGCGATATCGCGTCGCGAAGTCTGCAAGAGAGAAGTATTCTCCAACTTGCCCATGCTGGCCTGGAACCTCATTGTGAAGAGGTTGGCCTCCATCTCGTTAATCTTGGTCACGATGACGTCCGACGCCATTTCCCGGAGTTCCCGGGCCTTAGCCTTAGCCATTTTTATCCACCTCACAAATCTTCGTCCTGATGGGGAGCTTCTGCGCCGCCACCTTCAAGGCCTCCATGGCCAAGTCGCGCTCCACCCCACCCATTTCGAACAGGATGCGACCGGCGAGAACCACGGCTACCCAACCTTCTACGTTACCCTTGCCGGAGCCCATGCGGGTTTCCGCCGGCTTCTTGGTGAAGGGCTTGTCCGGAAATACCCGGATCCAGACCTTGCCGCCGCGCTTGATCTTGCGCGTCATGGCGATACGGGCGGCCTCGATCTGCCGGTTGGTCACCCAAGCGGATTCAAGCGCCTGGATTCCGAATTCGCCGAAGGCCAGCGACGTGCCGCGAGGGGCGACGCCCTTCATCTTGCCACGCTGCATCTTACGGAACTTTAATTTCTTTGGGCTAAGCATGTTTAGGCCATGGCCCTTTCTCCGTCATTGGACGAAACGTCTTCTCTCTTGATGATCTCACCCTTGAAGATCCACACCTTGACGCCGATGGTGCCGTAGGTGGTTTCCGCGCGGGCCTGTGCGTAGTCGATATCGGCGCGCAAGGTCTGCAGGGGGATGCGTCCATCGCGGGTCTTCTCGACGCGTGCGATTTCCGCGCCGCCGAGACGGCCGCCGCATTGGATCTTGATGCCCTGGGCGCCCAAGCGCATGGCGCTCGAAACGGCCTTCTTCATGGCGCGGCGGAAAGCGACGCGCTTCTCCAGCTGGCGGGCGATATTATCGGCCACGAGCATGGCATCGACTTCCGGGCGTTTGATTTCGCGGATGTTGATGTAGATGTCCTTGCCGGTCAGGTGCTGGAGCTCGCCCTTGATGCGTTCGACCTCTTCGCCCTTCTTGCCGATGACCACGCCGGGACGAGCCGTGAAGATATTCACGGTCACTTCCTTCACGGTGCGCTCGATGCCCACGTTGGATAGGCTGGCATGGCCGAGACGCTTCTTGAGGTATCGACGGATCATCATGTCTTCATAAAGAAGATCCGCGAAGCTCTTTTCCGCGTACCACCTGGAATTCCAGGTCCTGATGACGCCGAGCCTAAAACCAATTGGATGGGTTTTCTGTCCCAATGTCTACCTCCGCTTAATCCGACACAACCACAGTCAAGTGGCTTAATTTTTTCTCGATGCGGAACGCGCGCCCTTGCGCGTGGGCCCTGATGCGCTTCATCAAGGGGCCTGCGTCCACGGTGATCGTCTTAACGATCAGATTCTTCGGCTTCGAGCCGCTCGCGTCGCTCTTGACCTGGAAGTTGGCAACCGCCGACTTCAAGACCTTGTCGACCATTCCCGCGCTCTTTTTCTTGAGCTTGAGACCGTAGAGGATGCCGAGAGCGGCTTCCACGGGCTTACCCCGAACCATGTCCGCCACCTGCCGCATGCGGTTGGTAGAGGAGCGCAGATACATGCCTTTTGCTATCGCTTCCATTGTGCTTCCCTATTACTTCTTGCCGGCAGGGGCCGGTGCGGAGGGTTTGGCCTTCTCGGTCTTGACATGGCCGCGGAAGGTGCGCGTCGCCGCGAACTCGCCGAGTTTATGTCCCACCATGTTCTCGGAAACGAACACGGGGATGAAGGTCTTGCCATTATGGACCGCGATGGTATTCCCTACGAAATCCGGGGATATCGTGGAACGGCGGCTCCAGGTCTTGATGGCGGACTTCTTGGTCGCAGTGTTCATGTCCTTCACCTTTTTCATCAGGTGGCTGTCAATGAACGCGCCCTTTTTTAGCGATCTCGTCATTCTATATCCCCTTAAGCGTTCTTCGGACGGTGACGAACGATGAACTTATCGGTTCTCTTGTTATTGCGCGTCTTCTTGCCCTTGGCCTTCTTGCCCCAAGGCGAAACGGGGTGTCCGCCGCCCGAGGTTTTGCCTTCGCCGCCGCCCATGGGGTGATCGACGGGGTTCATGGCTACGCCGCGAACCTTGGGACGCTTGCCCAGCCAGCGGGAACGGCCTGCCGAGCCGCTGACGACATTGTTGTGGTCGTGGTTGCCCACGCTGCCGATGGTGGCTTTGCAATCCAGCGAGATATGCCGGATTTCACCGGAAGGCAATTTGACCTGGGCCATGCCGCCTTCCTTGGCGACGATTTCGGCCTGGGTTCCGGCGGACCGCGCGACCTGCGCGCCCTTGCCGGGTTTGAGCTCGATATTGTGGATGTAGGTGTTCAAGGGGATTTTGCCGAGGGGAAGGACATTGCCCGACTCCAAAGCTGCATCTTCCTTGTTCACGATCACATCGCCGACCTTCATGCCTTCGGCGGCGATGATGTAGCGGCGCTGTCCGTCCACGTAGCAAACGAGGGCGATATTGGCCGAACGGTTCGGATCGTATTCGATGGTCTCGACCGTGCAGTTCATTCCCACGCGGTCGCGCTTGAAGTCGACCAGGCGGAGGAGCTGCTTATGGCCGGCACCGCGGCGACGCATGGTGATGATACCACGATTGTTGCGACCGGCTTTTTCCATCCTGCCCTTGGTGAGGGGCTTGTAGGGGTCGTTGGTCGTGATCTCGCTGAAGTCCAAGGTTTTCTTGTACCTCTGCGTCTCCGTCAACGGCCTGTATGACTTGAGTGGCATCTTATTCTCCCAGAGTCCGCTTATTCGATTTCTTTGATGGTGTCGCCTTCAACCAGGCGGACCACGGCTTTTTTCCAGGCATTGCGGCGACCGAGCATTCCTCGGGTACGCTTGAGCTTGCCTTGCACATTGATGGTATTCACGGCTTCGACCCGGACCTGGAAGCGGGCTTCGATGGCCTGCTTGATCTCGATCTTATTCGCCGTGGTCTTAACCTTGAATACATACTGGTTCGAGGTCGACCGGATGGCGGTGGATTTTTCCGTCATCCAGGGGAACTCCAAAATTTCTTTGGTCGCTTTCATGTTTTCCCTTAAGCGGCTTTCGCGGCTTTGGTAGCCTTAGGTTTAGCGGCAGCTTTCACTGCCTTGGCAGGCTTGGCTTCCGCATCCGACTGGGCGGCAGCGGCCGAACCTTCGGTGGTCAAGGCCTGGAGGGCCGAATCCGTGAAGATGATGTTCTTCGCATTGATGAGGCCGTAGGTGTTCATGTCCCAGACGCGCTGGACCAGGACGTCCGGAATGTTCCGGGCGGCGAGGATCAGGTTCTCGCTGGCTTCGGAAACCAGGAACAGGTTCTTCTGACCGGTCAGGGCGGCGGTCTTGAGGACCTTCACCAAGTCCTTGGTCTTGGGAGCCGCTATGGACAGCTTCTCGAAAACATAGATGCTCGACTCGTTGGCCTTGAGGGTCAGGGCCGAGAGAAGGGCGCGGCGCTTGACCTTCTTATTGAGGTCGCGCTTGTAAAGATGAGGGATGGGACCATGGGCCTTGCCGCCGCGAACCCAGTTGGGAGCGGTGTTGGAGCCCTGACGGGCATTGCCCGTGCCCTTTTGCTTCCAGGGCTTCTTGCCGCCGCCGCTGACTTCGGCGCGGGTCTTGGTCTTATGCGTACCCTGGCGCTGATTGCCGAGATAGGTGTCCACGGCCTGGAACATGGCCGCTTCGCTGATGGGCTGCTCGAAATGGCTGGCGGGAAGGTCGACTTCGGCCTTGTACGCGCCATCGGCGGCATGGAGTTTTGCCTTTGCCATGTTACTGCTTCCTCACGATGACTTTGCTGTTCTTGCATCCAGGGACCGCGCCCCGGACGAACAGAAGGTTCTTCTCAACATCGACTTTGACGACATCGAGATTCTTGGTGGTTTGCTTGCGGTCGCCATGATGGCCAGCCATGCGCTGACCCGGGAAAACGCGTCCCGGATAGGTATGCGCGCCGATCGAACCGGGCTGACGGGTGTTCTGGGAACCGTGCGTTGTCGGTCCGCGCTGGAACTTGTGACGCTTGATGGTACCTGCGAAGCCACGGCCCTTGGTGGTGCCGGTGATGGTGACTTCCTTGTCCGATTCGAAAATCGAAACATTGTATTGCTTGCCGACTTCGAATTCCGCGAGGTCTTCCAGGCGGAATTCAGCCATGTACTTGCCGGCGGGAATGCCGACCTTCTTGAACTGGCCGAGAGTGGCTTTGTCCAGGCTTTTGACGCGGCCGACGCCGGAGGTGATCTTGATGGCCTTGTAGCCATCCTTCTCCGCGGTCATGAGTCCCATGACGGTCGCCGGAGGCAACTCGATCACGGTGACGGCAACACTGTTGCCTTCGGCGGTGAATATCTGGGTCATTCCCAATTTGGTACCGATTAGTCCCAACATATCAAACCTTTATTTCCACTTCCACGCCCGCCGGCAGGTCCAACTTCATCAAGGAGTCGATGGTCTGCGGGGTGGAGTCAATGATGTCGATCAAACGCTTATGGGTACGCGATTCGAACTGTTCCCGCGACGTCTTGTCGATATGCGGGGAACGGATCACGGTATAGATCCTCTTCTTGGTGGGCAACGGTATGGGTCCCACGATTTTCGCGCCGGTGTTCCGAGCGGTCCTCACGATATCCGCCGCCGACCGATCGATCATGCGGTGGTCGAACGACTTCAGCCGGATTCTGATTCTTTCTCCTGCCACTGTCAATTACCTCTTTTAATGAATCCCAAAAGCATCACAATGTCACAGAACGGGCCCGGCCTGAAGCCGGGTCGCACTTCAAAAGCTTAAACTAAAATCTCCGTTACAACGCCGGCGCCCACGGTGCGGCCGCCTTCGCGAATGGCGAAGCGCAAGTCCTTGGCCATGGCGATGGGCGCAATCAGTTCCGCAGTAATGGACACGTTGTCCCCCGGCATCACCATCTCCACGCCCGAGGGTAACTCGCAGCTGCCCGTCACGTCGGTCGTGCGGAAATAGAACTGCGGACGATAGC
>DAINDC010000224.1:6781-8776 GCA_036732085.1 Fibrobacterota bacterium | reverse complement strand
TTGGCCGCCTCTGCGGACCTCGAGGCGGGTCAAGCCGAGGGTCAGGGCCAGCGAACCCGCCGCCGCCAAGGTCGCGATGCCGCCGATGACATTATACGGCAGCCGACTGCCGAACAAGGCGAGCAGGGCCGCGGAAATTCCGGGCAGCAGGGGAATGAGGAGCAGGATCCACGGGGCGGTCATGGGCGGCCTCCGGCCGCTTGGCCTCCGGCCGCTTGGTTTCCCGCCGGATTTTCACCGAGCTGGGAAATCCGTTCGCGGGTGATGTCGGTATAGTTCTTGAACAGGACGATGATCATGGAAAGGCCCACGGACGCTTCCACGGCCGCCACGCCGATGGAAAGCATATACAGGTAATGGCTCGCTTCCATCGTTCCCCATCGGAAGTAATTGAAGGAGACCAAGGACAGGTTGACGCCATTGAGCATCACCTCCACCGAGAGGAGGATCATGATCAGGCTGCGCCGGAGAAAAACTCCGTAGCTGCCGATGAGCACGAGAATCAAGGAGAGGGCCAGGCAATTCTGCAGGCTGAAAAAATGCAAGTCGGAAAACGCCATGCTTATTTCTTTTCCAAGGCCGGTTCGCGCTTCACGATCGGCAAGGTTTCGGTGGGACGGGTCGAGATGGAATCCTTGCGACTTCCCCGGCCGTCGGCTCCCGTGGCCGAGCCTTTGCGCCGCGAGAAATTGAGCGCGGCGATAATGCCGACCAGGATGAGGAAGGAGATGAGCTCGAAGGAAACCGTCAGCGGATTGTCGGCCGGATCCTTGAAGATGAGTTCCGCGATGGAAGCCAATCCGCCGAAGCCGGGTTTGGTCACGGGCGTGATCGACACCTGGGCTGCGGCATGATAGACCATGGGAATCAGCAAGGCTCCCAAGGCAGCCAGGATCACGAGGGCGATCAAACCGGAGCGGAGGCCGGAGTGGCCGTCGTCCCCGCCGGTGGCTGCGGACTCCCCGCCATTCGGCGAAGGATTGATCATCATGATGACGAAGGTGAACAGCATCATGATGGCGCCCGCATAGACCAGGATTTGCAGCACGCCCACGAACGAGGCCTGGAGCAGGATATAGACGAGGGAAGTGGGCAGGAAGGAAAGGATGAGCAGCAAGGTGGCCCGCACCGGATTCCTGACCAGCACCACGGCCAATGAACTCAGGAGGATAATCACCGCGGACAGGGCGAAGACAATCTCGACAAGGGGTGAAGCTGGCAAAATTCCCTGACCTTATGAAGATATTGAAAAGAAGACCCTGATGATATCTGAAGCCGTCGGCAGATATCGGACTCCGCCTGAATTCACCGGACTCTTGAGACTCGGCGGAAACCCGGCGCGGAAACCTTGAATTTGCTGGAAAATTAGAAAGAATCCCCAGGATTATAAAGGCATGGCCACGACCGCTTTCAGGGTCTGGACCTTAACATTATGCGGCGATTGCGATCGGAGGCAGGATCGGCCCTGAGCTCAGCTTTTAGGGAACTGCCCTGGGCGGTCGGGAAGTTCAGAAGGGCGCGGGAAGTGCCAGGACCCATCGGCGGGATTCGACCAGAGCGCCCTCGACCGAATTGGAAGCGGGTGCGGGTGCGGGATCGTGAACCTTGGCGGAGGCGTCCACCGTCAGCGGCAGCTCCAAGGTGAAAACTAATCCATGCGCTCCCAGCTCCGCGCGATTCTTGCTATGCACGGCGATTTTGCCGCCATGGCTTTCGACTATGGATTGGACGATGAACATCCCCAGTCCGCGCCGAGCGGGACCGGCCTTGGTGGAAAAGAACGGCTCGAATATCCGGACCAGATCCTCCGGATGACAACCCACGCCATCGTCTTCGACCTGGACCAACAGCTTCCGGCCTTCCCGACGGATCCGGGTTTCCACCTGGAGCGCGCCCGCCTCAATGGCATTGATGTACAGGTTGAGGAAGATCTGTTCGAGACGATTCGGATCCCCGAGCAGTCCGCTCGATTCATCGCGGATATCCCATCGGAAC
>DAINDC010000224.1:0-6771 GCA_036732085.1 Fibrobacterota bacterium | reverse complement strand
GGAAATGGTTGCGTACGCAACCTCGGGCCACATCGCCAAGGCGAACGGGCGTCCGGACCGAGGGCTTCAGGGTCGATGGCGCTTCCTCGGGCTGACCGACCGCGGCCATGGCCGATCCCAGGTCCTTCACGAAGACCTCCATTTTTTCCACTACATGATCGATCCGGTCCAGGATCCGGGAATCGGCTTCGGAGGCGCTGCGTTGACGGAGCAGCCGGGCATTGCCCTTGAGGGTGCAGAGGTAGTTCTTGATCTCATGGCCAAGCAAGGCCGCCTCCGCCTCCTTGGACTTCGGCGCGACGGCCGGGGCCGGGAGTTCCTGGGAACGCCTCCTGCGGGCCGCCAGGCGCTGACCCATGAACGGTCGTCTCCCCAACAGGACACTCAATCCGGCCGCAGTGATGCCCAGATAAATCATGATGGGAAGCGCCGATTCCAACGAGGCCGCCCCCAGGGCCCGAAAGGCTGCGCAGGTGGCCAAAACCCCAAGGGAAGTATACCCGAAACCGAGCCCGAAGCCTTCCCTTGCCATGCCCTTGAAGGTACCCTGATGGACTTGCGTTTTTATCGTCGTCGCCGCCGAATCCGCTCTTTTATTCAGAGCGGCTCCGCTGACAACCCTTCCGCTTTTTCCCTTACCCATGCATTCCGCCTTTTCATCCTTCGCAATCTTGGACGTCCACTGATCCCGGATCCGAGACAACTTTCTTTTATCTGGGACCCAGCAGCTCAATCTTTCTTTGCCGACTCCCGATTGACTGGGAATTTCACCGGTTCGCACCGGATTCGAACTGGAATGGACGACCAAAGAGAAGACAATGCAAAAAGAGGACCAGAAAAAAATCACGGGACCGGATCCCGGATCGGCGCGAATTTCTTCGTGGAAGACGGAGGGGAAAGCAATGCAGGGGAAAGCGCCTGGCGAAGCGCGAGGACAGGGTCTGGATGCGCTGGTCAGATTGTAGGCGGACGGTCAGAAAGGATCGGGGTCAGGTCTCAGGGATCCTTTGGCTTGACGATCTCGAAACGGAGGGAAACGGTATTGGACGTGCCCATTTCATCTTCCACGGTAAGACTTATCTGCATTTTCCCGGCCAGCAGGCAAGGGTAGCGGAAGGCATCGGTGCCGGATAGCTTCAGGATGCTCCGGGTTTCGCTGGATTCCGGAATCCATGCGAAGGTGTCATCATAGGCGCGTTTCACAACCCAGATGATCTTGGTATTCGACCGGAACAGGTTCTGGTACTTGCCCAGGAATTGCGCCGTGTCTCCCACCGTGAAGAGGGAATCCGGGTGGACGATGAGGGAATCCAGCGGACCCGGGCCGGCGGTCGTATCGGCATAGCCCAGTTCGATATCGGGCCCTACCACCTGGGGAGGCCGCACATCGATGGCTTGGCCTGTGGCCCAATCCTTCAAGCGGGTATTGGTCCGGACGCGGACATTGTAATACAGTCGCGTCGAATTCTTTTCGGCCCGGCTCCGGTAAACGAGGTCGTCGTAAACCGTATCCGTGGTCCGGAAGCTCACGCTGTCCGGAAACTTCCGGGTATCGATGCGCCGCACTTCGTACCAGAAGAAGCCGTTGAAGGAAGTCTTGGGCCAGGAGAGGTGGACCGTGCCGGTGATCGAATCGTATTTGGCGGTGAGGATTCCCAGAGGGATATTGCCCTCCCCGTCACTCAACTCCACCAAAGGGAGGCGGGTATCCTGATTCGAGGCGACCGCGATCCCATCCAGCCTGACCTGCTTCTGGGGAGAGTGGCTGCAGATCAAGGTGTAACGCCCCTGGGGCAAGGCCAAGTTGAACCATCCGGTTTCGTCGGTCGTGTCCACGAACCTTCCACCCGGATCCGAGCAGATGACCCCGGGAATGGTGGAGCCGAACCCGTCGACCACCCGGCCCTGGATGCTGCCGCGGGGAAGCAAGGTCAGGGTATTCAACATCAGGTGGCCGCCGGTATCGACGCTGACATTGGGCTTCAAGGAGGCGGACATGGGCCTGGGGCTGCCATCCGGCTGGTGGGCGTCGGAACTCGATTGGATGAGGATATCGTAACTCCGGGCGGGCAATTTCCGCGTGATGGAATAACGACCATAATTATTGGTCTGGACCACGATCGAATCCGGCAGATCGGCCGCAATCGGGTTCCCGGCGCTATCGGTGGATGAAAGGGTGGAGGGAAGGACTGAAGGTTTGGCGAGCGCTCCGGAATTGGACGGGTAGACGAGGACCGTCGCCGCAACTGCGGGATTCCCATCCTGATCGTTCACGCATCCCGCCAAAACCTCATTGGGATCGCCCACCTGGGTGCCGCAAGTCTGATCGGTCCCGCCGTTGGGGGGATTGATGAAGGTGCAACCCGCGAGGAGCGAGAGGGCCTCACAGAAGGCGATGCCCGCGAGGTAGAGGGAGACGCGCTTACCCTTCATCCCCGCCGGCCTTCCGAAGTTTTTCTTGGAGACGAAGCTTTTCATGGGGAAGAAGCTTTTCCTGAGCATCGGACGGTTCTTTGGGATCAAACTTCTCCGTAGATTCCACTTTTCCGATCCGAGTCACGGGAAAGAGTTGGAAATTGAATTGATAGACGCGGTCTGCCTTGTCGCTATTTTCGGCGAGGGCCAAAAGGTACATTCGCAGATTCTTGATCGCCAGCTTGGCCTTGCCGATTTTATCTCCCGCGAGGGGCAAGGTGAGGGTCGAGAAACCTTTTTGATCCGGGGGGAAGACGTCGAGGGCGCGGATGGCCAGCTCCAAGGTGTTCCGGTGGAAGTTCGCGACATTGAGACCATTGAAATTGCTCGGGGTGCTGAGATTGCCCGTGGTGGGCCGCCAGTTTCCCTCCGCGTCGCGCTGGATGAATCCCAGGCTCTGCAATAACTCCACGGCCTTGCGCGCGTCCTTGGCGGGAATGGAAGGGTCCAGGCATTTTCCCAGCATGCGGTAATCGTCCTTGCAGGGAAGATAATGCAGGATCTCGCGGACCGCGGTGTAATACCACTTGCTGAAATACTCGTACTTGTCCGGCTCCAGGACGGCGAACTTGACCTTGCCCGAGGTCATCATCTTTTCGTAGAACCGGTTCTTCTCCTCCAAGGTCTTGGCCTGGTTGAAGGAGATCAGGTTCAGGAAATATTCCTCCTCCTCCTTTCCCATCCGCAGGGCCTTGGCGAATTTGAGCATGAAGGCGCCGGAAAGATTCTTCTTCCCCGCCAAGACATCGGAAAAGTACCCGGAGGAACTGAATCCCACCTTCATGGTGAAATAACGATGCGAGAACTTGGAGTCCTCGGCCTTCTTTTCCTCGTAATAGTCCTTGAGGAACTTGCGGTAATCGGAGTAGGCGAAGATATCGGGCATGGTTGGGCCGCCTTTACGCGGTACTCCAAAGTATACCCAAAGCCCGTCGAAGTTGCGTGCCGCACGGGAAATGACGCGGGAATTCTCGCTCTCCGCCAGAGAGCGGATGGAATCCGCTTTACCGGCGATTCATGGAAAACTATCCTTTGGGTATGCGCTCCCCTTTGCCGCCGGGTTCCCGTTTCCTTCCGCGTACCCTGGCGCGTTCCCTTGCGCGTACCGTCGGGGCGACCGGCCTGGCCTGCTCCCTCCTCGCGGCTAACACCCCGAAGGTAGCTAGCACCCCGGAGGTAGCCGGCACGCCGGACATAGGTAACACCGAGGTTAAGCCGGTCGAATTCACCTTCGTGAAGGGCGACAGCCGGAACGGCTCGCGCATCCAGGTCCGCATCGAAGGGGATACGCTCCGCTACCGCGTGACCACCTTCAGCCCCAACAAGGCTCCGGTCCAGACTTTGCAATCGGTCCATATGAGCGTGCACCGCAAGATCTCCCTGAAAAGCGCCCTGGGGGAACTT
Organism: Fibrobacterota bacterium; assembly: GCA_036732085.1. GTDB lineage: Bacteria > Fibrobacterota > Fibrobacteria > UBA11236 > UBA11236 > Chersky-265. Next base: position 2,892 of record DAINDC010000224.1, on the reverse strand, counting down.
CCACGTTACCCCGCCTTCGGCTCCTGCTTCGGCAAGGACATGAAGTACTACCTGGTCGAGACCCCGCAGGGGAAATTCTACCGCAGCTTGCCCGAGCATGCGGGACGATGCTATTCGGACGAGCCCGGCATCTGGTCCCTTTTCCAGGACCTGGACGATTTGATGGTCCCGCCCTCCGATCCCGATTATCAGGAATACTCCTCCGCCTCCTGAGTCCGTCCATTGCCCCAGAGAAGCCGGTCCACCCGGCAATCCTTCAAAGCCCGCGATTTGTCCAATTCTTATCGAGCCCCTTTTTTATCGAGCCCCGAATGGCCCGGGCGACCCGAAACGGGCCCGGGTTTCGAATTTGTGGTTATTCGCGGATATTTTGGCTTTTAGGCTTTTTCGAGCGGTTTTCAAGTGGGAAAAGAGGAGTCCCGGTCGGACCGACCGGGACCATGAACGCGTCACGGAGGACGAGTCCGTTACGCGGGTGGATCCTTAAACTACTCGCCACCCCTCCGAATGGACCCGCGGCACCTCCATTTTCCGCTCTCAAATTGAGAGCATCGCATCCGGAAATCCCCAGCTCTGAGCGGGGTCCTGAGGCTATCTTAGGGAACCGACATGAAGCCCGTCCAGCCCATAGTCACCGACTATCTCGATTATCGCAGCTTTCTCAAGGATTACTTCCGCCATCGGAAGCAGGAGCAAGCCGGCTATTCCATGCGGACCTTCGCCCGCAACCCCAGCTTGGGCATCTCCAGTTCCGGCTTCATGACCAACCTTTTGAAGGGATCGCGAAACCTCACCCAACGGCAGCGGCTGCAGTTCGCCAAGGTGCTGAAGCTGGACGAGCGCCATGCCGAGTATTTCGATTTCCTGGTCCAGTTCAACCAGGCGAAATCCATCGAGGAAAAGAACCACTTTTTCGCCTACCTGTCCAAGCATCGCGGGTCGCAGGCCAAGATCCTGCTCGAGAAGCAATACCAGTTCTTCGCGAATTGGCATCATAGCGTCATCTGGAATTACCTGGGCCTCGACAAGGCCGAAGGCAATCCGGCGCGCATGGCCAAGCATTTGGCGGAGAACCTGTCCGCGGCCGAAGTGGAGGAGTCCCTGAACCTGCTCCTCGACATGGGCCTCATCAAGAAGCAGGCGAACGGCTATGGCGTGACCGACCGCCATCTGGTGACCGACAAGGTCTTCACCGGCCAGGTCGCCAAGGATTACCACAAGGAATTCCTCCGCCTGGCCGCGGGGGCGCTGGATCAATTCCCGGCCGAGCAGCGCCAGTTCAACGTGCTGGCCTTCTCGGTTTCCAACAAGGGCTTCCTGGCCGTCAAGCAACGCATCGACGCCTTCCTGCAGGAGGTGCGCGAGATCATCGATCGGGACGATGCCATGAACCAGGTCAACATCCTCAACATCCAACTCTTCCCTGGGGCCCGCATTCCATGACGCCCGTTCGCGCCGCTTCCGCACTTACCAAGTTGCGCACCCTGAGGCCGCTGCGGGTGGCCGCCTTGGCGTTGGCCTTGGCCGGTGTCGTCCATTTGGGCGGCTGCGACGGAGGCACGAGCACGGAAGCCGGGAACCCGAGCTTCACCTTGCAGATCCGCGGCACCGACGGCGACGCGCCCTTCCACGGCTTCGTCCAGTTCTTCGCCCAGGGATCGAACCCGGCCTTTTTCACCGCGCCCCCGGATGACGGCCTCTCCTCCGAAGGGACCGCAGGAGGCGATCTGGTCTCCACCATCGTCCTGACCGGCGGCAATAGCGTCACCATCTCCCGCGATCTGCTCTCGCACCTGGTCAACCCCCAGCCCATGCAGCCCCTGTTCAAAGCCTCCGGGAGCCAGGCCGCCCAGGCCCGGGAGATCGCCAAGTTCCCCGAGTTCAATATCGTGCTGTCCGGAATCGGCGCCGGTTTCGATTCCACCTGCGGCTGGCTCTCAGGTATCCGGTCCGATACCGTAACCGGGAGGTTTCGCTTTGCGGACGGCACCGGGGGCGACACCTTGATCATCGACGTCGGCCACGGGAAGAGCTATGCCGGGGCCGTGGACACCGCGGGAATGGCCAGCCGACCCCTGGGCCTGTTCGTACCCGGGACGCCCTACTACGCCTCCATCGTGGGCGACAGCTTCCGCTTCCGGGACATCCCCGCGGGCAAATTGCCTTTGCGCCTTCTCTCCACGAACGGCTGGATCTACGATATGGAAGACTCCCTGGGATCGTCCTGGACCCATCCCCTCAAAACGCGCCGCCGCACGGACTCGGTCGCCATGCCCCAGCCCAATCCCAGCTTGACTCCACCGACGGCCATGCCTCCCGGGCAATTCGCCTTCACGGATTCCGTATCGGTCGGCCTCACCTCGGAAGAGGGCGCCCAAATCTATTACACCTTGGACGGCAGCACTCCGGATATCGGCTCCAAGCACTACTCCGGCCCCATCAGCCTCCGAGCCAGCGCGACGCTGAAGGCCGTGGCCTTCCTGAAGGGCCATAACCGCAGTCCCATCGCGGTCAACAACTACGTACTGGTGCCGGCCTCCCCCACGGCCTCGCCGACCAGCCAAGTCTTCAAGGATTCGCTCGCCGTATCGCTATCCGCACCGGTCAGCAGCGCCTCCATCTTTTATTCCCTGGACGGAAGCGTCCCCAATGAAAAAAGTCTCAAGTATGCGGGACCCATCATCTTGAAGGCGACCACTTCCCTGAAAGCCGTCACCATCCAAGCGGGCCTCGGTTCCAGCAGGATGATCGAGGAGAAATACGTCCTGGCCCCGGATTCGACGACAGCAAAACTCGATTCGCTTCCGGCACCGCCGATCCCGCATCCCGGCGGATAACGCATCCCGGCGGATAACGCATCCCGGCGGATAACGCATCCCGGCGGATAACGCA
>DAINDC010000223.1:6131-8884 GCA_036732085.1 Fibrobacterota bacterium | reverse complement strand
TCTCCTGCCCTTCCAGAGAAAAATCGTGAACCTGACTCCGGCTCGGCGAGCCACCGCGAAAGGCTGACCACCCATGCTTCCCAGCACCTACCCCCTCTTGCGGGACGAGGACGGCGGCGAGGACTTCCGCTTGGCCGGTAGGATCGTCACCTTCGGGGCCTCCAAGGAATGCAGCCTGAAGCTGGCCGGCAAGTCCGTCGAGGACAGGATGGGCCACTTCCTGTTCCGCGAGGGCCGTTACCATCTCCAGGCGCTTTCCCATGACGGGAGGATCAAGGTTAACGGAATTCCCGTCCTGGAACCCATGGCGCTCGCCGATGACGCCCGGATCGAGATCTGCGGCCGCCGTTACCGTTACCTGGATGGTACGGGTCCGATCGCGGACGCGCCGCCGGCCGCCGACAATTCCCTGGCTTCCTTCGGGGAGGTGATCGGGGCCCTCGTCCAGCTTCTGCGGGACAGGAGCACGGATGTCTTCGGCACCTTGGTCGCCGGCGTTTCCCGGCTGCTGCTTTGCGACGCCGCCCGGGTGGTGGAGGAGGATGCCGTAACCGGGGAGAGACGGACCATCGCCCGGTTCCCTTCGCATAGCGGCCTGGAACGCTTCTCCAGCCGCGCCATCGATTGGGCCAAGGCTTCGACCAAGGCCATCCTCATGCAGGAGGCGGATTGGGAGGATCTCAATTCCATCAGTTCCTTGCGGAAGAACGCGGTCTCTTCGGTCCTGTGCGTGGCCCTGCGCGGGGAAGGCGCCATCCTGGGCTATCTCTATATGGATCGCATGGGCAGCCGGAGCCCCTTCTCGGAAAGCGATCGATCGCTTTGCGATATCCTGAGCCTGCTTTTCGGGGAAGTCCTCACGAACCGGAACGAATTGCAAAGGCAGAAGGAAACCATCTCGCGGTTGCAAGCCGCGGGCCCGGGCGCGCAGAGCGGCATCATCCATGAGAGCCGGCCGATGGTGGAGCTGATGGAATTAGCGCGTAAGGTGGCCCGCACCGATGCCGCCGTCCTCATCCGCGGGGAGACCGGCACGGGCAAGGAGATGCTGGCCCGTTTCCTCCATGAGAAGTCCATGCGGGCTGAGAAATCCTTCCGGGCCCTCAACTGCGGGGCCATTCCGGAAAACCTGATCGAATCCGAATTATTCGGCCATGAGAAAGGGGCTTTCACGGGTGCGGATCAGCGCAAGATCGGCCTCTTCGAAGCCGCGGAGGGCGGGACGCTTTTCCTCGACGAGATCGGGGACCTGCACCTCTCCCTCCAGGTCAAGCTGCTGCGGGTCCTGCAAGAATCGGAAATCATGCGGATCGGGAATCCCAATCCCATCCGCATCAATGTACGCATCCTATCGGCGACGCATCGCGATCTGAAGAAGGAAGTCGCGGAAGGTCGGTTCCGGCAGGATCTCTTTTTCCGCCTCGCCGTCCTGGACCTGGTGCTGCCGCCCTTGCGGGAACGTGGTCAGGACGTCCTCCTGCTCTCCGAGTACCTATTGAAAAAATACCTGCTGCAATTCGGCCTTCCGCCCAAGACCTTTTCCTCCCTCGCCCGGAACAAGCTCCTGACCTATGGTTTTCCCGGCAATGTCCGCGAGCTTGAGAACGTGATCCAAAAGGCGATCCTGCTTTCCAATTCCTCCTCGATCGGCCCCGACGAACTCCATTCGGAAGCGCGCGGCCCGGACGGCAATGGGCAAACGGCCATGCCCAGCCTCAAGGATTCGCGTTCCCAATCGGATAAGAAATCGATCACGGCCGCGCTGGAAAAAGCGACCGGGAATATTTCCATGGCCGCCAAGATGCTCGATACGGATCGGAAATGGCTGATGAAGCTGATGGAAGAATTGGACTTGCACGCCGATGCGTATCGGAAGCCCTCGGGCGGGTGACCGACTTATCTCGTCGGTAACCGATACGTTACGCGATTTAATTGACTTTACCTTGCTTTCCCCTACTTCCCCGGTGGCTGGCCCGCCGGCGTCCGCCTGATTAGGGAAGTGAATTTCCGGTTGGCGAGGAAAGCCAGCTTCTCCTTCTGGATATCCGCGATATGGCCGGTATCGCTGATTTGCCCGGCCCGCAGGATGCCTAGCTCGTCCATCTTGATCGCCTCCGGGAAGCGCCCCAACTCGGAGAAGACGCGGGCCAGGTTCTGGATGGGATAGGATTTCTGGTAGTAGGTGAGCTCGCAGGCCTTGGTGGTGTAGTACAGGGCGGAATCGATATCGCGCAAAGTGGAGTCCAGGGGCGCCATATAGATCTTGGCCAGCTTGAGCATGGCCCAATAATTCTGCGGGTTTTTCACCAGGCACTTCCGGTAGGACGGGATGGCCAGGCGCTCCTGACCCATCTGCTCGTAGAAGTATCCCAGGAAGAAATAAATCTGGTGGTAGGTCGAATCGACCTTGATGGCTTCCTTGAGCAGCCGGACGGACTCGGGATAGTCGCGGGTCATCTCGCCCAAGGTCACCAGCATATCCGAGCGCATGAGCACGTCGGTCTTCTCATCGTCCAGAGCCTTGCGCATCAGGGCGATGGCCTCATCGTATTGCCCGTTCTGGATTAACTCCTGCGCTTTCAACTTGTATCGGAAATGGCTGATGGCGGGAACGTCGATATTGGCCATATCCTCATAGGCGACGGGCGCGAACTCGGGAATATTCGAGGCGCGGTTGTCGGCGGTGGAATTGGGGATGAGGATCATGGGGCTGTCGCCGCCCTTCCCGTCGAGATGGGTCAGGAAGAGCTGGG
>DAINDC010000223.1:4635-6121 GCA_036732085.1 Fibrobacterota bacterium | reverse complement strand
ACGAGAAGACCATCCATCTCCCATTGGGCGATATGCTATGCCAGGAGTTCATCACGTTCCCATTGCAGCGCATCAGCCTGGGCACGCCTCCTTGGATGGGAATCATCCATAGCTTGCTACCGGGCCGCATCAGCAGGCCGTTCTTGGCTTGGACCCAGATGATATACTTGCCGTCCGGGGTAACCTTGGCGAAACTGTTGCTCATTCCATTGGCGGACGCACCGGCGATGACTTCGGCCCGGCCGCCCTTCCCATCGTTGAAGGGAATACGGTAGAGGTCGTACTTGATCTGGGTTTCCTCGGAATCATTGGCCTTGGCCGGCATCCGTTGGTCCTTGGTATAGGCTGGCTTGGCCCGTGCACGGGAGAAGACGATGTACTTGCCGTCCGGGGTCCAGGTGGGCGAGCAGTTCACGAAGGCCGTATCGTCGGCTCCTGGCAAGGTCAGGACCTTTTTCGTGCTCTGGGAGTAGTAGGCCAGAATCCCGCGCGTGGGATAGAATACCTGGCTGAAAGCCGGATCCTTGAAGCCGATCGAATACAGTTCCTCATTCACGGTGGAGATGACATTGCTGCCGTCCGGGGCGATGCTGGACATGAATCCCAAGGTGAATTTCCCCGGCGTCCTCTGCTTGAAATCGTAATTCCAGCTCATGACATGCTGGCGATCGAAAACCATCTGGCGCGAGACCTTCTGGATCCCGTAGGCGCCCTTGTCGCTTTGGGGACCGTCGATATCCATGCCCATCCATTTCCCATCGCGCGAGAAAGTGTGGCAGTTGGAACAAGTGGGCATGTCCCGGAGCAGGACCTTGCTTTCCCAACGCGACACGTCCCGCAACCGCCAATTGATGAAGCGCATATTGAACTGCTGCAGCGGGAAGATATTGTCGTCCTTCTCATTGACCACGGGGATGAAGGGCACGTCGCGGTAGAAGATCGGCGCGGCGACGGAATCATGCGAAACCGTAAAGGTGAAAGCGCCTTGGAAGACCGGAGCGCTTGAACCGGATGCGAAACCGGTTATGGTAACGCGTGCGAACCGTTCCAAGGTTTTCTTTTTAATCTGGGACCAGAGGGGGTTGGGCAAGGTCCAGGCTTCCATGGTCTTGGGCCGCGATAGACCTTCGCTGCCGGCCCGAAGCGGGAGCTCCCGGTCGATGCTCAAGGGCGGCGGACCCTGCGAGGGCTTGAGCACGCTCAGCTTCACCGTATCGTTCAGATCGAACTCGATCAGCCAGCGCTGGGCTGCCAATTTTTCGTTTTGCCAGACCAAGGTGGGCGCCACCATCTCCGGAGGAAATACGCTGCTATCGAGCGGGTAGTCGATGTGAAGCTTGGCTGCCACCGATAAGCGATGGCGTCGCTCGGAAAAATCCTTGAGCACGGCATTTTCCTTTTCATTGGGAGCCGACGTCAGTTCCAGATTTCTCGCCTGGAGGATTTCACCGAGGGAATCCGGGGAGGCGGAAGGAAGGGCCGCGAC
>DAINDC010000223.1:4024-4625 GCA_036732085.1 Fibrobacterota bacterium | reverse complement strand
CCGCCTTATCGTCCATGCCCGCCTTGTCGGCAGCGTTCGCATTATCGGCAGCGCCATTTTTATCCGTAGTGAATCGGCAGCCAGAAACCACAAGGACGATTGCAAGCAGCGCGAACTTATGGAGCATCAAGGTCCGTATACGGGCGGGCTTCAGGGACATAGGCATGAACCACCTTTTACGGGATGTTCGCGGAACGCCAGAAAACGTTGCGGCAGCAAATGCAGCGGCATCAAAGGAAAGGCCCGTAGTCCGATTGGATGGGACGCAGACCCAATCCCTCGATTTCCAAAAGCCAGCCCGGCCTGCAAACATCCGCCTCGAGAAACAAGCGCGGGAGATCTTCGGGGAGATGGATGCGCAAGATTTCGCGGATCCTTTCCGTCGATGCCGGATCGCGGACATAGATCAGGACATAGGCCAAATCGGAGAGCGAGCTTCCTTGGGCCGATAGCAAAGCCTCGAAATTGAGAAGAGTCCGCAGCGCCTGTTTTTCCTCATCGCCCGGATGCAGCAATTCGCCCTTGATCCCGATGCTGGCGGTTCCGGAAATATGGAGGTGGGATCGATCGCCAAAATCCACCCGCAATCCACGTTCGAAGG